>NZ_LBIX01000175.1:0-450487 GCF_028128655.1 Bradyrhizobium sp. CCBAU 45394 | reverse complement strand
GACCGGGCGATCCAGTACTCCGAGAGGGGAGTGATAGAGACGAGAGGCCGCAGCGTACTGGATTCCCCGCCTTCGCGCGGAATGACAGCAGTGGTCGGCGCGGCAGCTTGCCTTGCTCGTGAGGGCTACCGCTTCGCGTCGGCCTGCTCCGTCGCGTTGCACGAGATCAGCATCGTATAGGGCCGCGCGTTGCCGGCGATGTCGGTGGTCTTGAGCTCGGCCTTAGGCTCGGCGGTCTGATAGGGCACCACGGAATTGTCGAGGAAGTCGCGCAGCACGCCGGTCTTGATGGCGAAGTTGATGTTCTCGGGAATGTTGCCGGTCGCCACGGCGATGCGGAGCGCGTCGACCTTTCCGGTAACGACGCCCACGATCTGCCCGGTGGCGTCGAACAGCGGGCCCCCGCTGTTGCCGGGCTGCACTGGCGCACTGATCTGCAGGAAGCGCGTGTCGTTGCGCATGCCGCTGAGTGAGCTCACGATACCGGTCGTCACGGTGAAGTCCGAGGTCAGCATTCCATGGTAAGGAAAGCCGATCGCGATGACGGAATCGCCGGAGCGGATCGAGCGGTCGCGGATACGGGCAAAGTCCTTGAAAGCCGCCGTCGACGGCGCCTGCAACAAAGCGAGATCGTTGTTCGCATCGCTGGACACAACGCGCAGCGCCATCGAGGCCTCGCTGGTGAGGTTGCCCTTGATGTCGCCGACGCAGCCGTCGATCACATGGTTGTTGGTGACGACGTGGCCGTTGGCGCTGACCACGAAGCCGGTGCCGCTCTTGGTTCGAGCAGATTTGCCGCCGGTTGCCGGTGATGCCTGCTTGTCCGGCGCGGTCTGCGGCTTGGCGGCAATCTTTGTAAAATCGCCGGCCTTATCCAGGCCGTCGGCTTTGACTCTGGTCACACAATTGGTAATCGCAGCCACCAAAGGCGCAGTTGACGTCAGGCTGAACTGAAAGGGCGTACCTCTCGCCACCGCCACCATCAGGCTCGCCTTCTGGAGCGCGCGGGCGACGTTGGTGGGCAGAACTGCCGAGACCATCACCTCGGAAAACGCGGTCGCGAAGAGTCTTACCTCGGCCTGACCGTCGAAGGTTACGTCGATCGTCAGGTTCTCACCCTTCTTGAAGCGAAATGCCGGATTGGCAAAGCCGAGCAGCCAAGAGCTGTTTGCATCCTGGCCAACAAGCAAGGTGACGCCGTTGGCGTAAGGTGTGCTTGCGGCGCAGTGAGAGAACGCGCCGGTTGAATCATTGGAATAGGCGCCACCGTTCCAGTTGCCGACGCGGATCGTGCCGAAAGGCCCCGCCGCATGGGCCACCCCGGCCAGGATCATCTGTAGCACGCACGCAACAACAGTCGTCTTGAACATCTCCACGCCCCGGAACGCTATTGGCTCATCTTATCCGGCCGGTCCCCATTGGCGCAACCGGCAGTTGTTCTGTTGAAGCGTGTTTCCTCGGGGCATCCTTCGGGCTTGCGCTTACTTTGCAATGCTATATACTTTGCAATACAAAGTAACGGATCCCGACAAGCGGGGTCGAGCGAGGTTCTGGCGTTGCCGATGCGCGATCTCGACAAGGCGCTGGCCGACATCGTGGCGATCCGCAGCCAGATTGCGGCCGGCACGGCGTTCCGCGGCTACGGCCCGGCAACCATGGTCGCGACCGGCGGTGTCGCGCTGATTACGGCAATCCTGCAATTCTGGCTGCTCGGCGACCCCACCGGAGAGCCGCTCGGCTTTTTCTTCGGCTGGTTCATCGCCGCCGTGGTCTCCGGCCTGATGATCGGGATCGAGATGCGCGCGCGTTCGCGCCGCCATCATTCCGGCCTTGCCGACGCCATGATCCACCAGGCGGTCGAGCAGTTCCTTCCGGCAGGCGTCGCCGGCGTGCTGCTTGCGGTGGTGATGTGGAAGTTCGCGAGTGAGACGCTGTGGCTGTTGCCGGGTCTGTGGCAGATCCTGGTGTCGCTTGGCATCTTCGCCTCCATTCGCTCGCTGCCGCGCACCGTCGCGCTCGCCGGCGCCTGGTATTTCGTTTCGGGTTTCGCGGTCGTGGTGCTCGCGAGCCGAACCCACACGCTGTCGCCGTGGACCATGGGCCTGCCTTTCGTGATCGGCCAGTCGGTGATGGCGGGCATTCTGTATTTTGCGTCCGGAGATCATGATGTCGAAGACTGACAGCGCGCCTTTTTCCTATGAAGGGCTCGACCGCGTCATCCACGAGAAGGCGAGGCTCGGGCTTCTGACCTCGCTGATGGCGCATCCGAAGGGGCTGGCGTTCGCCGACCTCAAGCTGCTCTGCGGCCTTACCGACGGCAATCTCAGCCGGCATCTTGCCGTGCTGCAGGAGGCCGGCCTCGTCGAGGTAACCAAGGGCTATGAGGGCAATCGCCCGCACACCACATGCCGGCTGACCAGGGCAGGCCGCCGCCGCTTCCTCGACTATCTGGCCGTGCTCGAGCGCCTGGTGCGCGACGCCGCCAAGGCCGCCGGTCGCGAAGCGCCGCCGCTCGGCCGTCTCGGTATCATCTCGACCTGATCCTCCCCTTTTTTGACCGGAGACTTTGCAATGCAAAGTGACATGACCTCTCGCAGCGAGAAGCTTCACGTCGGCATCATCATGGACGGCAACGGCAGATGGGCGACGCGGCGCGGCCTGTCGCGGCTGCGCGGCCACGAGGCCGGCGTCGAGACGATCCGCCGCATCGTCGAGGCGGCGCCCAAGCAGGGCATCGGCACGCTGACGCTCTATGCGTTCTCGACCGACAATTGGCGAAGGCCGAAGGCCGAGGTCGCAGCGCTGATGACCCTGCTGCGCTTCTATCTCGCCAACGAGGTGCAGAGCCTGGTGAAAAACGGGGTGCGTCTCACCGTGATCGGCCGTCGCGACCGACTGCCTGACGGCATCGCGAATGCGATCGCGCGGGCCGAAGCGGCCACCGCCCACGGCAGCACGCTCCACCTCCGCATCGCCGTCGATTATTCCGCGCGCGATGCCATCCTCAACGCGGCGGCGAAGGCGGCGGCGCTGACCAGCCTCACCCGCGAGGCGTTCTCGCAGCTCGTCACCGGCGAGGCCGGTTTGCGCGACGTCGATCTCATCATCCGCACCTCGGGCGAGAAGCGGCTGTCGGACTTCCTGCTGTGGGAAGGCGCCTATGCCGAGCTGCACTTCACCGAGCGGATGTGGCCGGAATTCGATGCGGGCGATCTCGCCGAGGCGCTCGCCGCGTTCCACGGCCGTGAGCGGCGCTTCGGCGGCCTCCAGGCGATCATGCCCGAGGAGGTGCCGTCACTCTCGCGGGTGTGAGGTACGGCATAGGGCGGCGCGCAGTTCGTTTTCGGCCGCAAGATTGGCAGCAATGTCCAAGCGGTAAGTGCACGGTCTCGGCTAGGTGTGCGGTTCACGCAACCTGCCGAGAGCGTCACGCATGCTACAGCTGTTTCCGGGGGGCGTCGTCGCGCCGGTTGAACTGGCCGAAGCGAAGGGGATGGTCTGCATCAGGGCCGCCAGTGCGTCCGATGTGGAGGACCTGTCGGTCTATTTCACCGGCCTGTCCACGTCATCGCGCAACAAGCGTTTCATGGGGGCGCGCGCCGACCTCGCCGTGGTCGCGGCCGAATGCGTGGCGAAGGCCGACCGTCCCGGTCACTTCACCTTGCTGGCCGAGTTCAGGCAGGAGGGGCAGCGCAACATCATCGGCGAAACGCACTACGCCTACGATGCGGCCGCACGGCACGGCGAGTTTGCCATCTCGGTCGCCGACGCCTTCCAGCGCCTGGGCCTTGGCCTCCAGATGATGACGGCGATGGAGACGCGCGCGATCGATCTCGGCCACGAGATGATCGCCGGCGAGACCGCGCGGACGAACGCGGAAATGCGCGGCCTGGCGAAGAAGGCCGGGTTCAGGGATACCGGGCTCGGCGACTGGCAGTCGGTTCACCTCGCAAAGCACCTGTCGCGATAGCTCTACACAGGTCGAATTGCCGCGTGGCACGGATCGTGCTCTAGTATCCCGGCGATGGGTATCCCCAGCGATGGGAGCTTCGGCGATGCGCGCAGTCCTGGATTATTGCACCGGCGGAATGGAGCGGCAGGTTGCGGCCGGTACGGTTTTCGTCACCGAGGGCGGCACCAGCGGCCATCTCTATGTGCTGATGCAGGGCAAGCTCGAAGTGCTCAAGGGCGAGATGGTGGTCGCCACCGTCACCGAGCCGGGCGCGGTGCTGGGCGAAATGTCGGTGCTGCTGGGCCAGCCGCACACCGCGACGGTCAGGGCCTGCTCCGATGCAATCGTCTACGAGTTCGAGGATGCCGCCTCGTTCCTGAAGCAGGAGCCGGGGGTGGCGCTGCTGATCGCGAAGATGCTGGCGCAGCGGCTCAACGTCGCCAACACCTATCTTGCCGATCTCAAGCGGCAATATGCCGGCCACGGCACGCATCTGGCCATGGTCGGCGAAGTGCTTCAGAGCATGATCAACTTGCCACCGCTTGAGGTCTCGCCAGGCTCGGATCGGCAATCCGATCCAAGAATGTAAGCCAGTCCGGCGGCGCCTCGACAAATGCCGCCGGCCGCTTCAGCGGCGCGCCGAGGTCGATCCACTGCGCCTCGCCGGCCGCGAGCCAGTACGCCCTGTCGGCATCGAGATCCAGCACGATATGCGTCGGCGGCCGGCCCGGTTGCAGGCCCGCGTTGAAGACCCAGGTCTGGCCCAGCCGGTCGAACCACGAGCCGTCGGTGATGAAGGGCGACTGATGCACATGTCCCGAGATCACCATCGACGGCTGATACTGCATGATCCACTGCACCACCTCGACATCGCCGAAGAAGCGCTTGCCGCCCCAGCTCGTCGGCGAATTCGCCGGCGGCGCATGATGCGCCCAGATCCAGCGCTGCGGCCGGCTCGCCGCGGCATCGCGGAGCTGGTCGGCGATGCGCTGCTTGACCAGCGGTCCATCCCACCACGGGCACACCGTGAACAGGGTGTCGCCGATGGTGAGGCTGTCGCCGTCGCAGGCGATGCCCAGCTCGCGCACCTCCGAGATCCAGCGCGAGATCTTCTCGCCTTCCGCATTGCGCTCGTCGAGGTCGTGGTTGCCGGAGCAGATGATCACGCGGGTCTTCCCGGCAAGCAGCGCGAGGTATTTCTTCACCACCACGATCTGCGCGCGAAAATCCACCATCGAGCCGATATCGAGCGCATCGCCGGCGAAGATCACCAGGTCGAATTGCGGCGCCGCGCTGACCAGCCAGTCGAACTGCGGCAGCGCGTAGTGCAGGTCAGCCACGACCAGGCAGCGCATTTGAAATCCGTTCGCGATTGAAATTGTCTGGGAATTCCAAAACGGCAAAAAGCAAGAAGCAGACCAGCACGGCCGCCCCCTCGCGTCAATCCAATGAGCCGGAGCATGCCGCGGCGTATCGCGGCATGCAGGGCATCGGGCGTCGCAGGTCTGGACCGGACCATCGAATTCTGCTGTCGTGGCATATCCTCAATCGCTCGTGTCCGCATGACCCCCTTCAAGACCATTCGTGCCCGCGCCGAGAAGCGCAAGGGCGGCCCCAAGGCGCTGGACAGGCTGATGCCCGACAAGCCCGACCTCAAGCGTCTGGCCAAGCTCGGCGACGACCGCATCCTCGCCGAGATGACCCGGCGGGTGTTTTGCGCAGGGTTTGCCTGGAGCGTGATCGATTCGAAATGGGACGGCTTTGAAGCGGCCTTCCTGCATTTCCAGCCGGCCAAGCTCACCTTCCAGCCGGAAGACTATTGGGAAGGTCTGCTGCGCGATGCGCGGATCGTGCGCAACGGCGCCAAGATCATGTCGGTGCGCGACAACGCCGCCTTCGTCCAGGCGATCGCAAAGGAGCACGGCAGCTTCGGCAAGTTTTTGGCGAAGTGGCCGTCGTCCGACGAAATCGGCCTGCTCGATCTCCTCACCAAGCGCGGCAGCCGGCTCGGCGGCAATACCGGCCAGATGCTGCTGCGCTTCGTCGGCTGGGACGGTTTCGTCACCTCCAGGGATGTCGTGGCCTGCCTGCGCGGTGCCGGCCTCGATATCGGCGAAGAGGTGAAGTCGAAGGGCGATCTCGCAAAAGTGCAGGCGCAGTTCAACGCCTGGGCCGGGGAGACCGGTCTGCCCTACACATATCTGTCACGCATCTGCGCGCTCTCGGTCGGCGAGGTCAGGAGCGAGTAACGGATCAAAAGGCATCAGGAGAAGCCTATCAGGCTGCCCATGATTTGCTCGGCGACGGCGCGGACCGCGACATTCGGATCGTCGAAGCTGCCGATTAGAGCCGCTCACAGGCAGATCGTGGACATCGTGTGGCGAACCCGTGCCGTGAGCGCGGCGGATGAAACTCGCGATCACGAAATACATTTCATCGGAACATTTGTGCGCAGCACCGGTTCGGGAATTTGAGCCAGGCGACACAGGCGCAGGGAACGCCGGTCCTAGCTCAACTCAATGAAACCCGGCACGACAGAAACGGAGCAGCTCATGAAGCTCACATCCGAACAGGTGAAGCAGACCGTCAACCAACTCGGCGCCCAGGTGCTGCCCGACGAGCATCCCGCAATGCCGCAGCTCAACAGCATGTTCGGCGAGCACACCTTCTTCGTCGACGAGACGGGCCTGAAGGTCCTCGAGCCGACCCCGTCGCTCGGCGCCGAGCGCCAGACCGGCGAAGTCGTCAGCCTCGCCGACTGGAGCGATGCCGACCTCACGCGCCTGATGGCCCACGAGCCGGAGCCGACGGGTGTGATCGTCGTGTTTGAGCATGTGAGGCATTGACCATTGCCGGTCGTGAAGGAAGATCAGATCGGCGGGGGAGACCCCCGCCGTGAAGGTGTGACGCCGTCAATCGATACGGCCGCCTTCAGGCAGCTCCGAGCTTGAGATTTTCGCGATAGCGTGGGCGCTTTTCGCCTCAGGTCGCATCAATAAACGCCGCAGCGTCTGGCAAGGGCTTTTACTGGCGGTATGGCCGACGCGTCGGCGATATAATTCGCCTCCATCCATCCATGGAGGTCGAGATGCATCGTGCCGTTCCGATGCTGGCATTGCTTGCCACATTTTTATCCGTTGTATTCTCGGGGCCGGCCCAGGCCGCCGAGGCGGATCGTTACTGCCTGCGTGGTCGCAACTGGGGCTTTCCGGGCAATTGCCAGTTCGCCACACGCCCGCAATGTCTGGCTGCCGCTTCCGGCACGAACGCATATTGCGGCATCAATCCACGCTATGCCGCTCCGCGGCGGCGCTGATCACCCTCAGAGATAAACCGTTCTGCGGTTATCTGCGCGGCAGACGCGTCCAATCAGGAAAGGCACGCTCAGATGCGAAAGCTTGCACTGTTCGTCATCCTGCTCGCGTTCGCGGGAATGTTCCCTTCCAGCGAATCGTATCCTCAGAGCGCGCTTCGGGGTGCGGTCATCGGCGGTGCCGTCGGCGGTCGTCGCGGCGCTGCGATAGGAGCTACGGCCGGAGCGATCGCCGGCGCCCACCGGCGGCATCGGCATTGGCATAGATATTATTGGCGGAACGGCAGCTGCTGGTACCGCTCGAGCAGCGGAAGGTCGCACCGCGTGTCGCATCGGTACTGCCGTTAAGTGGAGCGACGGATCGAGAACGGTAATTCAACGAGGGGATGGCAATGTTCTTCGTTCAAGAGGGATTCACGTACCGAAATTTCCTGATGGACATGATTGCGATATTCGCATTCGTCGTCTGGTTCTGGCTGCTCATCGTCATCTATGGCGACCTGTTCAGGCGCCACGACATCTCCGGGTGGGGCAAGGCACTATGGGTGCTCGTGCTGGTTCTGACCTCCTACCTCGGCATCTTTGCATACCTCATTACGCAAGGGCGAAGCATGGCCGAACGTAACGCCGAGCAAGCTCAACGGGCGCGCGAGGAGTTGCGGCACATCGTCGGCTTCAGCGTTGCAGACGAGCTTACCAAGCTTGATCAGCTCAGAAAGGCGGGATCCGTAACGGATGACGAGTACAGGCGGCTTCGCACCAGGCTGGTTTCCTAGCCGTCATTGCGCGCGGCACATTCGGAAGCGATGTTTGAAAAATCCCGTCACCGTCCATCCGGTTCAAATGCCGAAAGTCAGCTGCGGCTCCGGATCATCCCCGTCCTGGAGGGCAGACAGCGATACGCCCAACAGCCTGACGCGCTTGGGCAGCGGCATCTCGACTTCGAGCAGGCCGCAGGTCAGCCGCTCCAGATCGTCCCGGCCTGCAACCGGTGTTGGTGCGGACCTGCTGCGTGTGATGATCTCGAAGTCGGCAAATTTGATCTTCAAGGTGACGGTGCGGCCGCGGTTGCCGGTCGCCTCGCAATGGCGCCAGACCTTGTCGACGAGAGGCTTGAGCGCGGCGACCAGCGCCTCGAATTCGTCGAGGTCGGCCTGGAACGTGGTCTCCGCGCCGATCGACTTGCGGATCCGGTTGGCCCGCACCGGACGTTCGTCGACACCGCGTGAGATCCAATAGTAATAGGCGCCCGCCTTGCCGAAATTCGCGTTCATGAACTCCAGCGTCTGGTTACGCATGTCGCGACCGGTAAATATGCCGAGCGCATTCATCTTCGCGCTGGTCGCCGGGCCTATCCCGTGGAACTTGCCGACGGGCAGCGCCTCGACGAAGGCGGGTCCCATCTCCGGCGAGATCACGAACTGGCCGTTGGGCTTGCGATGATCGGAGGCGAGCTTGGCCAGAAACTTGTTGTAGGAGATGCCCGCCGAAGCGTTGAGCCCCGTCTCGGCCTTGATCTTCTCGCGGATCCGCAGCGCGACGTCGCGTGCCAGCGGAATGCCCTGCAGGTTTTCCGTCACGTCGAGATAGGCCTCGTCGAGTGACAACGGCTCGATGATCGGGGTGTGTTCGGCAAAGATCTCGCGGATCTGCCTGGAGATCGCCTTGTAGACCTCGAAGCGCGGCCTGACGAAGATCAGGTCGGGACATTGCCGCTTCGCCGTCACCGACGGCATGGCAGAGCGAACGCCGAACTTGCGGGCCTCGTAGCTGGCGGCCGCGACGACGCCGCGTTCGGCGGAGCCTCCGACCGCGACCGGCTTGCCGCGCAGCTCCGGATTGTCGCGCTGCTCCACGGACGCATAGAACGCATCCATGTCGATATGGATGATCTTGCGGACGGGCGAGGTTTCGCCCGTCACCGTGCCGGAATCGCTCATGGAGAGATGATACAATCGTGCAAGGAGAAGCGCGAGGCGATCGATGCTTTTCGCGCCTTACGCAGCCTGGGTTCGCGTTTGCCGGCCTGCTCAATGCGGCCATCTGGCGTTTGAATTGAGGCGTTCAGTCTCGACCAGGTTCAAACAACAGTCTCAGGCTTGTGAGTGGCAAGCATGGGCACGCGATCTAATATGAGGGCGCGGAGGACAACCCATGCAATACAGCTCCGAGCTCATTCGCACGATGCGTCAAGCGCTGGAGACCGTGATGGCGAGCGTACCGGCCCATCAATCGGTCTTCGGTCTGAAAGCGGCTGTGGCCGAATGCATCCTGAAGGCCGCCGCACACGGCCAGACGTCCTACGACGGCCTGGTCGCGTCCGCCTCGGACCAGATCCAGACGATGATCTCGATGCTCAGCTAGGCGCTGGCGTGAAGACGGCGACAAGGCTGGCGCACCCGACACGATTCGAACGTGTGACCTTTGCCTTCGGAGGGCAACGCTCTATCCAGCTGAGCTACGGGTGCAGTGGGCCTCATTTAGCCGATTGGCGAGGGGTGGGCAACCGCTTCCGCCGTGTTCGGCCACGTTGATTTGCGGGCAATGCGGCCAGGAACCGGCAGGCTGTCGCAGCCAAGCCGTATTGCCGCATAGAGCGCCTGGTCGGCCAGGCCCAGCAGCCGGTCGGGGGTGCCGTCGGCCTCGCCGGGAATGTGGCTGGCGACGCCGACGCTGAGGGTGACGTGGTCGCCGGCTCCCTGGCGCCATGGGCGATCCGCAAGGCCATGACGGCGATGCGGATCTCGCCATCTCAGGCCACCGCCGCCACCGGAACGGCGTGGCTCGGGCCGAACAGCTTTCGCACCTCGCTGGCGGGCTTCGGCGCGCTGAACAGATAGCCCTGCATCTCGGTGCAGCCGAGCGCGCGGAGCAGCTCGCGCTGGGCCTCGGTCTCGACGCCCTCGGCGACCGTGGTCATGTGGCTCGCGGCGGCGATGTTCACCACCGCCTGCACGATCACGGGCGCGCCGCTCGTCTCCGCGATGTCGGCGACGAAGCAGCGGTCGATCTTGATCTTGTCGAACGGGAAGCGCTTCAGATAGCTCAACGAGGAGTAGCCCGTGCCGAAATCGTCGAGCGCGATCCGCACGCCGATCGCGCGAAGCTGGTGCAGGATCGCGAGCGCCGCCTCGTCGTCGCGGATCAGCACGGCCTCGGTGATTTCGAGCTCGAGCCGGCGCGGATCGAGTCCGGAGGCGGCGAGCGCGCCGGCGATCCTGAGCGCCAGCGTGTCGCATTTGAGCTGCACCGGCGAGACGTTGACCGCAACCCGCACATGCGCCGGCCAGGTCGCGGCTTCGTTGCAGGCCATGCGCAGCACCCAGTCGCCGAGCTCGTTGATCAGGCCGGTATCCTCGGCGATCGGAATGAACTCCGCCGGCGAGATTCCGCCGCGTTCGGGATGGCGCCAGCGCAGCAGCGCCTCGCAGCCGGAGACCTCGCCCGAGCGCAGATCGACCAGCGGCTGATAGTGGATCTCGAAGCCGCCGTTCACCAGGGCCTGACGCAGATCCTGCTCCATGGTCAGGCGCGCCTTGGCGCACGCGTCCATTTCCGGCTCGAAGAAGCGGTGGGTGCGGCGTCCCTCGGCCTTGGCGCCGTACATCGCGAGGTCGGCGTTCTTGATGAGTTGGTCGAGATCGTTGCCGTCCTGCGGCGCCAGCGCGATGCCGATGCTGGCGTCGGTGGAGAGCTGGTGGCCGAGACAGTGATAGGGCTGCCGGATCGCCTCGTAGATCCGCGTCACGAAGGACAGCACGTCGGCACGGGACTGGATTCCGGTCTGGATCACTGCGAACTCGTCGCCGCCGAGCCGCGCGATCAGGTCGCTCTTCTTGAGGCAGCCACGTAGGCGGGTGGCGATCGCCTTCAACAGCTCGTCGCCGACGTGATGGCCGAGCGAATCGTTGATGCCCTTGAATTCGTCGACGTCGATGTAGAGCAGCGCGAACTGCCCGCCGTCGGCGACCTTCGCCAGCTCGCGTTCGATCTGCTCGCGGAACAACGTACGGTTCGGCAGGTCGGTCAACGCATCGTAGTGCGCCATATGCGCGATCTTCTCGTGGGCGCGCCGCCGCTCGGTGACGTCCTCGACGACATTGATGATGTAGCGCGGCTCGCCGGACTTGTCGCGAATGCCGATCCGGGTCGAGGTGATGTAGCGCCGTCCGATGGTCGGGGTGCTCCAGATGTGCTCATCCAGAAATAGTCCGTCCGGCGATTGCAGCAGCTTGTCGTCGTCCCGGGTGATGATCTCGGCGGCGTCCGTCGGATAAAGGTCGAACGCGGTCTTGCCGACGATCGTCTCGGGGGCGGTGACGAGTTGTTCCTCGGCCACCTGGTTGGCCAGGAGGTAGCGCCGCGTGTGGGCGTCCTTCACGGTGATGCGCGAGGGAATATGGTCGATGATCTCGCGCAGGAAGGTGTGGTTGCGATCGCGCTCCTGTTCCAGGTTGCGGCGCTCGGTGATGTCTTCGATCGTGGCGACCCATCCGCCCTGCGCGAGCGGGGTATTGATGACCTGGAAGGCGCGGCCGTTGGCGATCTGATGGGTTCTCGTGGAGACCGTGCCTTCGGCGACGGTCCTCATGACGTCGTCGCAAAATTCCTCGACGTCGCCGTCGAACGCGTCACGTTCCTTGCGATGGTACATCGCCTCGCGGATGTGACAGCCGGGCTTGATGACGTCGTGGGAGAGGCCGAACATGTCGGCGTACCGGCGGTTGCAGGTGACGATGTATCCGGCGGCGTCGTACAGGATCAGCCCTTGCGACATGTTGTTCAAGGCCGTGTCGAGCCGCAGCCGCTCCGCTTCGATTCCCTCCTGGGCTTCGCGGTTCTGCCGGTTGATCTGGCGGATGATCAGAAAGAGGATCAGCGCGATCACGACGGCCGAAAGCGCGGCCGTCGTGACCATGAAGCCGGTCTGCTGCCGCCAGTCGGCAAGCGCCGCCGCCGTGGTGTTGGTGGCAACGATGACCAGCGGGAAATGGTTCAGCGACGCGGCTGAGCCAAGCCGCTCCTCGCCGTCGACCGGGCTCCTGACGCGAAGCGTTTGATGGCCGCCCTCGGTCAGCACCTTGTGCATCAGCGGCGCGGTCTTGAAGCTCCTGCCGATCAGCTCCTCGACATGCGGATAGCGCGCCAGCATCTTGCCTTCGCGATCGAACAGCGAGATCGCCGTGCCTTCGGCGAGCGCCACGGATGCGAAATAGTTCTGGTAGCTGTCCGGATCGATCCGCCGGACCATCGCACCGACGAAGGTGCCGTCCGGCAGGCTCAGCCGGCGTGCGACGACCGTGGTCCATTTGCCGATGATGAAGCTGCGGACGGACTCCAGCAGCACCGGTTCGGCCATCGGGTCCGATTTGAAGGTCTGGAAGTAGGCGCGCGAGGAGATGTTGATCTTCGGCAACGGCTGGGCCCGCGACCAGTTGATCAGTTCGCCGTCGGCATCGTAGATCGCGATGTCTCCGAGATAGGAGACCGAGCTGACCTTGCTGCGCAGCATCTGGTTTGTGGCAGGTCCGTACATGCGCTCGCGGAACATCCCGGGCGAGGCGATGCCCGGCAGGTTCATCTGCCCGATCAGATCGGCGGCGACGACGTCGGAATCCTCGAATTGCTGATCGAAATGCCGCGCGATCAGCTGCACCGTGTTTTCCAGCTCGCGCTCGCGGTTGGCGAGGGTTCGCTCGCGGAATTCGCCGACGGCCATGGCGGTCACGGCGAAGATCCCCGCGACCAGCAACACGCCGCACAGGGTCAGCCACAGGACAGGACCACGCCGCGCCAAGGCCGCCCAGCCGCTCTTTGCGGCTAAGGACATTCCGGCTGCCACCGTGGAAAAGACCTGGCGCATTCCCCCTCCCTGGAGGAACATGAATACACCGCACAAATGGCCCAAACCTTAGGAAAGCCGGTTACCTGAGCATTAATGCGGTTGCACGGCCCGGCCGCATGCAGCTGGGCGGGAATCGCTCCGCGGTTGCGCGATGCGCGTAACAATCGCTGCGCTGCATCACTAACGGCAGCTTAATGCGAGGCGCCCGCGCTCTTGTCACCGCCGCCACTCCGCAGCCGTCCGACCACGCCGGTCGGGAAGAAATAGACGCTGGCAATGAACAGCAGCCCGAGCCACAGCAGCCAGCGGTCGGGATGCAGAAGTCCCGGCAGCAGCGGCAACCCGGCTTCCGACGCCGCCTTGGAGGCGACGCCCATCAGCGACTGGAGATAGTTCTGCGCGAGGATGAAGATGGTGGCGCCGATGATCGCGCCGTAGATCGTGCCCATGCCGCCGATCACCACCATCAGCAGGATGTCGAGCATGATCGAGAAGCTGAGCGAGGTGTCGGGGCCGGCGTAGCGCAGCCACAATGCGTTCAGGATGCCGGCGCTGGCGGCGACGAGGGCCGCGAGGCAGTTGGCGTAGGTCAGGTGGAACACGGTGCGGAAGCCGAGCGCCTCGGCGCGAAAACGGTTCTCGCGGATCGCCTGCAGCACACGGCCGAACGGCGAGTTCACCACGCGCAGCAATGCGAGGATCATCAGGGCCGAGATGGCGAGCACGAGGTAATAGGTGAGAATGCGGCCGTTGACCTCGAAGCCGAACAGGTTTCTGGAGATCAGCACCGTGCCGGGGCGCAGCAGTTCGGGCAGCTGGAAGCTGCGGCCATCCTCGCCGCCGGTTAGCCAGGACAGCTGCGAGGCCAGCACCTGGAAGGCGGAGGCGACCGCCAGCGTGATCATGGCAAAGAAGATCGCCGCGACCCGCAGCGAGAACAATCCGATCGCGAGCGCGAGCAGAGCCGCAAGCGGCAGGCCGATGACGATGCCGGTTGCGACCGCGGCCCAGTTCGGACCCATCCCGTACAGCGCGATCGCGATCGCGTAGCTTCCGATGCCGTAGAACATGGTGTGGGCAAACGACACCGAGCCGGTATAGCCGAGCAGCAGGTCGTAGGAGGCGACCAGCGCGGCGAAGACGCAGATCTTGGCCGCAACGTTCAGCGCCTTGGCACCGGGAAACAGGAACGGCGTCGCCGCAAGCGCCAGGATGATGAGGACGAGGACGAGCGTGAGAACGCGGCTGCGCGGCGGATCGCCTGAGAGGATCATCATCGGCTGGTCACCGCATAGAGGCCGCGCGGCCGCCACATCAGAATGGCGACCATCAGCAGGATGTTGGAGACGAGGGCGAGTTTCGGCACCAGGAAGCCGCCGTAATTGGCGACCATCGCCACCAGGATCGCGCCGATGAAGCAGCCGCCGATCGACCCGAGCCCGCCGATGATGACGACGATGAAGATCAGCACGGTGAGGTCGTCGCTCATGGAGGCGTGGACCTGCTCGCGATAGAGCGCCCACATCACCCCGCCGAGGCCTGCGAGCGCGGAGCCCGTCATGAACACGCCGAGGAACAGGCGGCGGATGCGATAGCCGAGCGCCTCGACCATCTCGCGGTTCTCGACCCCGGCGCGGATCAGCAGGCCGAGCTTGGTGCGGTTGAGCACGAGCTGGATCGCGATGAAGACGGCAAGGCCGATCAGCGTCGCCAGCACGCGGTACTTGGCGATCGCGACGTCGCCGAGGATGAAGGAGCCGCGCAGCGAGGTGGGCAGCGGCATCGGGATGATCTGCGGCCCCCACAGCGCATAGAGCGTCTGCTCGGCGACGATCAGGCCGCCGGTCGTCATCAGGATCTGCTTCAGGTGCTGGCCGTACACCGGCAGGATCAGCACGCGCTCGACGATCAGGCCGAGCGCGCCGGACATCGCCATCGAGAGGAGCGCAGCCGGCGCCAGCACCGCGAGGTTCATCCAGAGCGAATCGGCCTGAATGGACGCCGCAAACGGTGCCAGCACCAGGGTTGCGACATAGGCGCCGACGGCGATGAAGGCGCCATGACCGAAATTGAGCACGTCCATCAGGCCGAACACCAGCGTCAGCCCGGAGGCCATGATGAAGATCATCATGCCCATGGCGAGGCTCGCGGCGGTCAGCGTCAGCCAGGTGCTGGGCGAGCCGACCAGCGGGATCACCAGGAGGGCGAGCGCGATCGGCAGCAGGATCGGCGCGATGTCGCGCTTCGGCTTCGGCAGCGGATCGTTTGCGGCAAGTTCTGTCACTGATGCGCCTCCAGGCTCAGGCCGAGCAGCCGCTCCTGCAGCGGCACGTCGGCGGCGAGCGCCGCCATCTCGCCGCGATGAACGATGGTGCCGTTGTCCATGACCAGCACGTTGTCGCCGAGCTCGCGCGCGGCAAAGAAGTTCTGCTCGACCAGGAGAATGGTGGCGCCCTTGCGCTTGATCTCCTTCAGGCACTCGATCAGCGCCATGACGATGGCGGGCGCCAGCCCCTTGGTCGGCTCGTCGATCAGCAGCAGCTTTCGTGGCTCGATAATGGCGCGCGCGATCGACAACATCTGCTTCTGTCCGCCCGAGAGGCTTCCCGCGCGCGACAGCCAGAACCGGCGCAACGCCGGGAAGAAGCCGAAGATCCAGTCGAGCTGAGCGTCGTCGAGCGGCCCGTCGCGGGCCGCCAGCACGAGGTTCTCCTTCACCGTGAGATCGGAGAACACCGCCATGCTCTCGGGCACGTAGCCGACGCCGAGCCGGGCGATGTCGGGCGTGGCGCGGCTCTCGATGCGCATCCCGGCGAGGCTGATCTCGCCCTTCGAGGCCTGCCACAGGCCCATGATGGTGCGCAGCGTCGTGGTCTTGCCGGCGCCGTTGCGGCCGAGCAGCATCGTGGTCTGTCCTTGCGGGACGACGAGATCGATGCCCTGGAGGATGTGATAGCGGCCGATATGGGTGTGCACGCCGGAGAGTTTCAACAGCTCGGTCATGCTGCGCTCTTCGGTGCGATGCCGAGATAGGCCTCCTGCACGATCGGCGAGGCGATCACTTCGGCAGGTACGCCGTCGGCGACGAGCTGGCCGTTATGCAGCACGATGATGCGGTCGGCCAGCGAGCGCACCACGTCCATCTTGTGCTCGACCAGGAGAATGATCTTGCTCCTGTCCTGCTTGAGCTGCGCGATCAGGTTGAGCACGACAGGCACCTCGTCGATGCTCATGCCGGCGGTCGGCTCGTCGAACATGAACACCTTCGGCTCCAGCGCGATCATCAGCGCCACCTCCAGCTTGCGCTGGTCGCCATGCGACAGCGCGGTCGCGGCGACGCCGCGGCGGCCACCGAGCGCGACCCGGTCCAGGATGGCGGCGGCGCGCGCGATCAGGTCGCGGCGGACCATCCACGGCCGCAGCATGTCGTAATGGGTGCCGTTCGCGGCCTGTACCGCGAGGCGGACGTTCTCTTCCACGGTGAGGTTCGGAAACAGGTTGGTGAGCTGGAAGGCGCGTCCGAGGCCCGCGCGGGTGCGCAGCGGCGCGGAATGCTGGGTGATGTCGGTACCGTCGAACAGGATGCTGCCGCTTGATGCGCGCAGCTGGCCCGAGATCAGGTTGAAATAGGTGGTCTTGCCGGCGCCGTTCGGCCCGACGATGGCGGTGAGCTCGCCGGGGCGGAACGTGCAGGAGACGTTGTTGACCGCGACGTGGCCGCCGAAGCGGATGGTGAGGTCGCGGGTTTCGAGAGAGAGCGTCATTCGATGTTTCGACCGAGTTTGGCGAATAAAATGGAGATGTATCCGCGGTCACGCTGCGCTCCCTCCCCCGCTTGCGGGGGAGGGTTGGGGAGAGGGTGTCTCAGCAATCGAGAACCCCCGAGCGAGAAGAGCCCCCACCCGGCCTCCCCCGCCGGCGGGAGAGGTGAAGCAAGAGAGCTCAGCGCTTGTTGCGGACGGGAACGTCCATGTCTTCGATCTTCAGCTCGCGCACCGGCTCGAGCACGGCCCAGGCGACGTTCGGATCGACCTTGACCTTGAAGTGATACATGCTCTGGAGCGCCTGATGGTCGTCTTTCCGGAACACCATCTTGCCCTTCGGCGTGTCGAACTCCAGGCCTTCCATCGCGGTGATCAGCTTCTCGGTGTCGGTCGACTTCGCCTTGGTGACGGCGGCGACGACGGACATCGCGGCGGCGAAGCCGCCCGCGGTGAAGAAGTCCGGCGGCGCGTTGAAGCGCTTCTGGTGCTCGGCGACCAGCCAGTCGTTCACCGGGTTCTTCGGGATCTCGTAGAAGTAATAGGTGGCGCCTTCCATGCCGGGCAGGCCCTTATAGGCGGCGAGCGCCGGCAGGATGTTGCCGCCGGTGGAGAGCTCGATGCCGTAGCGCTTCGGATCCATGTCCTGGAGCTTGGCCAGCGGATTGCCGGCGCCGGCCCAGATCACCCAGATCACCTTGCGGCCCGGCTTGTCCTTCAGCGCGTCGAACAGGCGCTGGCCGACCGCGGTGAAGTCGGTGGTCGAGGTCGGGGCATATTCTTCGGCGGCGAGCGTCGCGCCGGTCTTGGCAAGCGCCTCCTTGAAGGCGGCGACGCCGTCGCGGCCGAAGGCATAGTCCTGCGCCAGCGTTGCGACGGTGACGCCCTGCTTGCCGATCGCGACCGCGTTCGAGATCGCGTCCTGCGACGAATTGCGCGCGGTGCGGAAGATGTAGCGATTCCACTTCTCGCCGGTAATCTGGTCCGCGACCGCCGGCTCGACGATCAAGATCTTCTTGTTCTCCTCGGCGACCGGGAGAATGGCAAGCGCTGCGGCCGACGATGTCGTGCCGATCGCGATATCGGCCTTGTCGTCCTGATAGGCTTCCGCGAGCGCGGCCTTGGAGAGATCGGGCTTGCCCTGGTCGTCCTTGGTGATGACGACGATCTTGCGGCCGTCGAGCGTCATGGTGCCCTTGGTGGCGTATTCAAAACCCATCTGCAGGCCGGTCTCGGTCTGCTTGGCATAGGCTTCCAGCGGACCGGTCTTGCCGTAGATCAGCGCGACCTTGAGATCGTCGGCCCGTGCGGAGGTGCCCGCGGCGAGGGCGAGGATGGTTGTTGTTATGATGAGTGATCGACGCACGATGGTCCCTCCTGATTCAAAGTTTCTCGGTAACAGCGAGTTGCACAACGTTACGAACATTGCAATTCATCCTTCCGGCGGACTGCGGCGGCCCATGAGCATGCATCATTTTTAGGCCTGCCGTGTCACGCGCGTGTCGCCTGATGCGGCGGGGCTGCCGGCAGTCTCGATCTGCCGCCAGTCCGACTGTGCCTCTTCCGCGCTCTCGAAGATGTGCGGCGCGACGCCGCGCTTCTCCAGCGCTTCGCCGAGCTTGATGCGCAGGAAGCCGGACGTGGTGTAGCGCGACACGCCGGAATAGAAGCGGTCGACGAGGCTGCGCACCATGGCCGAATAGTCGTCCATCAGCTCCGGCAGGATCGAGAAGTTGTCGTAGTTGACGATGGCGTAGACCCGGCGGCCGAGCGGGGCGAGCTTCGCCTCGACGAGGGCCGCGATCGCATCGATCTCGGCCTTACTGCGCAGCGGATAGCGTTCCAGGTTGACGAAGAACAGGTTCTGCTGCTCGTCGAGCGTGAAGCGCTGGTCGAGCGGAATGGTCAGCAGTCGCTCGCGCAGGTCCATGGGGCCGTCGCGGAAGATGCGGGTGTCCATCAGGATAGGGTCGCGCGGGATCAATGGCTTGAAATCCATCAGGCGCAGGATGTCGCGCTCGATGTCGATGCCGGGCGCTATTTCCATGAGCTCGAGCCCGTCGGGCCGCAACGCGAAGACGCAGCGTTCGGTGACATAGAGCACGCGCTGCCCCCGTGTCGCGGCGAAGGGGCCGCTGAAGGTGACGTGCTCGACGCTGTTGACGAATTTGCGCGACCTCGCCTCGTCGAGGATGGCGAGCTTTCCGTCGTTCACCGCAATGCGCTGCTTGCCGGCGCCGAACGTGCCGACGAAGACGACCTCCTTGGCGTTCTGGCTGATGTTGATGAAGCCGCCGGCGCCCGCGAGCTTCGGCCCGAACTTGCTGACATTGAGGTTGCCGGCGCGATCGACCTGGGCGAGCCCGAGGAAGGCGGCATCCAGGCCGCCGCCGTCGTAGAAGTCGAATTGATACGGCTGGTCGATCACCGCCTGGGTGTTGATCGCCGCGCCGAAATCGATCCCGCTCGCCGGAATGCCGCCGATCACGCCGGGCTCCGCCGTCAGCGTGATGAGATCGATGATCCGCTCTTCATTTGCGACCGAAGCGATCCCTTCGGGCATGCCGATGCCGAGATTGACCACGCTGTTGGCCTTGAGCTCGAGCGCGGCGCGCCGGGCGATGATCTTGCGCTCGCTGACCGGCATCACGGGCAGGGAGGCGGCGCGGACCCGGATCTCGCTCGAGAAGGCCGCATTGTATTGCGTGCCGAAGGTCTGCCAGTGGTTCTCAGGCCTCGCCACGACGACGCAGTCGACGAGGATGCCGGGAATCTTGACCTGGCGCGGATTGAGGCTGCCGCTCTCGGCGACGCGCTCGACCTGCGCGATGACGATGCCGCCGGAATTATGCGCCGCCATGGCGATCGCGAGCGCCTCCAGCGTCAGCGCCTCCTTCTCCATTGTGAGATTGCCGTCGGGATCGCCCGTCGTGGCGCGGATGATCCCGATATCGATCGGGAACGTCCTGTAGAGCAGGCATTCTTCGCCGCCGATCTTGATCAGCTCCACCATGTCCTCGGTGGTGCGCGCATTCAGTTTGCCGCCGCCATTGCGAGGGTCGACGAAGGTGCCCATGCCGACGCGGGTGATGTGGCCGGGCCGGCGCGCGGCGATGTCGCGGAACAGATGCGTGATGACGCCCTGCGGCAGGTTATAGGCCTCGATCTGATTGGCGATCGCAAGCTGCTGGAGCTTCGGGGCAAGGCCCCAGTGCCCGCCGACCACGCGCCGGACCAGGCCTTCATGCGCGAAATGATTGAGGCCGCGATGCTTGCCGTCGCCCTGGCCGGCCGCGTAGACGAGCGTCAGATTGCGCGGCTTGCCCTGCGTGTAGGGCGCATCGCCCTCGTGTGAGAGATAGAGCTCCTCCAGTGCGATCGCGATCTCCTCGGCAAAGCCGATGCCGACGAAGCCGCCGGTCGCGACGGTGTCGCCGTCGCGGATCAGCATGACCGCTTCGGCCGCCGTGACGACCTTGCCTTTCTCGGAATTGCGCAGATAGGGCAGAGCTGGATGATGGCTCACGGCGTTCCTCCCGATCCCTGGACGGTATGCCGTCGTTGCTGTGCGTCGATCCTAGCGCGGGGAGCAGGCCCGGAACAGGCTGCTCCTCGCGACGAGAGGTATCGTCAGGACGTTCAGGACTGCACTATCTTGCGTGTTTCGGTGGCGAAATAGACCGACACGACGGTGATGATCGCCAGCGCGATCATGTAGAGCGAGATCGGCCAGGTCGCCGGCGCGTACGCCGTCATCAATCCCGTCGCGATCAGCGGCGACAATGCGCCGGCGAAGATCGAGGCGAGGTTGTAGCCGAGTGAGACGCCGCTATAGCGCACCTTGGTGCCGAACAGCTCCGACAGGAAGCTCGCCTGCGGGCCGTACATCGCGGCGTGACCGACGGCGAGGCCGAGCACGATCGCGATCCAGGCATATTGCGGGTTCTTGGTCGAAAGCAGCATGAATAGCGGGAACGACATCAGCGCCGAGAACACCGCGCCGAAGATGTAGATCGGCCGCCGCCCGAGCCGGTCGGAGAGCGCGCCGAAGGCGGGAATGGTGAAGGTCTCGATCGCCGCGCCGATCAGCACGCCGTTGAGCATGTCCTGCTTGTTCATGCCGAGCGATTGCGTCGCATAGGCGAGCACGAAGGTCGCGTAGATGTAGAAGAAGCCGTTTTCGGCAAAGCGCGCGCCCATCGCGAGCAGGATGTTCTTGGGATACATCCGGATCGCCTCGAGGATCGGCATCTTGACCTCTTGCTTGGTGTCCTTGACCTTCTGGAACTCCGGCGATTCCGCGATGGTGAAGCGAATCCACAGGCCCACCAGCACCAGCGCGATCGAGAACAGGAACGGGATGCGCCAGCCCCAGGAAAGAAGCTGTGCGTCGGTCAGCATCGCGGACACCACCGAGAACACCAGCGTGCCGAGCACGAGGCCGAGCGGCGCCCCGAGTTGCGGCCAGCTGCCGTAGAATCCCTTCTTGTCCGCGGGCGCATGCTCGACCGCCATCAGCACCGCGCCGCCCCATTCGCCGCCGAGGCCAAAGCCCTGGATCAGCCGGCAGGTCACCAGCAGGACCGCGGCCCAGATGCCGGCGGTCTCGTAGGTCGGCAGGAAGCCGATCGCGGCGGTCGCCGCGCCCATGATCAGCAGGGTCAGATAGAGCATGGTCTTGCGGCCGATCTTGTCGCCGTAGTGGCCGAACACGACGCCGCCGAGCGGACGCGCGATGAAGCCGAGCGCGTAGGTCGCGAACGCCAGCAGCGTTCCCATCATGGGGTCGAAGGTCGGGAAGAACAGCTTGTTGAAGATCAGCGCCGCGGCGGTGCCGTAAAGGAAGAAGTCGTACCACTCGATGGCCGTGCCGATCAGGCTCGCGGTGGCGACGGTCACGTGCGAGGGCTGTCTCGCCTCAAGCTGATGGACTGAGATCGCTTCACTCATCTTGCGTCCTCCCTGGTTGCGAATGCGCATGTGCAGCACGCGTCATTGTGCAGAGCGAAGAGCAAGCTCCGCGCCAGATGCCACAGGTTTGCGCAAAATGGCTGAAAACCCAGCAGTTTCAGCGCCTGATCCGGGACAGAACGGCAGCGCGCCGTGTCTGGAGTCCGAGACTCCGGACACGCGATGTCTCGCAACTCAGACGGATGCGGCTCCCGAGGCGAGGCCGAACTTGGCGAGCTTCTTGTAGAAGGTCGCGCGCGAGATCTGGAGCATCTTGGCGGCCTCCGAGATCTGGCCGTTGCTGGCGGCGAGCGCCTGTTCCAGCGTGTGCTTCTCGAACTCGGCCTCGGCTTCCGCATAGGGCAGGACGAGGCCGGCCGGCCGCGATGGTGCCGTGGGCACCGTCTCCGCGCCGACGGGGAGAATGCGATCGAAGTCGTCGCTGGTGAGGCGTCCTGAATCGCTCAGGATCAGCGCGCGTTCCAGGATGTTGCGCAGTTCGCGGACGTTGCCGGGCCAGCCATAACGCGCAAGCGCAGCCAGACCGCTCGGCGTGATCCTGGCATTGAGGTAGTCGCCGGATGCGCTGATGTCCTCGAGCAGCCGTCCGCAGATCTCGGGCAGGTCGTCCAGGCAGTGGCGCAGGGGCGGCAGCTCGATCGAGAGCACGTTCAGCCGGTAGTAGAGATCCGCCCGGAATGTCCCCTCGCTGACCCGCTTGTGCAGGTCGACATTGGTGGCCGCAATCACGCGCACGTCGACCCTGGTGACCTTGTCGGAGCCGAGTGGCTCGATCTCGCGCTCCTGGAGCACGCGCAGCAGCTTGGCCTGCAATTGCAGCGGCATCTCGCCGATCTCGTCGAGAAACAGCGTGCCCCCGTCGGCGATCCGGAATTTTCCGTCGCGACCCTTGCGGTCCGCGCCGGTATAGGCGCCCGGCGCGGCGCCGAAGAACTCCGATTCGATCAGCGTATCCGGGATCGCCGCGACGTTGACGCTGACGAACGGCTTTTCGGCGCGGGCGGAGGCGTTGTGGATGGCCTGCGCCAGCATCTCCTTGCCGGTGCCGGTCTCCCCGGTGAGCAGAACGGTGACGCTCTGGCGCGCTGCGCGCGCTGCAAGCTCCTTGGCCTGTGCGATGCCGGCGGTTGCACCGACATAGTCGTCGAAAGTGAACCGGGCGGCGCGCGCATGCGACAATTGCCGCCGCGCCAGCCGCAAATCGTTCTCGAGCTGGGCGACGCGACCGAGCAGTGGCTTCAAGCCCTCGAGGCGGTCGTAAAGTACGAAGCCGATCGCGCCGATGATATTCCCCTTCTCGTCCTCGATCGGCATGCGGGTCACGACGAGTTGCTCGCCGCCGAGCTCCATGATGTCGAGGATGATCGGTTCACCCGTCTCCACGACCCTGCGCATCAGGCTGTTGGGGATGACCTCCTCGATCGGGCGGCCGAGCGCCTCGGATTCATGCGAGAGGCCCATCGCGGTGACGTATTTCTCGTTGACATACACCACGCGTCCGCTGCGATCGATCGCGATGGCGCCCTCGCACAGATGCTCCAGCCGCTCGAACAGCGTCTCCATGGCGCGTGCGCGGATATAGGCGGGATCGCTGACGACAGAAGAGGGACCGGACATGGCGTGCCTCGCGGGAAGCCCGCCTGTTTATTACCAAAAGGGCAGTAATTTCAAAGGGGAGAATTGGCGCTGGCTTCGCGACCCATTCTCGGTCGTCGTCCTGGACAAGCGAGCAAAGCGAGCGCCGATCCAGGACCCATTACCCCAGGAAGCTGTTTGGCGAAGACTCGTGGTCACCATCCCGCGCCACGACACCTGCCTGGGGTAATGGGTCCTGGCTTTCGCCAGGACGACGGCGGTGTTTGTTGCGCCGCTGTCGCCCTACCGCCGATACCCGCCCGCCCGCGAATAGCCGTGTCGGTTCTGCTGCATCGGGCGGCTGGCCACGCTGGCGCGGGACTCGCTGGCGACGGGTGTTGCGAGCTTCAGCTCCTCCAGGAAGATCGGCCGCGAGAAATAATAGCCCTGCGCGTAGCGGATCTTGGTCGCGGCCTGCAGGTAGGCGAGCTCCTCGTAGGATTCGAGGCCCTCGGCGATCACGGTCATGCCGAGCGCTTCGCTCAAGGATTCGATCGCGCGCAGGATGCCCTGGCTGCGCGGCCGCTTATGGATGTCGGTGATGAAGGAGCGGTCGATCTTGATCTCGTCGGCCGTGATGTCGGCGAGCGCCGAGAGCGAGGAATAACCGGTGCCGAAATCGTCGATCGAGATGCCGACGCCGAGCTTGCGGAACATCGGCAGGATTTCCGACTGGAAATGGCTTTTGGCGACGAAGGCCTCTTCCGTCAGCTCGATCATGAAGCGTTGGGGAAAGCCGGTGTTGTCCAGCGCCTGCGCGAAGCTGCGCATGAACTCGGGATTGCCGGCCTGCCTGGCGGCGACGTTGATGCTGATCGAGGCGTCCGCGCCGAACGTGTCGTTGATCAGGTCGATCGACTTGACGATCTCGGCGAGCACGAGATGGGTCAGCTCGTCGATCAGTCCGAGCTCGCCGGCAAGGTTGATGAACGAGCCCGGCGCCTGGATCACGCCTTCGTCGTCGCGCAGCCGCACCAGGGCCTCGATGCCCTTCACGGCCTGCGTGCGGATGTCGACCTTGGACTGGAACGCGCAGCAGAAGCGCTTCTCCAGGATGGCGAGCCGCAGCGACTGCTCGATCTTGGTCCGCGCCAGCGCCTCGCGCTCCATGCTGGCGTCGAAGAAGGCGGCCGATCCCTTGCCGTCGTTCTTGATGCGGTACATCGCGATGTCGGCGTTCTGACGCAGCATCTCGAAGCTGCTTCCGTGATCGGGATAGATGCTGATGCCGACCGAGGTCGAGGCGAAGACCTCCGAATGGTCGATGAAGAACGGCGCGGTCAGCCGCTCCAGCGTCGCTTGCATGAATTCGGCGACTTCCTCCTGGCCCTGGATCGGGGAGAGCAGCAGCAGGAATTCGTCGCCCGAGATGCGCGACAGCATGTCGGAATCGCGCAGGTCGCGCCCGAGCCGCTTCGCCAGCTCGACCAGCAGCGCATCGCCGACGGCGTGGCCGTAATAGTCGTTGATGTGCTTGAAATTGTCGACGTCGAGAAAGGCGAGCGCGAAGCGCTCGCCGCCGCCATCGCGCGCGAGCAGGTTGTTGGCGCGGTGCTCGATCACGCGCCGCGACGGCAGGCCGGTCAGCTCGTCGAAATAGGCCGAGCGGAACAGCTGGTCCTCGAAATTCTTCTGCTCGGTGATGTCGGAGGAGGCGGAGATCAGGAGCTCTCGTCCGGCGAGGCGAACGGGGCGATGGGTCGTGAGCAGCACCTGGCGCGCCGCGCCGTCGTGCAGGGCTTCCTCGGTGACGACCGCCTGGCCGGCGCTCAGCGCCCGGCGGCAGGCTTCCCGGCGCGGCGTCAGATCGGGCGAGGGACGGCTGCCGTCCATGCCGAGCTGCGCCGCTGCGGCATCGTTAACCAGCAGAAGCTCGCCATGGGCGTCCTGAACGGTCAGGCCGGCCGGCAGCATTCTAACGATTTCCTTGAGGAATCCGAGTTCGGCTTCGCTCGCGCCGGAATATCTGTTGTCGTTCATAGAAGTCATGAATCTTGTTGTTTCAGCGCGCCTTTGCAATGGGCGCGATCTTGCGTGGTTCCCTCTTAAGTTTGGTTAAGGGGTCCGGAGAAATACGGTGGTGTCTTGCGGCGATGCGGCACGCGCGCCGATCGTCATTAACAGAGGGTCAATGCGCCCAGCGAAACCGCGAGCGGGGCGCGCGGGCCTGCTTTCGCTTTAGCGGCTTTCACCTTGGGGGATGCGGCATTGCATGATGCAATGCAGCCCGGTCTTCAGATACGAGATCTCGGTCCTGCCATCGAAGGCGGAAAGCGCCGATTTCAGCAGCTTGGTGCCGAAGCCAGGCTCGGACACCTTGTCCACGGTTGGCCCCTCGGTCTCGTCCCAGGTGATGGTCAAGCGATCGTCGCTGACGGTCCACGACACCTGCAGTAGACCGCGCGGCGCAGAGAATGCGCCGTATTTGCCTGCATTGGTGGCGAGCTCGTGAAACATCAATGACAGCGTGACCGCGAGCTTCGCCGGCAGGAACAGCCGGTCGCCGTTGAGGGTGAAGCGGACGTGGCCGTAGGGGCCGAGCTCCGAGATCAGGAGATCGCGGATGTCGCAGCCGGCCTTGTCGATCCGCGAGATCAGATCGTCGGTTGCGGCCAGCGATCGCAGCCGCGGATCGACCCGGGCCCAGACCTGCGGCTGGTCATGCAGCACCTGGTGAATCACGGCGTGCACTGTCGAGAGCTTGTTCTTCAGCCGGTGCTGGAGCTCGTCGACCAGCAGCTTGCGATAGTCTTCTTCCTCGATCAGGCGCTTGGAGATCCGGCGCTGCTCCGCCAGCATGGTGCGATAGTGCTCGACGCCCCAGATGGTCAGCGCGCTCACGGCCCAGTAGAGCGCCAGCAGGGCAAAACGCGCGCGATCGGCAAGCGCATCGCTGAAATTCACGACGACGCCGAGCACGCCGCCGACGATCGCCGTCACGATGCCGATCCGGAAGCCTCCGAACGCGGCGGCAAAGAACACGGCCGGAAAGTACGGGGTGAAGTAGACGTCGGGCCGCACTTGCGCGAGGCCCCAGCGCGCCAGCGTCGCAACGAGCAGGCAGGCCACCGCAAAGGCAATGCTCAAGCCGAGCGACGGAGGTGCCGCGCCCTGCCAGCCCTTGCGGAATTCGTCGATCAGCTTCTCCATGCGCCGCCCGGTTGCGAGGTGCGTTCGTTGCGAATGTTACGCATCTCGCCAGCGCAAGCAAAGCTTGCCTTGTCGGGAGCCGGCAGGAATAGTGACCGTCGCGGCGCCGACTGTCGCGGCGTCGTCGTCGATCGGTATCCGCCATTTGGCGTCAAGAGGTTCGAAAACAGGGACATTCCATGGGCAGGCTGGACGGAAAGGTCGCGGTGATTACGGGTGCGACGAGCGGGATCGGATTACGGACCGCTGAAGTCTTCGTTGCCGAAGGTGCCAAAATTGTGATCGCGGGGCGGCGCATACCGGAAGGCGAGGCGCTGGCGAAGCAGCTCGGGGCCAATTGCATCTTCCGCCAGACCGATGTGACGGTCGAAGCGCAGATGCAGGCGCTGATCGCGCTCGCGGTAGACAAATTCGGCCGGATCGATTGCCTATTCAACAATGCCGGCGGGCCGGCGCAGACCGGCGGCATCGAGGGCCTCGAGGTCGAGCGCTTCGACGCGGCGATGGCGACGCTGGTGCGCAGCGTCATGCTCGGCATGAAGCACGCCGCGCCCTACATGAAGAAGCAGGGGTCCGGCAGCATCATCAACAATGGCAGCATCGCTGGCCGGCTCGCCGGCTTCTCCTCGTCGGTGGTTTACGGCGCGGCCAAGGCGGCGGTGATCCATCTCACCAAATGCGTGGCGATGGAGCTCGGCGAGTCCAACGTCCGCGTCAACTCGATCTCGCCCGGCGCGATCGCGACCGGCATTTTCGGCAAGGCGCTTGGGCTGGCGACCGACGCCGCGGAGAAGACGCCGGCGGTGATGCGCGAAGTCTACAAGACCGCCCAGCCGATCCCGCGCGCCGGCATTCCCGACGACATCGCCCATGCCGCGGTGTTCCTGGCGAGCGACGAATCCAGCTTCATCAACGGCCACGACCTCGTCATCGACGGCGCCATCACCGGCGGCCGCAACTGGAGCCAGCAGCAGCAGGGCTACGTGGCGCTACGCAAGGCGTTCGATCAGGAGGCGTAAGGCGGCCCAGCTATTTGCTGTCATTCCGGGGCGCGCGAAGTGCGAACCCGGAATCTCGAGATTCCGGGTTCGCACTTCGTGCGCCCCGGAATGACGGTGTTTGTCATCACACCGCCTTCACCCGCACCTTCAACCCGTCCCGCGGCTTCGGGATCGGCCACATCTGCCAGTCCGGCTTGTAGCCCGGCTCCAGCGACACCTCGATGTTCTGCAGGAAGTGCCGGGCAAAGCATTTGGCCTGCATGTAGGCGAAGTGCAGGCCGAGGCACATATGCGCGCCGCCGCCGAACGGCACCCAGGCGAAGCGGTGGCGGTTGCGCTGGGCCTCCTCGGTGAAGCGCAGCGGATCGAAGCGGTCCGGCTCCGGCCAGATGTCCTTCATGTGATGCGTATAGAGCGGATTGACGCCGACCGCGGTGCCGGCGGGAATCCTGAAACCCTTGAAGGTGAAGTCGCGCATCGCGCGGCGCGGCATCGACGGCACCGGCGGCTTGATCCGCAGCGCTTCCTTGAACGCCATTTCGGACAGCGGCATCTTCTCGAGATCGTCGAAGCTGCTTGGCGCGCCCGGGGCGAGCCCGAGCGCCAGAACCTCGGCGCGCAGCCTGTCCTGCCAGTCCGGGTTTGCGGCGAGCTCGCCGATGAAGGAGGTCAGCGACGAGGTCAGCGTGTCGTGCGCCGCCATCATCAAAAAGCTCATGTGGTCGATGATGTCCTGCTCCGACAGCAGCGCACCGTCCTCATGGGTGGCGCGGCAGAGCTGCGAGAACAGATCATCGCCGCCGTGATTGCCGCGGCGGAGCGGAATCTGCTGGCGGAAATAGGCGACGATGCGCTTGCGGCCCGCGACACCGCGCGCCATCTGCGTGCCGGGCAGGGGACGGCGGATCGGCGCGACGGCGGCCGCGACCATGTCGATGAAGGCGCGGTTGATCTCGTCGACCTCCGGCCCGATATCGGCGCCGAGAAAGGACGCGGCGGCGAGATCGAGCGTGAGCTGCTTCATCGCCGGATAGAGCTGCATCTCGCCGGGCTTGGCCTTCCACTGCGCGACGCGCGCGGAAATGCCGCGGTCGAGATCGCTGAGATAGGATTTCATCGGTCCGGACTTGAACGCGACCGACAGCGCCTTGCGGTGCAGCCGGTGCTCGTCGAAATCGAGCAGCATCAATCCGCGCGGAAACAGCAGGCCGAGCACCTTGTTCCAGCCGTGCGTCGACGAGAACAGTTTTTGCTGGTCGAACATCACGAGCTCGTTCGCTTCGGGTCCGAGCAGCACGACATTGGTCTCGCCGAAGACATGGGTGCGGTAGACCGGGCCGTATTTGGCGCCGTTCGCCTCGATATGCCCCTTGGGGTCGGCCAGCACCTGGAAGGTCTTGCCGATGACCGGCCAGCCCTCGTCGCCCGGGATGTGCGTCAGCTCGTTACGCCTGGGGGCGGTGAACTGAAGCGCAGGGGCGGCCACATTCTGCATCGACATGACGAGTGCTCCGGTTGGCTGACCGAACGGACATCGCGCGACCGCGACTTTATTGCGGCCTGCGCCAGCTGACCGGGGCAGCATAGCACAGGCCGATATCGCTTGCTTGAGATCGTGGTTACACGTGTAACGCCAACGAGCCCTACCGCTTCGCCGCTTCCTTCTGCAGATCCGGGGCGTTGACGGCGGGAATGGCGACGCGGCCGGGTCCGGTGACCTTCAGCGCTTCGGCAGCCTTCTCGTTCTCCATGATCTTGGCCATCACGGCCTGGCCGGCGCGTTCGAAGATCGCGCGGTTCTCGATCACGAATTTTTGCGACTTGCGGAGGCCATCGATATAGCCGTTGATCTCCGGCACGACATAGCGCGCGACCAGGTCCCAGCTCCGGCGCGTGTTCTCCGGGTTGGCCCAGTCGTGCACGAAGCCGATCACGGCGCCGACGCCGCCGGAGACCTGCATCACGTTCTTGATCATTTTCACGAGGTCGTCGGGCGTGCCGATGACGGAGGCGGCGCCTTCGACGAAGGCGGTCTTGTCCACGGCTTCGTCGGGCGAGGTGAACGCGGTGAGGCCCGGCCGCTGCAAGGTGCCGACATTATATTCGTTGTGCCAGCGCATCAGGCCGGCGCCGGCCTCGCGGCGGGCCTGCTCGCGGGTCTCGGCGACGTGCCAGGTCAGGAGCACGCGCCAGTCGGCGCGATTCACCGTCGTGCCGTGCTTCCTGGCGGCATCCTCGGCGAACTGCCATTGCTGCTGGAGCGACATCAGGCCCTGTGTCGTCATCGAGCCCAGCGAGATGATGCCGATGCCGTATTTGCCGGCGAGCGTCATGCCGGAGGGCGAGATCTGCGAGGCGACCACGAACGGCATTTCCTCCTGCAAGGGCAGGAGCTGGAGCGCGGCATCGTTCATGGTGAACCAGTCGCTCCTGGCGGTGACGCGCTCGCCGTTGAACAGGCGGCGGATCACGCCGATCGCCTCGTCCTGGCGGTCGCGCTGCGTCATCGGGTCGATGCCGAGCGTGTGCGCGTCGGAGGCGAGCGCACCGGGACCGGAGCCGAAGATGGCGCGGCCGCCGGTCATGTGATCGAGCTGCACCATGCGCTGGGCGACGTTGAAGGGATGGTGATAGGGCAGCGACACCACGCCGGTACCGAGCCTGATCCGCTTGGTGCGCTCGCCGGCCGCGGCCAAAAACATCTCGGGCGAGGCGATCATCTCCCAGCCGGAGGAATGGTGCTCGCCGCACCAGAACTCGTCATAACCGAGCGCGTCGAGCTGCTCGACCAGGTCGAGGTCGCGCCGGAACTGGAGCATCGGATGCTCCCCGATCGGGTGATGCGGGGCAAGGAAGGCTCCGAACTTCAGGCGCGCCATGGCGTTCTCTCCGGCTGGATTTTTTGTTTGTTGAGACGGTGAGGCTACGTGCCCGATGGCGCGAACGCAATCGCGCGATGTCCCGCGCGGCGGAATGCAGGCATGCGCTCATCTTCTCCCTCTCCCCGCGGGGAGAGGCGAAGGAAGATCACCGCGTCATCCTGTTCCACGCATCCAGGCCGGCGATCTTGTACGCCTCCGCCAGTGTCGGGTAGTTGAACGTGTTCTGGATGAAATAGTCGATGCCGCCTTTGAGGTTGAGCACGGCCTGGCCGATATGGATCAGCTCGGTAGCGCCTTCGCCGAGGATGTGCACGCCGAGCAGGCGGCGCGTCTTGGTCGAGAAGATCATCTTCATCATGCCGCTGTTCAGCCCCATGATGTGGCCGCGCGAGGTCTCGCGGAAGCGGGCGATGCCGACCTCGTAGGGAATGCCGCGCGTGCGCACCTCTTCTTCGGTGAGGCCGGCGGTCGAGATCTCCGGCACCGAATAGATGCCGTAGGGAAAGAACTCCGGCGGCGCCAGGGGCTCCATGCCGAGCGCGTGACAGGCGGCGACGCGGCCCTGCTCCATCGAGGTCGAGGCGAGGCTCGGAAAGCCGATCACGTCACCGGCCGCGTAGATGTGGGGCACGCTGGTCTGCAATGTCACGGGATCGACCGTGATGCGCCCGCGATGATCGACGGCGATGCCGGCGGCCTCGAGGTTGATGCTCGAGAACCTCGACCTCGTGATCGAGGGTTTTCTGCAGCCGGGTCGTCAGGTCGCTTGCCGCGATATCCTGCTTCACCCGGTAGGAGCGGCCGTAGAAGCCACGCTCGCGCCAGCCGGACAGATTGAGCACGGTCTCGCGCAGGGTTTTGGAGGGAATGGTGCCGGTGTGGACGGAGACGCCGCCGACCCGCCGGCCCTTCTCCACCACCAGCACCGCCTTGCCGAGCTTGGCGCATTGCACTGCGGCCCGGCGCCCCGACGAGCCCGAGCCGATCACCACCATGTCGTAGTCGTACATCGGAAGACTTCCGAACCCCGCGAGACCAGCGGGAACCGACATGCAGCAATCGGGCCAAGGCGGCAAGAAGGCGGCAAGGCCTACCTCGGAGGTAATCGCGCCGATGACGCCGATCTGCGAGCATCGCGCGCAAATAAATTCCGGAAGGGCCGCGCGCCGATGCATCAAACCGTCACAAAGCAGATCGATTCGTCGCGCCGCTGGTGGGTGCTCGGCATCGTCGTCGCCGCCCAGTTCATGTTCGGCGTCGACGCCTTCATCGTGAACGTCGCCATTCCGACCATCGCCGTCGATCTGCACGCAACGCCGGCGCAGATCGAATCCGTCATCGCGATCTATCTGATCGCCTATGCCACGCTGGTCGTCACCGGCGGCAGGCTCGGCGACATCCACGGGACCAAGAACGTATTCCTGGCCGGCGTGCTCGGCTTCACCCTGACCTCGCTGTGGTGCGGGCTGGCGCAATCAGGCGCGGAGCTGATCATCGCGCGGCTGGCGCAGGGCGCCACCGCCGCGCTGATGGTGCCGCAGGTGCTGGCGACGCTGCATCTGTTGTTCACCGACGGCCAGCGCAACCGCGCCTTTGCCGTCTACGGCATTGTGCTCGGGCTTGCGGGCGCCGCGGGCTTCCTGCTCGGCGGGCTTCTCGTCACGCTCGATCTCGCCGGCACCGGCTGGCGCTCGGTGTTCTTCGTCAACGTTCCCAGCGGCCTCGTCATCGCCGGTGCCGCCTGGCGCATCATGCCGTCGGTGCCTCGCCGGGCCGGTACGAAGCTCGACATCAAGGGCAGTGTTGTGCTGTTCGCAGGGTTGTTGTGCCTGATCGGTCCGCTGCTGTTCGGGCACGATGTCGGCTGGGCGCCGTGGCTGTGGGCGGCGATGGCGATCGGCGGGGTGATCCTCGCGCTATTCCTGAAGCTCGAGCACGCAGTCGGGCGCGCCGGCGGCATGCCGCTGATCGATCTCACGCTGCTGGCGGATGCGGCGTTCCTGCGCGGCCTCGGCGCAGCCTTCTTTTTCTTCGTCGCCAATCTCTCGTTCTATCTCGTCATGACGCTGTTCATGCAGCGCGGCCTGAAGATCCCGCCGCTCGAAGCCGGCATGGCCTTCATTCCGCTCGCGTTCGCCTTCATCGTGGCCTCGCGTCACAGCGGTGTGCGGGCGCGCCATCGCGGCACCAAGGTGTTGATCGAGGGCTGCGCCCTTCAGATCGCGGGCCTCGCCGCGCTCGCGCTTGTTGTAGTCGATCTCGATGCGCCGACGCCGATCGGGCTTGCGCTCACCATGATCATCTTCGGCTACGGTCAGGGCCTGGTGATGGCGCCGCTGTCCGGCGCGGCGCTTTCCACCGTGAAGCCCGTCGCCGCAGGCTCGGCGTCCGGCATGTACGGCACCATTGCGCAGATCGGAAATGCGGCCGGAGTGGCCGCAATCGGCGCATTGTTCTTCGCGCTCGAAGCTCTGCAATCACCGCGCGCAGGATTTCTCGTCTCGCTCGCGCTGTTTGTGACATTAATAATGATCTGCGCCGCATTTCTGGCGTGGATGCGCCGCGCATCTGCACGAAGTTGAGGCATTGCGGTTAATGCGTGCGGTTTCTCCGTGAATTTCTGGTAATTGACAGCACACACACTTTTCATTTTGCAGTGCAGCAACTATCTGGTTTGGGTGGACGTTGAACGTCGCCTGCCAGGAGTTGCCGTGTCGCTTGCCAGAAATATCGATCTCTTGAGACGCCTGCCGAAGGTGGATGGTCTGCGCTTTGCCGACTTCGGCCGCAGCGCGGATGCGCCCGGTCCATTGCAAGAGGTTGCGGACTTCGGTGACAATCCCGGCAATCTTCGCATGTTCGCGTTCGCGCCGGCGCAGTTGCAGATGCCGCGCGCGCTCGTCGTCGTGCTGCATGGCTGCGGACAGACCGCAGCGGCTTACGATCTCGGCGCGGGCTGGTCGACGCTCGCACGGCACTACGGCTTCGCGCTGCTGATGCCCGAGCAGCAGCGCGTCAACAACGGTAACACCTGCTTCAACTGGTTCAATCCGGAAGACACTGCGCGCGACAGCGGCGAGGCGCGCTCGATCCGCGAGATGATCGCGCATATGATCAAGACGCACCGCATCGATCCCAGGCGCGTCTTCATCACCGGCCTCTCCGCCGGCGGCGGCATGACGTCCGTGATGCTCGCGACCTATCCGGAAGTCTTCGCGGCCGGCGCGGTGATCGCAGGCCTGCCCTATGGCATCGCCTCGAATTTGCGCGAGGCGCTGGACGGCATGTTCCATTCGCCGGCGCGTCCCGCGCGCGAGCTCGGCGATCTCGTGCGCAACGCTTCCGATTATCGCGGCCCCTGGCCGAAGATGTCGGTGTGGCACGGCAGTGCCGACCGCACCGTCAATCCCGGCAATGCCAACGAGATCGTCAAGCAGTGGCTCGACCTGCACGACCTGCCTGACGTGCCGATGGCCGAGACCAATGTCGACGGCTATCCGCGCCAGGCCTGGTGGAACAAGGACGGCGAGACGCTGGTCGAGTCCTACGCCATCACCGACATGGCGCACGGCACGCCGCTCGGGCTAGCCGACAACGACCAGCGCTATGGCGTCGAAGGCGCGTTCCTGATCGAGGCCGGCATCTCCTCGTCCTACCACATTGCAAAGTTCTTCGGCCTGACCGGCTGGATTCCGGACGCGGCGAAGAAGAAGGTGGAGGCAAAGCCTGGAGCGCCGAAGCCGGCGCTGACGCCAGCGCCGCATCTGGCCCGCTCGATCCGCGACGCGGTCGCCGAACCGCCGGCCGAGCCGAAGCGCGAGGACGCCCGCGGCTTCGACCTCGGCCAGATCATCACGCGCGCGCTCACCGCCGCGGGGTTGATGAAGTAGCTCAGCCCTCACGCGTCGTCCCGGATCTGCGCTTACGCTTGTCCGGGATGACAGCTCTGTTTGTGGCGACGCCGGTGCATCGCTGAATCGAGCTTACATCTCGCCGGTGATGAACGGATTGGTCATCCGCTCCTGGCCGATGCTCGAGCCGGCGCCATGGCCGCAAATGAAGCCGACATCGTCGCCGAGCGGCAACAGCTTGGTCTTGATCGAGCTGATCAGCGTGGCGTGACTGCCGCCGGGCAGGTCGGTGCGGCCGACGGAGCCTGCGAACAGGACGTCGCCGACATGGGCAAAACGTAATTCCTTGTTGAAGAACGCCACGCTGCCGGGCGAATGGCCGGGGCAGTGCAGAATGTCGAACTGCAAGCCGCCGATCGACACGGCGTCGCCCTCCTCTAACCAGCGGTCCGGCGCGAAGTTGCGCACCCCGGTCATGCCGAAGCGCGCGCCGCTCTCCACCACGTTGTCGAGCAGGAACTTGTCGGCTTGATGCGGTCCCTCGATCGGCACCTTCAGCGCATCGCGCAATTCCGCGGCGCCGCCGACATGGTCGATATGGCCGTGCGTCAGCCAGATCTTCTCCACGGTGACGCCGGTCTGCTTGATCGCGTCCAAAATCTTCGGCACGTCCCCGCCGGGGTCGATCACCACGGCCTTCTTGCCGGGTTCGTCCCAGATGATGGTGCAGTTCTGCTCGAACAGCGTCACGGGGACGATGATCGCGCCGGCCTTGGCTTGCGAGGACTCTTGCGAGGATCCTTGGGTATCATTTTGCTCGGTCATGGCGCCACAATGCCGATTTTTGCCATGCCGCCAAGCAAAAGATTCGTGGCCCGGCCCCGGAACAGCCGCCTCGGCCGTCACACGGCCGTCCCAATTGGCCTGCTGGTTTGAACCGGGGCGTTGCTTCCGCGTTCTCTCGCGCGAGGCGGATTTTCGGGTGGGTTCTCCGACATGGCACAGGGCGAGGTGAATTGGTGGCGCGACGGCATCTTCTACCAGGTCTATCCGCGCTCGTTTCAGGACAGCGACGGTGACGGCGTCGGCGATCTCGCCGGCATCTTGCGGCGGCTGCCTTATGTGAAGTCGCTCGGCGTCGACGCGATCTGGCTGTCGCCGATCTTCCCCTCGCCGATGGCCGATTTCGGCTACGACATTTCCGACCATACCGGCATCGATCCGCTGTTCGGCACGATGGCGGATTTCGACGCGCTGCTCACGGCCGCGCATGAGCATGGTCTCAAGCTGATCCTCGACCTCGTGCCCAACCACACCTCGGACCAGCATCCCTGGTTTGTCGAGAGCCGGTCCTCGCGCGACAATCCCAAGCGCGACTGGTACGTCTGGCGCGATCCGGCGCCCGATGGCGGCGTGCCGAACAACTGGCTGTCCGAGTTCGGCGGCAGCGCGTGGCAGTTCGACGAGACGACGGGTCAATATTACTATCACGCCTTCCTCGCCCAGCAGCCGGACCTCAACTGGCGCAACCCGGACGTCCGCGCGGCGATCTACGACGCGATGCGGTTCTGGCTGGACAAGGGCGTCGACGGCTTTCGCGTCGACGTGATCTGGCACCTGATCAAGGACGCCGAATTCCGCGACAATCCGCCCAATCCTCACTACGTCGAGGGCCGTCCGCCGAACGAGAAGATACTCACGCAATATTCCACCGACCAGCCGGAGGTGCACGACGTCATCGCCGAGATGCGCCGCGTCACCGATGCCTATCGCGCCCGCGTGCTGATCGGCGAGATCTATCTGCCGCTGCACCGGCTGATGGCCTATTACGGCAACGACCTCACCGGCGCGCAGATGCCGTTCAACTTCGCGCTGCTCTCGACGTTCTGGAGCGCGCGCTCGATCGAGACGATCATCGACGACTACGAGAAGGCGCTGCCGAAAGGCGCCTGGCCGAACTGGGTGCTTGGCAATCACGACCGCCCGCGCGTCGCCAGCCGCGTCGGGCCCGAGCAGGCCCGCGTCGCCGCCATGCTGCTGCTGACGCTGCGCGGCACGCCGACGCTCTATTACGGCGACGAGATCGGCATGCATCAGCTCGCGATCGCGCCCGAGGATGTGCGCGATCCCTTCGAGAAGAACGTGCCCGGCATCGGCGTCGGCCGCGACGGTTGCCGCACGCCGATGCAGTGGGATTCCTCGAACTTCGCCGGCTTCTCGAACGTCAGGCCGTGGCTGCCGCTGCCTGAGGATCATATCCACGAAAATGTCGTCAATCTCGAAGCCGACACGCGCTCGATCCTCAGCCTGTACAGGCGACTCATCGTGCTGCGAAAGAGCAGCCCGCCCCTGGTGGCCGGCAACTATCATCCGATCGCGGCGCAGGGCGATCTCCTGATCTACCGCCGCGAGGCCGAGGGCAGGGCGGTGATCGTGGCCCTCAATCTCGGCCCCGACCCGATCGCCGTCACCACCAGCGCGATCCGCTTCGGCAGCGAGATCCTGCTGTCGACGTTCCTGGATCGTGAGGGTGAGCGGCTGGAAGGGGTGCTGGATCTGCGCGGCAATGAGGGCGTGATCGTCGCGCCGCCCTAAAAAGTAGGGCGAGGCGATAGCGTCATTCTCCAACGTCGTCCTGGACAAGCGAAGCGCAGATCCAGGACCCATTACCACAGGACGCAGTGTGGCGGAGGCTGGTGGTTATCAGCTCGCGCGCCAACGACCTCTTGGGGTAATGGGTCCTGGCTTTCGCCAGGACGACGCTGTGGCGCTACCCCGGATGCTTGTTACCCGCAGTATCCCCGTCGATATCACTCCGCTTCAGCAAATAATCCAACCCGCCGACCCGATACCAGCGATAGCCATACGGCTCCAGGACGACGCGGTGCTGGCCGCGCTTGTCGGCGTGGCTGTGGTCTTCCGCGAGCAGATTGATCAGGTGCGCGCCGGCATCATCAGGCAGCCCCGTCGAGAACGCGATCTCGCGTGGCTTCTCATCGAGATTGTGCACGAACAGCACCGAATTGTTGCGCCAGTCATAGCGCATGATGAAGACGGCCGGATCACGCGTCGCAATGATCGCGAAATCGCCCCAGCCGATCTCCGGCACCTCCTTGCGCATGCGGACGATGCGTTCGGTCCAGTTCAGCATGGAATTGGCATCGCGCCGCTGCTTGGCGACGTTGACGTGCGGAAAGCCATAAGGGCCCTTGTCGATGACTGGACAGGCCGGCTTGTCGTTCTTGGTGAAGCCGCCATGCGGCTCGGTCGACCATTGCATCGGCGTGCGCGCGCAATTGCGCTCCGGCAATGAGAGATCGTCGCCCATCCCGATCTCGTCGCCATAGCGGATCACGGGCGTTCCCGGCAGCGTGCACATCAGGCTGTAGGCAAGCTCGAGCCGCCTGCGGTCGCCGCCGAGCATCGGCGCGAGGCGGCGGCGAATGCCGCGGTCGTAGAGCTGCATGTCCTTGTCGGGGCCGAAGCTCTTGAACACGGTGTCGCGCTGCGCCGGAGTCAAGCGCCCGAGATCGAGCTCGTCGTGGTTGCGCAGGAACAGGCCCCATTGCGCCGAGGCCGGCCGCGGCTTGGTCGCCTTCAGCGCCTTTGCCAGCGGTCGCGAGTCGGCCGACGCCAGCGCATAGAACAGATGCTGGTTGACGTGGAAGTTGAACATCATGTGCATGCGGTCGGCATCGCGGCCGAAATATTCCATGTCGGTTTCCGGCAGCACATTGGCTTCGGCGAGGATGATGGCGTCACCCTGGCGCCATTGCAGGAATTCGCGGAACGCGCGCAGCATGTCGTATTGCTCGACCGGCTTCTTCACCTTGGCGCCCTTGGTCGCAATCACGAAGGGCACGGCGTCCATGCGGAATCCGGAGACGCCGAGCTGGATCCAGAAGCCCATGATCTTCAAAATCTCGGCCTGCACGTGCGGGTTCGAGGTGTTGAGGTCGGGCTGGAAATCGTAGAAGCGATGAAAATACCAGGCGCCGGCGTCCTTGTCGCGCGTCCAGGTCGATTTCTGCACGCCGGGAAACACCATGCCCTTGTTGGCATTGGCGGGCTTTGTGTCGGACCAGACGTACCAGTCGCGATAGGGCGAGTTCTTGTCGCGCCGCGCTTCCTTGAACCAGCGATGCTGGTCCGAGGTGTGGTTGACGACGAGGTCGATGATGATGCGGATGCCGCGCTGCTTGCAGCCATGGGCGAATTCGACGAAGTCGCCGAGCGTGCCGTAGCGGGAATCGACGCTGTAATAGTCGGCGATGTCGTAGCCGTCGTCGCGGCCGGGCGAGGTCTGGAACGGCATCAGCCAGATCGTGGTTATGCCGAGGCCGTGCAGATAGTCGAGCCGCCGCAGCAGGCCCTTGAAGTCGCCGACGCCGTCGCCGTCGGCATCCATATAGGTGCCGACGGACAGGCAGTAGATCACGCCGTTCTTGTACCAGAGATCGTCGATCATGCGCGAGCGGCCTCACAGGTCCCGCCGGGGTGCGGCGGCTGCGTGATAAGTGCGAGGGCAGGGGGAGGTTCCTGCCCGGCCGTCGTCCCGGGGCGCGCGAAGCGCGAGCCCGGGACCCACAGCCACAGGGAGTAGTTTTGCGAAGACCGGGAGTTACCCGTCCTGCGCCACAACCGCTCCCCGTGGTTATGGATTCCGGGCTCGCGCCAATTGGCGCGCCCCCGGAATGACGGGTGGAATGGAATCGGCTATCCTCATCCCATGGACAGCAGCGCCCGCAACATCGCCCTCGTGCCGCCGCCGGACCGCCGCCAATCCGAGACGGCGCTGGCGATCGCGCGCGGCACGGCGCGGCTGCTGCGCTCGCTCGGATTTTCCTGCATCAGCGAACTGCCGCTGCCGTCGGGCCGGCGCGCCGATCTGGTGGCGCTGAACGAGCGCGGCGAGATCTGGATCGTCGAGATCAAGTCGTCGGTCGAGGATCTGCGCGCGGATCAGAAATGGCACGAATACCGCGCCCACTGCGACCGGCTGTTCTTCGCCTTCACGCAGGACCTGCCGTGCGAGATCTTTCCGCAAGGCACCGGCCTCATCATCGCCGACGCCTATGGCGCGCATCTGCATTGCGAGGCGCCCGAGCACAAGATCGCGGCCGCCACGCGCAAGCAGATGACGGTGCGTTTTGCGATGGCGGCGGCTTTGCGGATCAACCGGCTGGTCGATCCGCAGGGGCACGCGGATTTCTGGGAATGAGTCCGTAGGATGGGTAGAGCGAAGCGAAACCCATCACTTTCGGTCAGGTAAGCAAGGCGGTCAGGTCAGCAAGGAAGGTGGGTTTCGCTTCGCTCTCCCCACCCTACGAAACCGTTACCGCGGCGCGCGCTTGGCCAAAATGCGCTGCAACGTCCGGCGGTGCATGTTGAGCCGCCGCGCCGTTTCCGAGACGTTGCGGTTGCACATCTCGTAGATGCGCTGGATGTGTTCCCAGCGGACGCGATCGGCGGACATCGGGTTGGTCGGCAGCTCGGATTTCTCTGCGCTGGTCGACAGCAGCGCGGCGACGACGTCGTCGGCATCGGCCGGCTTGGAGAGATAATCGATCGCGCCCATCTTCACCGCGGTCACCGCGGTGGCGATGTTGCCATAGCCGGTCAGCACGATCGCGCGTGCATCCGGGCGCTTCTTCTTCAGCGCCGAGACCACGTCGAGGCCGTTGCCGTCCCCGAGGCGCAAATCAACCACGGCGAATGCCGGCGCCGCCTTGCCGATCTGCGCGAGACCGTCCGAGACGGTGTCGCACGATGTCACCGCAAAGCCGCGCGTCTCCATCGCGCGCGACAAGCGCTCCAGAAACGGCTTGTCGTCCTCCACGATGAGAAGCGAGCGGTCGGTCTGTTCGTTCAGTTCGGCGATGGCGTTCAAGGTTTCGTCCTCTCTCTGCACATCCACATATGGCGTCGCAAACGGGCGGCGCCAAGGCCGCCAATAGTCGATCAGCCGGCCTGTGCGACGCAAGGTCGCGGTCTATCCTATTGTTTCTTCAAGCGTCTCGATAGCCTCAAAACGCTGTCGCGGCCACGTTATCTGGACCACCGCGCCGTGTTCCGGAAAGATCCGGTTGGTAAACGAGACCTTGGCGCCGGTGCGTTCGAGCAGGGTGCGCGCGATGAACACGCCAAGCCCGAGGCCGCGCCGTTCGCCGCCGGCGTCATCCGGGGTGCGCCGCCGCGACAGATAGGGCTCGCCGATCCGGTTAAGGATATCGGGCGGAATGCCGGGGCCGTCGTCGGAGATCAGGAGCTCGATCGTGTCCTTGTTCCACCACGCGTTCACCTCGACGGTGGTGTGGGCGAAATCGACTGCGTTCTCGACGATGTTGCCGACGCCGTAGAGGATCGCCGGGTTGCGCGAGCCGACCGGCTCGGCGAAGGCGGCCACCGCGATCCGCACCTTGATGTCGACGCCGAAATCGCGGTGCGGGGCCACCACTTCCTCGATCAGCTCCGACAGCTTCATGCGGTCGAACGGCGCTCCGGTGGAGGAGAGCTGGGTGATCTTGCTGAGGATGTCGCGGCAACGCTGGGTCTGCTCGCGCAGGGTTTTCAAATCGGCGGCAAAGATCGGGTCCTTCACCGTCTTTTCCAGCTCGCGCGAGATCAGGAAGATCGTCGCGAGCGGCGTGCCGAGCTCGTGCGCGGCCGCGGCGGCGAGGCCGTCGAGCTGGGTCAGATGCTGCTCGCGCGTCAGCACCAGTTCGGTCGCGGCGAGCGCATCCGCAAGCTTGCGCGCCTCCTCGGTGACCTGGAACGAGTAAAGGCTGGTGACGCCGATCGCGAGCACGATCGAGAGCCAGACGCCGACGAGATAGATCGGCGGCAGCACCAGCGGATCGTCGGAATCCCAGGGCAGCGGCAGGTGGAAGAAGAACAGGACCGAGGCGCAGGCGACCGCCAGCACGCCAAGCCCGAAGGTGAAGCGGGCCGGCAGCGCGGTTGCCGAGATCAGCACCGGTGCGAGGAACAGGAACGAGAACGGGTTCTGGAGCCCGCCGGTGAAGAACAACAGGCCGGCCAGCTCCACGATGTTCAGCGCAAGCAGTCCGGCCGCCTGCATCGGCTCCAGCCGCTGCAGCGGATTGGACACGGTCTGGAGCGCCAGATTGAGCGAGGCCGACAGGGCGATGATGCTGACGCAGGGGACGATCTCGACGTTGAACTCCAGCCCCTGCGCCACGATGAAGATCGCGGCGAGCTGGCCGAGCACCGCGAGCCAGCGCAGCCGCAGGATGGTGTCCAGGCGGATATGCCGCTGCGCGGGGCGGAAGTCGGAAGCGGCAATTTCGGTCATGTCGGCCAATGTGGCGGTGCCTTCTGGTCACGAACGCGCGGCTGGTGGAACCACCCGGATTACAAGCCTTGCGCTGTCAGCTGCAATAGCAGAAGAACGGCTCAGCATGACCGGGAACGACAAAGCTTCAAGTCCGCCGACTGTCGCGGAGCGCAGCTCCTCTGCGGCAATTGCGGTCGATCACCTCGTCAAGGTCTACAAGCAGACCCGCGCCGTCGACGATATCTCCTTTTCGCTGCCGCGCGGCAGCATCACCGGGCTCCTGGGCGGCAACGGCGCCGGCAAGACCACGACCATCGCGATGATCATGGGCCTGGTGCTGCCGACCTCCGGCCGCGTGCAGGTGCTCGGGCATAAGATGCCCGAGGAGAGCGCTTCCGTGCTGGGGCGGATGAATTTCGAAAGCCCCTATGTCGACATGCCGATGCGGCTCACGGTGCGGCAGAACCTCACCATCTTCGGCAAGCTCTATGCGGTGAAGAATCTCGCCGACCGCATCGCCAGGCTCGCCGACGATCTCGACCTCACCGAATTCATCGACCGTGCCAACGGCAAGCTCTCCGCCGGCCAGAAGACCCGCGTCGCGCTGGCGAAAGCGCTGATCAACCAGCCCGAGCTGCTGCTCCTGGACGAGCCGACCGCCTCGCTCGACCCTGACACCGCCGATTGGGTGCGAGGCCATCTGGAGCGCTATCGCAAGGAGAACAACGCCACCATCCTCTTGGCCTCGCACAACATGCTCGAGGTCGAGCGTCTGTGCGACCGCGTCATCATCATGAAGCGCGGCCCCATCGAGGATGACGACACGCCGGAGGCCATCATGGCCCGCTACAACCGCACTACGCTGGAGGAGGTGTTCCTGGACGTCGCGCGCGGCCGGGTGAACGGCGAGAAGGAGGCGGCGCGATGAGGGAGTCCCGATTTTTCGGTCCTAGCCCGGATGGATCCCGTCATCCCGGGGCGCGACATAGTCGCGAGCCCGGGATCCATAACCACAGGATTGAATTTGGCGAAGACTCGGGGTTGCCGGCCTCGTCCCACAATCGCCGCCTGTGGTTATGGATTCTCAGATGCGCAATTGCGCATCATAGCTCGCGCTCCGCGCGCCCCGGAATGACGAAGCTTCATCCGGGCTACGCGGTGCAGCCATGACCGAGCTCTCCCTCCATCGCGGCATCTCCATGCAGCGCATCGGCGCGATGATCCTGCGCTACTGGTACCTGTTGATGTCGTCCTGGCCGCGGCTGCTCGAGCTGCTCTACTGGCCTGCGCTCCAAGTCATCACCTGGGGCTTCCTGCAGCTCTACATCGCGCAAAACGCCAATTTCTTCGCGCGCGCCGGCGGCACGCTGATCGGCGCCGTCATCCTCTGGGACATCCTGTTCCGCGGCCAGCTCGGCTTCTCCATCTCCTTCCTGGAGGAGATGTGGGCGCGCAACCTCGGCAACCTCATGATGAGCCCCCTGAAGCCGATCGAGTTTCTGCTGTCGCTGATGATCATGAGCCTGATCCGGCTCGCGATCGGCGTGATCCCGATGACGCTGCTCGCGCTGTTCCTGTTTCACTTCAACGTCTACGCCCTCGGCCTGCCGCTGATCGCGTTCTTCTGCAATCTGATCTTCACCAGCTGGTCGGTCGGCATCTTCGTGTCGGGACTCGTGCTGCGAAACGGTCTCGGCGCCGAGAGCATCGTCTGGACCCTGATGTTCGCGATCATGCCGCTCGCCTGCATCTACTATCCGGTCAGCGTGCTGCCGGGCTGGCTGCAAGTTGTCGCCTGGACGCTGCCGCCGACCTACGTTTTCGAGGGGATGCGGGCGCTCTTGATCGAGAACACCTTCCGCACCGACCTGATGCTGGAGGCGCTGGCCATCAATTTAGGGCTGCTGATTGCATCTTTTTGGGCATTCCTTGCCCTTTTGCGCAGCGCCAGGAAGAACGGCTCGCTGCTGTCCAGCGGCGAATAGTTTCACTTTCCCGTGGATTCAGGCTGATTTAACCGTCTTTGCCACGTAGATGTACGGGGACGGTGCATTGACGCAATATTACGCATTCGGCAGTATGCTGCGATGCGAAGAGGGATATAGCGATGCCTATTGGTGAGTTTGGCGGCGCGCCGCCCCTGGCTGCAGAAGGCAGTCCGGTCCTGACGACGCCGATGTACTGGATGTACGAGATGGCCCACGCCTCTCTCAATCCGGCACGTGCGGTCACCGACGCGACCAAGTTCCTGTTTCAGAATCCCCTCAATCCCTGGGCGCGCACCGAGGTCGGCAAGTCGGTCGCCGCGGCCTGCGAATTGTTCGAGCGCACCACGCGCCGCTACGGCAAGCCGGAATGGGGCCTCAACGACACCGAGGTCAACGGCATCCGCGTCCCCGTCGAGATCCGTTCGGTCTGGGAAAAGCCGTTCTGCCGGCTGCTCTACTTCGATCGCAAGTTCACCCGTCCGCTGCGCAGCCCGCAGCCGCGCGTGCTGATCGTAGCCCCGATGTCCGGCCACTATGCGACGCTGCTGCGCGGCACGGTCGAGGCTTTGCTGCCCGCGCATGATGTCTACATCACCGACTGGGCCGATGCCCGCATGGTGCCCCTCAGCGACGGCCGCTTCGATCTCGACGACTACATCGACTACATCATCGAGATGTTGCACGTCCTCGGCGGCAACACCCATGTCATGGCGGTGTGCCAGCCCTCGGTGCCCGTCGTCGCCGCCGTTTCGATCATGGAAGCGCAGCGCGATCCGTTCGTGCCGACCTCGATGACCCTGATGGGCGGCCCGATCGACACCCGCCGCAATCCGACCGCGGTGAACAACCTCGCCCAGGAGCGCGGCATCGACTGGTTCCGCAACCACGTCATCACCAAGGTGCCATTCCCGCATCCGGGCATGATGCGCGACGTCTATCCGGGATTTTTGCAGCTCAACGGCTTCATCAGCATGAATCTCGACCGGCACATGGATGCCCACAAGCAGCTTTTCGCCCATCTGGTGAAGGGCGACGGCGATCTCGTCGACAAGCATCGTGAGTTCTATGACGAATATCTCGCGGTGATGGACCTCTCCGCCGAGTATTACCTGCAGACCGTCGACACCGTGTTCGTGAAGCACGCGCTGCCGAAGGGCGAGATGACCCATCGTGGAACCCGCGTCGATCCCTCCAAGGTCAAGCGTGTGGCGTTGATGACGGTCGAAGGCGAGAACGACGACATCTCCGGTCTCGGTCAGACCGAAGCAACGCACACATTGTGCCGCTCGATCCCCGATCATCGCCGCGTTCATTACGTCCAGAAGGGCGTCGGCCATTACGGCGTGTTCAACGGCTCGCGTTTCAAGTCGGAAATCGTGCCGAGGATTCACGACTTCATGGTCTCCGCTGCGAATCCGAGCTCGTTGCAGGCTCTCGCGGCCGAATAGAGCGTTTTCGAGCGAAGCGGGACCGGTCCGCGCAAAGAAAACGCGTCAGAAGTGGAATCGAGAGCCATCTCCGTTCGATCACATCGGAGCGGACATCGCTCTCGACGCGTTTTTCGGCTTTCCCGTCGAAAATTCGGGTGCTGCCGGAGGTTCCGGCAGGGCTTGGTTCCCTCCAGATTCGCGGTATTTAGGTAGCTTTATAGGAGTGAGTCAGCCCTCACCCCTTGGGGGTGTCGCATGCGTCCGGAGGGGGCGAAAAAAGCGGGTTCCAACCCCAGTCTGTAGGGTCTCCCGGACGCCAGACCCCTGTATATTGGGCAAATGATTTGTTTTTGCGCCGAGCGCTTTCCCTGGCGGCGGTTATGGCAGAATCCGGGCGAACTCCTGCTCCCCGGACTGACAGACATGGCCACTCGCGCTCTCCTCTATCGGCGGCCCCACGAGCCAAAGACCCTCGTCATCACCCATGGATCGCAGTTTTTTGCGATTCGGCTGCGTCGGCACAGGCGTGCGCGCCGCTACACGCTCAGAATTCATCCGAGCGATCGCGAAGCCATCCTCACCATGCCGCCGCGCGGCACGCTCGCCGAAGCAAAAGACTTCGCGCAGCGTCACGGTGCATGGATTGCGGCACGTCTCGGGCGTTTGCCGAAGGCCGCGCCGTTCCAGCCTGGCACAGTGATACCGCTTCGCGGTGTTCCCCATCGTATCGTTCATCGCGCCGGTGCGCGCGGCACGGTGTGGACGGAAGTGCGCGACAGCGGTGAACGCATTCTCTGCGTCGCCGGCGGCGTCGAACATGCTGACCGCCGCGTCCATGACTTCCTCAAGCGCGAGGCGCGCCACGATCTTCAGCGTTCGGCCGAAGCCTATGCCGGCGAGCTCGGTGTCAGGGTCAAGCGGCTGTCGATCCGCGACCAGTCCAGCCGCTGGGGCTCCTGCACCTCGGCCGGCTCGCTGTCGTTCTCCTGGCGCCTGATCCTCGCGCCGCCCTTCGTGCTCGACTATCTCGCCGCCCACGAGGTCGCCCATCTCGTCGAGATGAACCACTCGGCGCGGTTCTGGCGCGTGTGCGGCAAGGTCTGCCCCTCGATGGAGCGCGCCAAGAGGTGGCTCGACACGTGCGGGAACGACCTGCACCGGTACGGGGTCGAGGATTAGCGTCGGCTGCTAACCAAATTGGAGCTGTCATCGCCCGCGAAAGCGGGCGATCTAGTATTCCGAGGCGGTTGTTATTGAATCGAGAGGCCGCAGCGTACCGGGCTGAACATTTCGCGGGCAATGACGGCGGAGAGTGGGGCGACGTCAGCGCCTTGCGCCACGGCTTTTGATTTGCCCGACGTATCAATGACCTCGCACAATCCACCGCGCATCGCGCCAGCAATCACCGGCTACTGTGCATGGGGTTGTTTTCGCAGTTTCTGTTTTGAGGTCGTTACGGCCTCAAGCAAGGCCTACCGATTTCCACCAAACAACCGGTCCATCAGCCAGCCATCCAGCCCCGCCGCCGCTTCCGGCCGCGCATTGGCGCGCGTCGGTGGCGGGCGATAGCCGCTATTGTTCACAGGCGCCGGTCCGGGCGCGGCCGCCGTCGGCGGCGACACCTGCGATGCCGCCTGCGCGAGGTTCGACAGGCCCCAGCTCGCTTGCGAGTTCGGCAAGTTCGCCACCGGCACGCCCTCGTGCGCGGTGCGCATGAAGCGCGACCAGACTTCGACCGGCAGGCCGCCGCCGGTGGCCTTCTTGGTCGGCGCGTTGTCGTCATTGCCGAGCCAGACGCCGGTGACGAGGTTGGCGGTGTAGCCGATGAACCAGGCGTCACGGTAATCCTGGCTGGTGCCGGTCTTGCCGGCCGCCGGCCAGCCGGGGATCTCGGCCTTCTTGGCGGTGCCTGATATCAGCGTTTCCCGCATCATTGAATTCATCATGCCGACATAGCGCGGGTCGATCACCTGGTTGCGCTCGTCCGGCTGGCGCATGTAGAGCAGCTTGCCACTGAGCGTCCTGATCCGCGTGACGACATGCGGCGTCACCGCGAAGCCGCCATTGGCGAAGGGCGCATAGGCGCCGACCAGCTCGACGACCGAGACTTCGGAGGTGCCGAGCGCGATCGAGGCATTGGGCTCGAGCTTCGAGGAGATGCCGAGCCGGTGCGCGGTGCGCACCACGTTCTTGGGCCCGACCTCGAGACCGAGGCGGATGGCGACCGTGTTGAGCGACATCGCCAGCGCCTGGGTCAGCGTCACCGCGCCGAAATATTCATGGGTGTAGTTCTCAGGTCTCCAGCCCTTGACCTCGATCGGCGCGTCCTGGCGTACGGTGTCGGGCGTCAGGCCCTGCTCGAGCGCGGTCAGGTACACGAACGGCTTGAACGAGGAGCCCGGCTGGCGCTTGGCGGTCACCGCGCGGTTGTACTGGCTCTCGGAATAGTTCCGCCCACCGACCATGGCGCGCACGGCGCCGTCGGGCGTCATCGCCACCAGCGCGCCCTGGCTGACATTGAACTTCACGCTCTTGGCCGCGAGTTCGTCGATGATGGCGGCTTCCGCCACGCCCTGCAGCTTCGGATCGATCGTGGTCTCGACCTTGATGCTCTCGTCGATCTGGCCGACGAGGTCGTCCAGCACCTCGCCGATCCAGTCGGCGACGTAATTGACCGTGCCGGCGCCGACCGGCTTCACGTTGTAGGAGGGATGGCCGATCGAGGCCTGCGCCTGCGCTTCGGTGATGAACTTTGCATCCGCCATCGCCGTGAGCACGATTTGCGCGCGCGCTTCCGCGCCTTCCGGGTTGCGGTTCGGCGCAAGCCGCGAAGGCGATTTGACGAGGCCGGCCAGCATCGCGGCTTCCGCGATGGTCACGTTCTTCGCCGACTTGCCGAAATAGCGCTGCGCGGCGGCCTCAACGCCATAGGCGCCGGAGCCGAAATAGACGCGGTTGAGATAGAGCTCCAGGATCTCGTCCTTGGAATGCTTGCGCTCCAGCCAGATCGCGAGCTCCGCCTCCTGCAGCTTGCGCTGCATGGTGCGCTCCTGGGTCAGGAACAGGTTCTTCGCGAGCTGCTGCGTCAACGTCGATCCGCCCTGCGACACGCCGCGATGAAGCACGTTGGTGACGAGGGCGCGCAGGATGCCGACGGGATCGATGCCGAAATGCGAATAGAAGCGGCGGTCCTCGATGGCGATGAAGGCCTTGGGCAGGTATGGCGGCAGATCCTTCAGCGCGACATTGGCGCCGGCCATCTCGCCGCGTTGCGCCAGCATGCTGCCGTCCATGCCGACGATCTGGATCGTCGGCGGACGCTTGGGAATTTCCAGCGACTGGATCGGCGGCAGATGGGCGCCGACATAGATCACGACGCCGACCACGGCGATGGCGCCCCACAGGCCCACCACCGCGCCCCAATAGACCAGGCGGCCAAGGCTGGCGCCGATACGCGACTTCGACCGGCGCTTGGCGCCGCTGCGGCCGGCCGGTGGCTTCCGCTCGCGCGGCGGCTCGTCGCCGGAATCCTCAGCTTTGCGCCTGGCGGACGATTTCGCTGACTTCTTCGGCTTGTCCTCGCCGCCCGGGACGCGGTCGGCCGCGGTCAGGCGTAGGTCGGCGAGCGCCGCGGGCAAGCCGAACAGCGGCTCCTTCCGCCCACCCTTTTTCTTTCCCCACGCCATACGCAAAACGCCCGGTCAGCCCGCCCCGCCGCACGCTAGCGGTCGCTGTTTAAGGCCCGGTTACCCAGAGCTTAACGCGCGATTAGGAGGTGCGGCATTCGCCCGCCGCAGTTCCGCTGATCGGACGGCGAAGCTAGGATCGCCGCCACAAAACAAGAGGGAACACACGAGGGAGTACCTATGGGCCACATCGATCCGACCAAGGAGATTTTCGCGCAATTCCGGGACAACGATCGCCCGGGCCCGATCCACATGCTCAATCTGGTGCGGCTGCGCAAAGACGCCGTCTACCCGGACGGCCGCAAGGCGAGCGGCGCGGAGGCCTACGCGGCCTATGGCCGCGAGAGCGGCCCGGTGTTCGAACGCCTCGGCGGGCGCATCGTCTGGCAGGGCAGGTTCGAGCTGATGCTGATCGGCCCGCAGGAGGAACGTTGGGACCATTGCTTCATCGCTGAATACCCAAGCGTCGCCGCCTTCGTCGAGATGATCCGCGATCCCGTCTATCGCGAGGCGGTGAAGCACCGCCAGGCCGCCGTGGAGGATTCGCGGCTGATCCGGCACGCGGTGCTGCCGGTGGGCAAGAACTTTGGCGAGGTGCCGACTTGAGAGCCGCGGAGCGACACTCTCTCTGCCGTCACGGCCGGGCTTGACCCAGCCATCCACGCCTTCTTGTTCAGTCATTCCGGGGCGGCTCGAAGAGCCGAACCCGGAATCTCGAGATTCCGGGTTCGATGCTGTCGCATCGCCCCGGAATGACAGCGGAGGAAACTAACCCGCCGGCCCTGCATCCTCCAGGATCGGGCCGAACAGTTCCCAGCGCTCGCCGTTGAACTTCATCATCTGAAGCTGCTTGTTGACGCGGTAGTCGGTCGGCGAGGTGTTGGCCTTGATGCCGGGCAGTGCGATGTCGCCGGTCACGTCCTTCAGCGACGCCGCCTGCTTCATGACGTTCTCGCGCGTCAGGTTGTCGCCGCACTGCTGGAGCACATGGGCCAGAAGCTGCGCGGTGCCGTAGCCGTAGGTGTTGAAGTTCGAGTCCTTGTCGCCGTCCGGGTAGTATTTCGCCATGAAGTCGAGATACCGCTTCATGCCGGCATCGTCCTTCCAGGTCGGATCGAGCGGGTCCTTGCCGTAGTTGACGCTGATGACGCCCTTGGCGGCATCGAGCCCCGCGGGCTTCATCACCGCGCCGACCGAGGTCGCGTTGATGTCGACGATCTGCACCGGATGCCAGCCGAGCTCGGCGATCTTCTTGATCGCCTGCGCCGCCTGCTTCGGCGTGGTCGCGCTGAAGAACAAATCGGCGCCGGCATCCTTGATCTTGAGGATCTGCGAATCGACGGTCGGGTCGGACACCTCGTAGGACGCCTCCGTCACGATCATCTTGGCGGCCTTGTCGCCGAGGCCGGCCTTGATGCCGTTCAGATAGTCCTTGCCGAGGTCGTCGTTCTGATAGAGCACGCCGATCTTGGCGTTCGGATGCTCCTTCAGGATGTATTGGCCATAGATGCGGCCTTCGACGAAATAGTTCGGATTGTAGCCCATGGTCCACGGGAAGTTCTTGGGGTCCGTGAACTTCGAGGCGCCGGTGGCCGCGAACAGCTGCGGCACTTTCTTGGAGTTGAGATATTTCTGCACGGCCGCGTTCGACGGCGTGCCGATGATCTGGAAGGTGAGCAGCACCTCGTCGCTCTCGACGAGCTTGCGGACCTGCTCCACCGCTTTCGGCGGCGAATAGGCATCGTCGTATTGAATCAGATTGATCTTGCGGCCGTTGATGCCGCCCTGGTCGTTGATCATCTTGAAGTAAGCGGCCTGGGTCTTGCCGATCGACGCATAGGCCGACGCTGGCCCCGAGAACGGCACGGTCTGGCCGACCTTGATCTCGGTGTCGCTGGCGCCCGGATCATATTTTTTCTGGGCATTGGCCGCAGAGACCGACAGCGCCAGGGTCAGCGCCGTTGCCGTGGCCAGATGCAGCATTCCATTCCTCATTCGCAATTTCCTCAGCTTGTTATTGCCGATGATCTGCCGGACGCACTGTTGCGCGCCCGGCGCCATCGCTGCCGGGGAGTGTGGAGGAGGCGTTGCTGCAACGCAAGGCGGGGATGTGCCCGCAGTTCGTAGGGTGGGCTGCGGTTCGCCAACCCACCCTGTGACGTCTCCGAGTCGCTAGCCCGACGGACCGTTGTCCTCGATGATCGGTCCGAACAGCTCCCAGCGCTCGCCGTTGAACTTCATCATCTGCATCTGCTTGTTGACGCGGTAGTCGTTCGGCCCGGTGTTGATCTTGATGCCGGGCAGCGCGAAGCTCGGGGTGAAGTCCTTGATGTTGGCGACCTGCTTCATGACGTTCTCACGCGTGAGGTCGTCGCCGCATTGCTTCAAGACCTGCACCAGCAGCTCGGCCACCGAATAGGCATAGGTGTTGACGGTGTTGAGCTTGTCGCCTTCCGGGAAGTACTTGTCCATGAAGGCGAAGAAGGCCTTCACGCCCGGATCGTCCTTCCACTGCGGATCGCTGGGTTCCTTGCCATACTGGGTCGAGATGATGCCCTTGGAGATCTCGAGGCCGGCCGGCTTCAGCGTCGCCGAGATCGGGCTCGCATTGATGTCGAGGATGTGCACCGGCGTCCAGCCGAGGTCGGCGAGCTTCTTGATGGCCTGCGCGGCGAATTTCGGCGTCGAGGCATCATAGAACAGGTCGACGCCCATCGACTTCAGCTTGACCACCTGCGAATCCACGGTCGGATCGGTGACCTCGTAGGACACCTCGCCGACGATCATGCCGGCGGCCTTGTCGCCGAGGCCGCTCTTGAGCCCCGCGAGGTAGTCGCGTCCCATGTCGTCGTTCTGGTAGAGCACGCCGATCTTGGCGTTGGGGTGATTGGCCAGAATGTACTTGGCGTAGATGCGCCCCTCGGACACGTAGTTCGGATTGTAGGCGATGGTCCAGGGATAGTTCTGCGGATCGTTGAAACGCGCCGCGCCGGTCGAGGCCAGCAGCTGCGGCACCTTCTTGCCGTTGAGATATTTCTGCACGGCGGCGTTGGCCGCGGTGCCGATGAGCTGGAAGGTGAAGAGCACCTCGTCGCCTTCGACCAGCTTGCGGACCTGCTCGACGGTCTTCGGCGGCGAATAGGCGTCGTCATACTGGATCAGGTTGATCTTGCGGCCGTTGATGCCGCCCTGATCGTTGATCATCTTGAAGTAGGCGGCCTGGGTCTTGCCGATATTGGCATAGACCGAGTAGGCGCCGGAGAACGGCACGGTCTGGCCGATCTTGATCTCGGTGTCGCTCGCACCGGTGTCATATTTCTTCTGTGCGAGGGCTTGGCTGGCGGAGACCGCGAAGGCGAGCGCCGCCGTGGCAGCCATGAAGACTCTGCGATTGCTCATGTTGGGTTGTTCCTCCTGACGGAATTTTCGGCCGATGGTCTTTTTCCGTTGGTTGCAACGGTCGCCATCGCTGCCGAAGAGTGTGGAGGAACGTTCGCCGCCGCGCAAGGATCGCGGCACTGCGCCGTAGCGTCTCAGGCCAAGGATCTTAGGCCCAAGGATCTTAGGCCAGCGGTCCTAGGCCAGGAACAATGCCGCCAGCGCGATCGCCGCCGGCAGCGCCTGCACGAGCAGGATGCGCGTGCTGACGGTTGCCGCGCCATAGGCGCCGGCCACGATCACGCAAAGCAGGAAGAACGCCTTGATCTGGAATGCAAAGGCCGGGTTGCCGTGAAGCAGGCCCCAGATCAGGCCGGCGGCAAGGAAGCCGTTATAGAGGCCCTGATTGGCAGCCATCACCTTCGTGATCGCGGCCTTTTCCGGCGTATTGCGAAAGACCTTCAAGCCCTGCGGCTTGTCCCAGAGAAACATCTCCAGGATCAGGAAGTAGGCGTGCAGTGCGGCGACCAGCGCCACCAGGATATTCGCGATCAGACTCAAGTTGAGCTCCCCCAAAGCGTCAGCTTTCGGGTGGACGGTAGCACGCCCGGCATGGCAAGTGCGATCCCATGATTTGAAGTGATGGAGTCGCAATGGCCGCTCGATCAACCAGCCTGCCGGAACGCTTCGGCCTCGATCGTCTGGCGACGCCGATCGGAACCGCCCTGCTCGTCACCGATGCCGAGGGCGCCTTGCGTGCGCTCGACTGGGACGACTACGAGCACCGCATGCGCGAGCTGCTGCGCCTGCACTACGGCGCGGTGGATCTGAGCCAGCGCTCCGCGCCGGCAGCGATCAAGGCCGCGCTGTCGGATTACTTCGCAGGTAACCTCGGAAGGCTATCAGCGATCGCATGGCGCATCGCCGGCACACCGTTCCAGCAAAAGGTCTGGACCGCGCTTGCGCAAATCCCCGCCGGCACCACGATGAGCTACGGCGCGCTCGCCGCAAGGATCGACATGCCCAGGGCCATTCGCGCCGTCGGCCATGCCAACGGCTCCAACCCGATCAGCGTGGTGCTGCCCTGTCACCGCCTGATCGGCGCCGACGGCTCGCTGGTGAAATACGGCGGCGGGCTCGAGCGTAAGCGCTGGCTGCTGCGGCACGAGGGAGTGGAGGTCTAGGTTCTCACTCCCGTGGTCATTCCGGGGCGCGCGTAGCGCGAACCCGGAATCCATTTATCCGCGTCACCAGTGGCTCGATGGATTCCGGGCTCGCCGCTGCGCGGCGCCCCGGAATGACGAGGGGAGAGAGGTGCGCGCGACCGCCGTCACGCCGCGGGCTGAACCGCCTTGTCGCCGGCCATCACGTGGGTCAGCGCGCTCTTGATCGCGGACTGGCGGGTCGGCGCGTTGATCTGCGCGCCGAGCAGGTCGGTGACGTAGAACACGTCGCGCGCGCGCTCGCCAAAGGTCGCGACGTGGGCGGAGGCGATGTTCAGATTGAGCTTCGAGATCGCGGTGGTGAGCTCGTAGAGCAGGCCGGGCCGGTCGAGGCCGGATACCTCGATCACGGTGTAGCGGTCGGACCACTGGTTGTTGATGGTCACTTCAGGCTCGATCACGAAGGGCCGTGCCTTGCTGCGCACCGTGCGCCGCGCCACCACCTCGGGCAGGCGCAGCTTGCCTTCCAGCACGTCCTCGATCATCTCGCCGATACGGGTGGCGCGCCTTCCCTCGTCCTCGTCGCGGTCGTATTCCCGGGAGATCGAGATCGTGTCGAGCGCGCGGCCGTCGGTCGTGGTGTAGATCTGGGCGTCGACGATGTTGGCGCCGGCGGAGGCACAGGCGCCCGCGATGATCGACAGCAGCCAGGGATGGTCGGCCGCGAAGATGGTCAGCTCGGTGACGCCGCGCACCTCGTCGAAGCCGACATTGATCGCGAGCTTGTGGCCGGCCTGCTCGCTGGAGCGGACGAAGCGGGCGTGGCGGATCTTGCGCGGCAGCTCGACCTTGAGCCAGTAGGCCGGGTAGTGCCGGGCGATATAGGCGTCGAGCTCGTCCGCCGGCCATTCGGCGAAGGCGTTGCGGAATTCGGCGTATGCGGCCGTGAGGCGCTTGCCGCGGTCGACTTCCGAGAAGCCGCCGGTCAGCACCGGTTCTGTCTCGTAGTACAGTGAACGCAGCAGCTGCGCCTTCCAGCCGTTCCACACGCCGGGACCGACGCCGCGGATGTCGGCGGTAGTGAGGATCGTCAGCAGCTTCATCTGCTCGACCGACTGCACCACGGCAGCGAAATTCTCGATCGTCTTGCGGTCCGACAGGTCGCGCGACTGCGCGACCGTGGACATGGTCAGATGCTCCTCGATCAGCCAGGCCACGAGCTCGGTGTCGGCCGGGCTGAAGCCGAGCCGCGGGCAGAGCCGCCGCGCCACCTTGGCGCCGGCGATGGAGTGATCCTCCGGCCGGCCCTTGGCGACGTCGTGCAGGAGCGTCGCAATGTAGATCACCGAGCGATGCTCGGGCCGGATCTTGCGCATCAGGTCGCTGGCTACGGCGAATTCCTCGATGCCGCCGCGCTCGATGTCCTGGAGGAAGCCGACGCAGCGGATCAGATGCTCGTCGACGGTGTAGTGATGATACATGTTGAACTGCATCATCGAGACGATCTTGCCGAAGGCCCGGATGAAGTGGCCGAGCACGCCGGTCTCGTTCATCCGACGCAGCACGATCTCCGCGTTGTCGGAGGTAAGGATCTCCATGAACAGCCGGTTGGCTTCGGGGTTCTCGCGAAGCTGGGCGTTGATCAGGCCGAGCGAGCGCGTCACGTCGCGCATCGCGTCCGGATGAAAGGCGAGGTTGTTCTTCTGCGCCAGGCGGAAGATGCGGATCAGGTTGACCGGGTCGTGCTTGAAGACGTCGGGCGCGGCGACGTTGATGCGGTTGTTGTCGACGATGAAGTCGTCGCTGTCAGGCACGCGCCGCTTCGCGGGGGTCGGGCGCAGCCGCGCCATCATCCGGCTCAGGACCGGCGCGGGCTTGGCCTGCTGGTCCTCGAGCTTGGCGCAGAGGATGGCGGTGAGGTTGCCGACTTCCTTGGCGACCAGGAAGTAGTGCTTCATGAACCGCTCGACGTCCTGCATGCCGGGATGCGAGGTGTAGCCGAGCCGGACCGCGATCTCGCGCTGGAGATCGAAGGACAGGCGCTCTTCGGCGCGGCCGGAGTAGAAGTGCAGGTTGCAGCGCACCGACCACAGGAAATCGGCGCAGCGGCGGAACGTGCGGTATTCCTGCGCGTCGAACACGCCGCGCTCGACCAGCTCGTCGGTGTCGCGGACGCGGTAGACGTATTTGGCGATCCAGAACAGCGTGTGCAGGTCGCGCAAGGCGCCCTTGCCGTCCTTGACGTTGGGTTCGACCAGGTAGCGCGACTGGCCGCCGCGCCGGTGCCGCTCCTCGCGCTCGGCGAGTTTTGCGGTGACGAATTCGGACGCGGTGCCCTGCACCACTTCCTTGTCGAAGCGTTCGACCAGCTCGTCATAGAGCGGCTGGTCGCCGGTCAGGAAGCGCGTCTCCAGGATTGCGGTGCGGATCGTCATGTCGCCGCGCGCCTGCCGGATCGACTCGTCGACCGAGCGCGTGGCGTGTCCGACCTTCAGCCCCATGTCCCAGAGGCAATAGAGGATCGCCTCGGCGACCTGCTCGCCCCAGGCGGTCTGCTTGTAGGGCAGGATGAAGAGCAGATCGATGTCCGATTCCGGCGCCATCAGGCCGCGGCCATAGCCGCCGGTCGCGACCACCGCCATGCGCTCGGCGCCGCTCGGGATCGGCGAGCGGTAGAGATGGCGGGTTGCCGCCGAATAGAGGATGCGGATGATCTCGTCCTGCACATGGCACAGCCGCTCGGCGCAGCGACGGCCATGGCGGTCCTTCAGCAGGATCGCCTGTGCGGCGGCGCGCGCCGCGATCAGCTCGGCCTTGAGCAATTGCGCCATGGCCGTGCGGAACGCGTCCTCGCGTCCCTGGTGCTTTTCGGCAAGCGCATCGACCGCTGCGGTGATCCGCGCGGTGTCGAAGCGATCGTCCACCTCTTGCTTGTGCTCTGTCGTGACGCTGTCCATGTCACACCGGATATAAGAGGTGACAGGCGCTGTCACCCGCCATTCGCTGGCAATAGTCGTTCCATGCTTGAAAAGCCCGGCATCGGGCAAAGTTGTTCTCGGGCGACCCGCTTTCAAGGGTGGGATTTTCTCGTTGACCTCTAGATGTAACTCATTGAAAAACAATGAAGTTTTTGAGGAGGGCGGGCATGACCAAGGTGACACGACGCATTCTGCTGGTGGGCGCGATGGCGCTCGCCATGACCCCCGCGGCGCGGGCGGCCGATCCGCTCAAGGAAATCCGCATCGACTGGGCGACCTACAATCCGGTGTCGCTGGTGCTGAAGCAGAAGGGGCTGCTGGAGAAGGAGTTCGCCAAGGACGGCATCACCATCACCTGGGTGCAATCGGCCGGCTCCAACAAGGCACTCGAATTCCTCAATGCCGGCTCGATCGATTTCGGCTCGACCGCGGGCTCGGCGGCGCTGGTGGCGAAGATCAACGGCAACCCGATCAAGTCGATCTATGTCTATTCGCGTCCCGAATGGACCGCGCTGGTGACGGGCAAGGAGTCCAGGATCGCAAGCGTTGCGGATCTCAAGGGCAAGCGCGTCGCGGTGACGCGCGGCACCGATCCGCACATCTTCCTGGTGCGCGCGCTGCTTGGCGCCGGCCTCACCGAGAAGGACATCACGCCGGTGCTGCTCCAGCACGCCGACGGCAAGACCGCGCTGATCCGCGGCGATGTCGATGCCTGGGCCGGGCTCGATCCGATGATGGCGCAGGCCGAAGTGGAGGAGGGCGCCAAGCTGTTCTATCGCAAGGCGGACGCTAACACCTGGGGCATCCTCAATGTGCGCGAGCAGTTCCTGAAGGACTATCCGGACGTGGCCCGCCGCGTGCTCGCCACTTACGAAGAGGCGCGCAAATATTCGCTGGCGAACTATGACGAACTGAAGAAGACCTTCATCGCCGTGACGAAGCTTCTCGAGGCCGTCGTCGACAAGCAGCTCAAGGAGCGCACCGAGCTGACCCACAGCCGCATCGGCTCGCCCCAGCGCGAGTCGATCCTCGCCGCCGGCCTGGCGTTGCAGCAGGCGGGCGTCGTCGACGCCAAGGTTGACGTGAAGGCGACGCTGGATGCGCTGATCGACGACCAGATTCCGCTGCCGACGAATTAGTCGGCAGGAAGAGGCAGCCGCGCGTGCATCAAACTCCGCCGTCGTCCCGGCCTAGTTGCGCAATTGCGCACGGGGGGCCGGGACCCATCACCACAGGGAGTGGTTGTTGCGCGAAGGCGGTCACTCCGAATCCCCGTAACCACTCCTCCCCGTGGTTATGGATCCCGGATCGGCGCGCGCTTGAGGCGCGCTTGTCCGGGACGACGGTCGTGGGTGTGGCGACACTGTTGCATTCCCTCACAAGACGCGCTTGCTATGGCCATGATCTCCGACGCGCCTGCCTTGCAACGATCCTCTGAACCGGCCGAGGGCGCCGCCGCGCCCTCGCGCATCGCGCGTTACGCGCGGCCGGTGCTGGGTGTGCTGTTGCCGCTCGCGCTCGCGCTCGGCTGGGAGCTCGTGGTGTGGTCCGGCTGGTCCAACGGCCGGCTGGTGCCGCCGCCCTCGCGCGTCTTTGTCACCATCACTGACCTCGCCCGCTCCGGCGAGCTGGTCCGTCACATCGCCGCGACGCTGTGGCGTGTCGGCCTTGGCTTCGCGTTCGGAGTGGTCGCCGGCACGCTGCTCGGCGCGATTTCCGGCTATTGGTCGCTGGCGCGCCGGCTGCTCGATCCGACCGTGCAGGCGCTGCGCGCGATACCCTCGCTGGCCTGGGTGCCGCTGTTCATCCTCTGGCTCGGTATCTTCGAGACATCGAAGATCGCGCTGATCGCGGTCGGCGTGTTCTTCCCGGTCTATCTCGGCGTGATGGGTGCCATCCTCTCGGTCGATCGCAAGATCGTCGAGGTCGGGCGCACCTTCCGCCTCTCCGGCCCGGCGATGATCCGCCGCATCCTCTTGCCCGCGGTGCTGCCGGCCTATGTGGTGTCCTTGCGCGTCGGCCTCGGTCTCGGCTGGATGTTCGTGGTGGCGGCCGAATTGATCGGGGCGTCCGAAGGTCTCGGCTATCTCCTGCTCGACGGCCAGCAGCTCGGCAAGCCCGCGCAGATCCTCGCCGCGATCGTGATCTTCGCCATGCTCGGCAAGCTCACGGACTGGCTGATCGAGGTCGGGTCCGCGCCCTTCCTGCGCTGGCAGGACGGCTTCGGGCGTCCCAGGGGAGCGTAACGCGATGCTCGCGCTCGACAGGGTCAGCAAGACCTATCCCAACGGCGTCGAGGCGCTGGCGCGTTTCTCGGCCGCGATCCGCCAAGGCGAGATCGTCGCCATTATTGGCGGCTCCGGCTGCGGCAAATCAACATTGCTGCGCGCTATCGCCGGCCTCGATCGCGCCAGCTCAGGCACGGTGACGCTCGACGACGAGGCGATCGCCTCGCCCCACGCCAAGATCGGCATCATCTTCCAGGAGCCGCGGCTTTTGCCCTGGCTCAGCGTCGCCGACAATATCGGCTTTGGCCTTGCCGATTTGCCCGCGGCCGAGCGGCGCGAGAAGGTGGCGCGCGCGCTCGCGCGCGTCGGGCTCGCCGACAAGGCGCAGGCCTGGCCGCGCGAGCTCTCCGGCGGGCAGGCGCAGCGCGTCGCGATCGCCCGCGCGCTGGTGCCGCAGCCCGAGGTGCTCTTGCTCGACGAGCCGTTCTCCGCGCTCGACGCATTCACCCGCAGGGATCTCCAGGATCATCTGCTCGATCTCTGGGCCGACACGCGCCCGACCTTGATCCTCGTCACACATGACGTCGACGAGGCCGTGGTGCTGGCAGATCGCGTGCTGGTGATGCGGCCGCGGCCGGGCCGCCTGTTCGACCAGATCGAGATCAATCTGGGCCGGCCGCGCGACCGCAATTCGCCGCTGTTCGAGAACTTCAAACGAAGTGTGCTGACGTCACTCGACCGTTCGCTCGACCGCAGCGTGCCCGACCGTGACGCAACCCAGGGTCCCGGTCAGGCCATGTGGTGGTGACAATTTCTCCTCAAGCCGGTACATCGAGGGGCGATTTTTCCGGGAGAGAACGAAAATGGACGCTGCCCAACTGCGCCAGATGCAGGCCCCGATCAAGGAACGCTACAAGACCGATCCCAAGACCGCGCTGATCACGTTGAAGGCGAAGGGCTCGACCGACAGCGACGGTATCGCCTGCAAGGTCGAGACCGGCCGCGCTATCGCGCTTGCCGGCCTGCATCCGGCCACCGGCGGCTCCGGCCTCGAACTCTGCTCCGGCGACATGCTGCTCGAGGCGCTGGTTGCTTGCGCCGGCGTCACGCTGAAATCGGTTGCGACCGCGATCGAGGTGCCGCTCAAGACCGGCAACGTCTATGCCGAGGGCGATCTCGATTTCCGCGGCACGCTCGGCGTCGACAAGGAGACGCCGGTCGGCTTCGCCGAGATCCGCCTCCGCTTCGAGGTCGACACGCCGGCGCCGCAGGACAAGCTCGATCTGCTGCTCAAGCTCACCGAGCGCTATTGCGTGGTCTACCAGACCATCAAGAACGGCCCGAAGGTTTCGGTGTCGATGCAGCGGATGTGAGGCGCGAGCCACTGCTCCACAACTGATGTCGTTCCCGCGTAGGCGGGAACCCATAACCCAAGGCTGTCGTGATTTCGGACGGTCGTAGGTCCGGCTCTCGAATCACTACGCCCTGTGGCTATGGATTCCGGGTTCGCGCTTCGCGCGCCCCGGAATGACGGACAGAATGCCTTCCTTCCGGATCTGCGCTTCGCTTGTCCGGCACGACAAACAAAAAAATGTCCCCCGAGCTCCACTTCATCCTCTTCCTGCTCCTGCGCATGGCGATCGCGGCGGCGTTCGTCGTGACGGCCTCGATCATCACCGAACGCTCGGGTCCGGTGATCGGTGCGCTGATCGCGACCCTGCCGGTCTCGGCCGGTCCGTCCTACGTCTTCCTCGCGATCGACCATGACGCCGCCTTCATCGCGCAGGGCGCGCTGGCGAGCCTGCCGGTGAACGCGGCGACCATCTTCATGTGCCTCACCTATGTCGTGCTGTCGCAGCGGCACAATCTCGCGGTGAGTTGCGGCAGCGCCGTCGCGGTGTGGATCGGGCTGGCCTCGATCATCCGCCAGTTCGACTGGTCGCTCACCGCCGGGCTTGCCGCCAATCTGATCGCATTCGGCATCTGCATTCCGCTGCTCGCAGGCTATCGCCACGTGAAGATGCCGCTGGTGACGCGGCGCTGGTACGACGTCCCGATGCGGGCCGCGCTGGTCGCGACCCTCGTCGCCATCGTGGTCTCGACTTCCAGCTGGGTCGGCCCCCGTATCAGCGGCATCATCGCGCTGTATCCCGTGGTGTTCTCCAGCATGATGGTGATCCTGCATCCGCGCATCGGCGGTCCGCCGACCGCCGCCGTGCTCGCCAACTCCGCCTGGGGCCTGCTCGGATTCGGCATGGCGGTCGCCGTCATGCACGTCGCGGTGGTGCAGTTCGGCCTGGCCGTCGGCTTGAGTCTTGCGCTCGGCACTTGCGTCACCTGGAACCTGACGCTGTGGGGGATCGGCCGGCGCGCGATGCGCAAGGCTCGGCAGAAGCCGTGAGACTACGGATGAACGCGAGATGATGTCGAAGACATATCTGCGGCTAGTTCATTCGAGCAATCAGCGCGGCGTCCCGCAAGCCGTTGAATGACAAATGTCATTTCAAATTCGGGCCGAGACCGCCGCGGGGCGCCGTGTGCACCGATGATTTTCCCCGGCTGCTGCTTTCCGACATTTCTATTAGAACTTTGTTCGAGCTTTTCCCGTACGAATCAACTTGCATACCCGCGTCCGACACCGCCCGCGTATATTTTGGCGGATCTCTATTCAAGCGATCGGACCTGCGGGAACCGCTGATTGGAATACGGCATCGCTGCCGCGCGGTCACATCCCCTTGGTTCCGACGGGCACGTCCCGATCGGTGTTGTTTCGAGATGGAGATTCTTTGATGTTTGGTCGCAACTCCCGCAGTGATGCAGACGCACAGCTCGCCGCCATCGGCCGGTCGCAGGCCGTGATCGAGTTTGCGATGGATGGCACGATTCTTACGGCCAACCAGAACTTCCTGAAGGCGCTCGGCTACTCCCTCGACGAGATCAAGGGGAAGAAGCACGCCATGTTCGTGCCGGCCGACCAGCGCGACAGCGCCGAATACAAGGCGTTCTGGGCGCAGCTCAACCGCGGCGAGCCGCAGGCCGCCGAATTCAAGCGAATTGCCAAGGGCGGCCGCGAGGTCTGGATCGAGGCGTCCTACAATCCGGTGCTCGACAATGCCGGCAAGCCGGTCAAGGTCGTGAAGATCGCGACCGACATCACCGCCAAGAAGGTCCGCGCCATGACGGAAGCCTCCAAGGTGTCCGCCATCAGCCGCGCCCAGGCCGTGATCGAGTTCAAGCTCGACGGTACCGTCGTCACGGCCAACGAGAATTTCTGCAAGGCGCTCGGCTATTCGCTGGCCGAGATCGAGGGCAAGCACCACAGCCTGTTCGTGGCTCAGTCCGAGCGTGACGGCGGCGCCTATCGCGAATTCTGGGCCGCGCTCAACCGCGGCGAATACCAGGCCGGCGAGTTCAAGCGCATCGGCAAGGGCGGTCGCGAGGTCTGGATCCTCGCCTCCTACAATCCCCTGCTCGACGAGAACGGCAAGCCGTTCGGCGTCGCCAAGTTCGCGACCGACATCACCGCGGAGAAGCTGAAGAACGCCGATCTCGCCGGTCAGATCGCGGCGATCGACAAGGCGCAGGCGGTGATCGAGTTCAACATGGACGGCACCATCATCACCGCCAATGCCAACTTCCTCGGAACGCTCGGCTATTCACTCGCCGAGATCAAGGGCCATCATCACAGCATGTTCGTCGAGCCTGCCGAGCGCGACGGCGCGGCCTATCGCGAGTTCTGGGCCGCGCTCAACCGCGGCCAGTACCAGGCGGCGGAATACAAGCGCATCGGCAAGGGCGGCAAGGAGGTCTATATTCAGGCCTCCTACAACCCGATCCTCGATCTCAACGGCAAGCCGTTCAAGGTCGTGAAATATGCCACCGACACCACGAAGCAGGTGCTCGTCCGCATGGGCAACGAGCGCGTCCGCGGCATGATGGAATCTGTCGCCGCGGGTTCGGAGGAGCTCAACGCCTCGGTGCGGGAGATTTCCGAGGCGATGACCAAATCGCGCGAAACCGCGATGAGCGCGGTGGATCAGGTCGCCGCCGCCGACGCCCAGGCGCAGCGCCTCACCGAGGCCGCGCAGGCGATGAGCGGCATCGTCGAGATGATCAACAGCATCACCGGGCAGATCAACCTGCTCGCGCTCAACGCCACGATCGAATCCGCGCGCGCCGGCGAAGCCGGCCGCGGCTTTGCCGTGGTCGCCTCCGAGGTGAAGAGCCTCGCCAACCAGGCCAAGCAGGCGACCGACAAGATCGGCCAGGAGATCGGCAGCCTCAACGGCATCTCCGGCGACGTCGTCAGCGCGCTCGGCTCCATCAAGCAGGCGATCAACAATGTCAGCGAATACGTGACATCGACCGCCGCCGCCGTCGAGGAGCAGAGCACGGTCACGAACGAGATGTCGACCAGCATGCAGCGCGCCGCGGCGGAAGCGGCGGCGATCGCGGCGCGGGCGTAGGGCAGTATCGTAGGGTGGGCAAAGGCGCGCGCACTTCGCGCGCCGTGCCCACCATCCATCCGCGAATTCGTCGTTGCATGGTGGGCACGCTACGCTTTGCCCACCCTACGGCGCCGTTACTGCTTCGGCAGCTTGGCCTTCAACGCATACAGTGCATCGAGCGCCTCGCGCGGCGACATCTCGTCGGGGTGCAGCGCCTTCACCGCGTCCATCAGCAGCTCCGCCTCGCTCGGCGGCGCGGCTTCCGCGGCGGCGCGTGAGGGCACGGCGAACAACGGCAGATCATCGGCGAGGGCCCGCGCGGTCTGGCCGCGATCCTGCGCCTCGAGTTTCGCCAGCACGGATTTGGCGCGCGTGATCACGGCCGGCGGCAGGCCTGCGAGTTTTGCCACCTGGATGCCGTAGGAGCGGTCGGCCGAGCCCGGCAGCACCTCGTGCAGGAACACGACATTGCCCTGCCACTCCTTGACGCGCACGGTGGCGTTGAACATCCGCGGCAGCTTGGCCGAAAGCGCGGTGAGCTCATGATAATGCGTCGCGAACAGCGTGCGGCAGCGGTTGCTCTCGTGCAGATGCTCGATCGCGGCCCAGGCGATCGAGAGGCCGTCGAAGGTTGCCGTGCCGCGGCCGATCTCGTCGAGGATCACGAGCGCGCGTTCGCCGGCCTGGTTCAGGATCGCCGCGGTCTCGACCATCTCCACCATGAAGGTCGAGCGGCCCCGTGCGAGATCGTCGGCGGCGCCGACGCGCGAGAACAGGCGATCGATGATGCCGATGCGGGCGCGCGTCGCCGGCACGAAGCTGCCGATCTGCGCCAGCAGTGCGATCAGCGCGTTCTGGCGCAGGAAGGTCGATTTACCAGCCATGTTGGGACCGGTCAGCAGCCAGAGCTGTCCGGATTTTTGCGCGGGCGCCGGCGAGAGATCGCAGGCATTGGCAATGAACGGCTCGCCGTTGCGCTTCAGGGCCTGCTCGACGACGGGATGACGGCCGGCTTCGATCGCGAAGCCGAGCGAGGAGTCCACTTCCGGCCGCACATAGTTCTCGTCGACTGCAAGCTTGGCCAGCGAAGTCGCAACATCGAGCAGCGCAAAGCCTTGCGCGGCGGCGCGCAGGTCGTCGCTGATCTCGAGCGCCTTGGCGCAGAGCCGCTCAAAGATCTCGAGCTCGAGGCCGAGCGCGCGGTCGCCGGCATTGGCGATCTTGGCTTCGATCTCGCCGAGCTCGGAGGTCGTGAAGCGGACCTGGCCCGCAAGCGTCTGGCGATGGATGAAGGTCGCGTTGAGCGGTGCCGACATCAGCTTGTCGCCATGCTGCGCGGTGACCTCGACGAAATAGCCGAGCACGTTGTTGTGCCGGATCTTGAGGCCTTTGACGCCGGTGTCGTCGGCGTAGCGGGCCTGCATCGAGGCCACCACGAGGCGCGAGGCGTCGCGCAGGTTCCGGGCTTCGTCGAGCGCGGGCTCGTAGCCCTGGCGCACGAAGCCGCCGTCGCGCTTGATCAGCGGCAGTTGCTCGTCGAGCGCTGTCGCAAACTCGGCCGCGAGCTCGCGCGATGGTCGCGTCAAGGCCGCCATCACCGCAGCGATCTCCTGCGGCGGCTGGTCGAGTTCGCCGAGCCGCGCCAGCACCTGGTCGGCGGCGATGATGCCGTCGCGCAAGCCCGCGAGGTCGCGCGGTCCGCCGCGGCCGACCGAGAGACGGGCCAGCGCCCGCGACATGTCGGGCGCGCCGCGCAGGATGCTGCGGATGTCTTCGCGCGCGGCCGAATCGGCAACGAAGGCGCCGACCGCGTCGAGCCGCCGCGCGATCGCCGGCGCATCCGTCAGCGGCGCCGCCAGCCGCTGCGCCAGCAGGCGCGAGCCCGCCGAGGTCACGGTGCAGTCGATCGCATCGAGCAGGGAGCCGCGGCGCTCGCCGGCGAGCGTCCGCGTCAGCTCGAGATTGGCGCGCGTGGCCGGATCGATCGCCATGGTCGCACCCGAGGCTTCGCGCGCGGGCGGTGACAGTGGCGGGTGCCTGCCGACCTGGGTGCGGTCGACATAGGTGACGGCGGCGGCCGCGGCCGTCGCTTCGAGCCTGGTCAGCTGTGCCAGCCCGTCCATGGTCGCGACGGCAAAGTAGTCGCACAGCCGCTTCTCGGCGGTTGCGCCGTCGAAGACGTCGCGGGTCAGCGGCGTCACCGCCGGCAATTCGCGCAAGGTCTGTCCGAGCTCGTTGTCATTGTAGAGCGCGTCGGTGACGATCGCCTCGTTCGGATTGATCCGCGCCAGCGTTGCGGCGAGCTCGCCGCCCGAGCATTCCGTCACCATGAATTCGGCGGTCGAGATGTCGATCCATGCGAGCCCGAAGCGGTCGCCGCCGGTGGACGAGCGGGCGCGCGCGATCGCCAGCAGGTAATTGTTGGCGCGCGCATCGAGCAGCGTGTCCTCGGTCAGCGTGCCGGGCGTGACCAGCCGCACCACGCCGCGGCGCACCACGCTCTTGTTGCCGCGCGCTTTCGCGGCGGCGGGATCCTCGGTCTGCTCGCAGACCGCGACCCGGTGGCCGGCCGAGATCAGGCGGTGCAGATAATCCTCGGCGCGCTCGACCGGCACGCCGCACATCGGGATGTCCGCGCCCTGGTGCTTGCCGCGCTTGGTCAGCACGATGCCGAGCGTCTTGGAGGCGATCTCGGCGTCCTCGAAGAACAATTCGTAGAAGTCGCCCATCCGGTAGAACAGCAGCAGGCCCTGATGCGCCGCCTTGATCTCCAGGTACTGTTCCATCATCGGCGTGACGCGCGCGGCGGCTTCCGCCTGAGGCGCGGGCGTTTCGTCGGGCGGCGGTACGGGTATCGGCTGTTGCATCGTCATGGGCGGCGCAACCTACAAAATTTCGTCCCGCGCTCCTATCGGTTTGGCCGGGGAAGGGAGGTTTTCCACGCTGTCCGTATGGCGGGATAAGCGCGCCTCATCTTCGGTCGTCATTCCGGGATGCGCCGAAAGGCGCAGGCCCGGAATCCATAACCCCGGCTTGTGGTTATGGATTCCGGGCTCGCCCTCCGGGCGCCCCGGAAAGACGGTGGGGTTTGAATGACGGCCACCCGCGAAACCGCCAATTGACCTGCCGCGGGCGCCCTCCTAAAACTCCGCCGGAATTGAAGAATTTGGCCGGACCGCGGCATTCAGGGAGAACAACGATGCGTGACGTCTTTATCTGCGATGCCGTGCGGACCCCGATCGGCCGTTTCGGCGGCTCGCTCGCCAAGGTGCGTGCCGACGACCTCGCCGCCGCGCCGATCAAGGCGCTGATGGCCAAGCACCCCAATCTCGATTGGGCGCAGGTGGACGAGGTGTTCTTCGGCTGCGCCAACCAGGCCGGCGAGGACAACCGCAACGTCGCACGCATGGCGTTGCTGCTCGCAGGCCTCCCCGACTCGGTTCCCGGCCAGACCCTGAACCGCCTGTGCGCCTCCGGCCTCGATGCAGTCGGTGCCGCCGGCCGCGCCATCCGCTCCGGCGAGATCGAGCTCGCCATTGCCGGCGGCGTCGAATCCATGACCCGCGCGCCCTTCGTGATGGGCAAGGCGCAGGAGGCCTTCTCGCGCTCGGCCGAGATTTTCGACACCACCATCGGCTGGCGCTTCATCAATCCGCTGCTGAAGGCGCAGTACGGCGTCGATGCGATGCCGGAGACCGGCGAGAACGTCGCCGAGGAATTCCAGGTCTCGCGCGCCGACCAAGACGCCTTCGCCATCCGCTCGCAGCAGCGCGCAGGCGCCGCGATCGCGGCCGGCTATTTCGCCGAAGAAATCACGCCGATCAGCATTCCCGGCGGCAAGGCCGGTCCGATCACGGTGGACAAGGACGAGCATCCGCGTCCCGAGACCACGCTGGAAGGTCTCGCCAAGCTGAAGCCGATTGTGCGCAATCCCGGCACGGTCACCGCCGGCAACGCATCCGGCGTCAACGACGGCGCGGCTGCGATGATCCTGGCGTCCGAAGCTGCCGTGAAGAAGCATGGCCTGACGCCGCGCGCCCGCATCCTCGGCCTCGCCTCGGCCGGCGTGCCGCCGCGCATCATGGGCATTGGACCCGTGCCTGCGACCCGCAAGCTGATGGAGCGGCTCGGCAAGAAGATCAGCGATTTCGACCTGATCGAGCTCAACGAGGCCTTCGCCTCGCAGGGCATCGCCTGCATGCGCCAACTCGGTGTTGCCGACGATGCCGACTTCGTCAATCCGCATGGCGGCGCCATCGCGCTCGGACATCCCCTCGGCATGAGCGGCGCGCGCCTGGCGCTCACCGCCGTGCACGGCATGGAGAAGCGCGGCGGCAAGCTCGCGCTCGCCACCATGTGCGTCGGCGTCGGCCAGGGCGTTGCCGTGGCGATCGAGAAGCTGAACTGACGGGACGCTGCGCGTCCCGTCATCCCGGAGCCGCTCGTTAGAGCGGAATCCGGGATCTCGAGATTCCGGGTTCAGCCCTGTGGGGCTGCCCCGGAATGACGGGCGACCGGGAGGCAAGCATGATCATCGAACGTGAGCAGGACGTCACGGCCGCGGTACTGGCGGTGATGGAGCGGACGTCCGATCCGCGGCTTCGCCAGATCATGGTCTCACTGGTCAAGCACCTGCACGCCTTCGTCCGCGATGTTCGCCTGACCGAGGCGGAATTCCGTGACGCGACCGCGATCGTGGCCGAGCTCGGCAAGCTGACCACCGATACGCATAACGAAGTCGTGCTGATGGCCGGCTCGCTCGGCGTCTCGCCGCTGGTGTGCCTGCTCAACAATGGCGATCAGGGCAATACGGAAACCGACCAATCGCTGCTCGGACCGTTCTGGCGGTTGAACTCGCCGCGGGTCGAGAACGGCGGATCGATCGTTCGCTCCGAGACCCCGGGTGCGCCGCTGTTCGTCAGCGGCCGCGTCGTGGACAAGGATGGCCGTCCCGTCACTGGGGCGGAGGTCGATGTCTGGCATGCCTCGCCGGTCGGTCTCTACGAGAACCAGGACCCCGAGCAAGCGGACATGAACCTGCGCGGCAAGTTCACGACCGACCAGGACGGGCGCTTCGCCTTCCGTTCGGTGATGATGGTTGGCTATCCCATTCCGACCAGTGGTGTGGTCGGCCGCCTGCTGAAGGCGCAGAGCCGGCATCCCTATCGTCCCGCGCATCTGCACGCGCTGATCTTCAAGCCCGGATTCAAGGTGCTGATCTCGCAGGTCTACGACCCCGCCGATCCGCATATCGACAGCGACGTGCAGTTCGGGGTGACGCAGGCGCTGATCGGCAAGTTCCTGCGCCACGATACGCCGCATCCGACCGCGCGCGACGTCGCGACGCCCTGGTATTCGCTCGACCACACCTACCGGCTCGAGGCCGGCGAGGCCGTGCTGCCACGTCCGCCGATCAAATAGGGCGCGGCTGTGCCATGTGCCGGCGCAGAGAGGCCGCCAAACCCGCTTCCCCCAATTAGTTATATCCTATAATGATTGGCGGAAGTGTTGACCGGCCGGACCAAAATGGCCGGGGGAGGAGTTCGCCAATGACATTCATCTATCCCGTCGATAGCAACAAGGCGCATCCGCTGCCGCTGTCGCCCGAGTACAAGAGCTCGATCAAGCGCGCACCGAACAAGCCCTTGATCCCGATGCGCCACACGCTGTCGGAATTGACCGGCCCGGTCTACGGCCACGAGACCGTGCGCGAGGGCGACAACGATCTCACCATACAGCATACCGGCGAGCCGATCGGCGAGCGCATCATCGTGCACGGCCACGTGCTCGACGAGGACGGTCGCGGCGTGCCGAACTCGCTGGTCGAGATCTGGCAGGCCAATTCCTGCGGCCGCTACGTCCATGTCCGCGACCAGCATCCGGCGCCGCTGGATCCGAACTTCACCGGCGCAGGCCGCACCCAGAGCGATGCCTCCGGCTACTACCGCTTCGTCACCATCAAGCCCGGCGCCTATCCGTGGGGCAATCACCACAACGCCTGGCGTCCCGCGCACATCCATCTCTCGGTGTTCGGCCATTCCTTCGTCACGCGCCTGGTGACGCAGATGTACTTCCCGGCCGATCCGCTGTTCCCGTTCGATCCGATCTTCAATTCGGTGCCGGACGAGAAGGCGCGCGCGCGGATGGTCTCGTCGTTCGATCTCGAGAACACCCAGCCCGAATGGGCGCTGTGCTACCGCTTTGACATCGTGCTGCGCGGCAAGAACGCCACGCCCATGGAGAACCACTAACGTGCAGGATTCTGTGAAGCCCGAGGGGATCACCCCATCGCAGACCGTCGGTCCGTTCTTCAAATACGGCCTGACGCCGACCGGCGACTACGCCTGGAATGACGCGTTCACCAACTCGACGCTGACGCCCGACGTCACGGGCGATCGTGTCCGCATCGAGGGTCGCGTGCTCGACGGTGACGGCGTCGCCGTGCCCGATGCCATGCTGGAGATCTGGCAGGCGGATGCTCAAGGCCGCTTCTCCGATCCGCAGGACAAGCGCGCGCTGCCGAACGCCAGCTTCCGCGGTTTCGCCCGCTGCGGCACCGACAAGGACGGCAATTACGCCTTCGACACCGTCAAGCCGGGCGCGGTGCCCGATCCCGACGGCAAGCCGCAGGCGCCGCATATCCTCCTTGCGGTGTTCGGCCGCGGCATGCTGCGGCATCTCTACACCCGGATCTATTTCAGCGACGAGGCCGGCAATGCCGCCGACCCCGTGCTGGCGCTGGTGCCCGCTGAGCGCCGCGCCACGCTGATCGCGACGCGCGAGGCGGGGAAGGCGGTCTATCGCCTCGACCTGCGTTTGCAGGGCGACAACGAGACGGTGTTCTTCGACGTGTGAGGCGGCACGCGTGGCGGCGATATCGACGGCCGGCACGCGTTTCTCATCCAGCGCAACCGAGTCGGCTGCTGCTCCGCATCGGGCCTGAGTCGTTTCTCTTCGCGCCGTGAGTCGGTCTCGCTGCCTGAAAACCGACCGTTCGACATCCAATTCCCGTAATTTTCCGGTCTCCGCGGAATACAATTTCCGCGCGAAGCAATCCCGTGTTTACCGCAATCGTTTAGGGTCCGTTCGGATTTCGACCAGCGGCATTGGATTGTTCCATGAAATTTCGTCTCTCGCTTTCTTCTGCGGTCATTGCATTCGGGATCGTTCTCGCCATCGGCTTCACGGCGGTCGTTTCCACCAGCCTCTACGCCCTGCGCGAGCTCAAGGTCGGCGGTCCGCTCTATTCCGACATCAAGCTGGGCAACGACCTCATCGCGGACATCCTGCCGCCGCCGGAATATGTCATCGAGGCCTATCTCGAAGCGACCCTCGCCATGCGCGAGCCGGATCAGCTGGCGGCCCATGGCGAGCGCCTGGTCCAGCTCCGCAAGGATTACGACGAGCGCAAGGCATTCTGGATCGCCTCCAGCCTCTCGGCCGATCTGAAGAACGCGCTGGTGTCGAAGTCCGATGCCGAGGTGCAGAAGTTCTGGAAAGTCCTGTCCGATCAGCTCCTGCCGGCCCTCAAGGCCAAGAACAGCGCCGCTGCCGAAGGCGCCTACGCGCAGCTCAAGGACGCCTACACGGCCCACCGCGCCGTCATCGACAGCATCGTCGAGAGCGCCAACAAGCAGAACGCCGACATGGAGAAGCTGGCCGCGGAGCGCGACAGCACCATGCTCTATATCCTCCTCGGCGTCTCCGCCGCCGTCCTGGCCTTCGTTGCCGCAGGCCTGCTTGGCGTTGCCCTCGGCGTGGTGCGCCCGATCGTGCGCATGACGGATACGATGCAAAGGCTCGCGACCGGCGATCTCGCCGCCGACATTCCATTTGCACACCGCCGGGACGAGGTCGGCTCGATGGCGGGCGCGCTTGTGGTGTTCAAGCAGGCGGCGGCCGAGAATTCGCGGCTGCGCGAGGAGCAGTTGCAGAAGGAGCGGGAGGCCGCGCTCGCCAAGCGCGGCGCCCTGCACCAGATGGCCGAAACCGTCGAGCGCGAGACCGGGCGCTCGGTCGACACCGCGAGCGCGGCGAGCCAGGGCGTCGAGCGGGCCGTCTCCAGCCTGTCCGAGATCGCGCGATCGCTGTCCTCGGAGTCGCAGGCGGTGGCCGCGGCCTCCACCCAGGCCCTCGGCAGTTCCCAGACCGTTTCGGCCGCGGCCGAAGAACTGAGTGTTTCGATCCGCGAGATCGCGGGCCAGGTCGCGCGGACCAGCACGGTCACCAGATCGGCCGTTGCCGGCCGTGAGCAGGCGCGTTCGACCATTCAGGCGCTGGCGGGATCGGTGAAAAAGATTGCCGAGGTCTCCGACCTCATCGGCGGCATCGCCGGCCAGACCAACCTGCTGGCGCTCAACGCCACGATCGAGGCGGCGCGCGCCGGCGAGGCCGGCCGCGGCTTCGCGGTGGTGGCCGCCGAAGTGAAATCCCTGTCCGACCAGACCGCCAAGTCCACCGAGGAGATCGGGCGGCTGATCGCCGAGATCCAGGCCTCGACGCAGGCCGCGGTCGATGCCGTCGAGACCATGGGGGGCCACATCGTCGAGATCGACGGTGTGGCGACCTCGGTTGCTGCCGCGATGGAACAGCAGGACGCCGCGACGCGGGAGATCGCGCGGTCGATTTCCGAATCGGCGTCCGCCGCGAAGGAGGTCTCGGCCAAGATCAGCAATGTCAGCCGCGACGCTGCCTCCGTGAACGAGCGCGCCGCGGAGGTCAGGCAGGCGATCGCCGGCATGGCGTCCAATCTCGAACAGCTGCGGTCGGTCGTGGTCCGGACTGTGCGCGACTCGACCGCCGCGGCTTGAGCCCGGCATCGCGTCGGCCGCTGGTGCCCGGGGGCGTGATCGTGCAGTATGGCGCGGGACAGGGGCATCGTGGCTATGACATCTCCACAATTGCCGGCGGTCGTTGAGCCCGCCCAACTGACGGCGGCGCTGCGCAGGGGCGGCGTGCTTGACGCCGGCGCGGTGCGCGAGGTGAAGGTGCTCCATCAGCGCGACACCCTCGTGTCACAGATCGTCAGGCTCGGGCTGCGCTATGTCGGCGAGTCCGCTGGCGCCCCGCAGTCGCTGATCCTCAAGACTCCCAATTCCGCTTTCGCCGAGAGCCTCGCCAATGGCGGCCGGCGCGAGGTGGACTTCTACACGCAGCTTGCGCCGAAGATGCCGCCGGGACTGGTGCCGCGCTGCTTTGACGGGCATTTCGACGAGGACGGCCCCACCTGGCTCCTGCTGCTCGAGGACCTTACCGACAGCCATGAGATCGCAACGAAGTGGCCGCTGCCGCCGTCGCGTGAGCAGGCGATGGCGATCGTCACGACACTGGCGCGCTGGCATGCGGCATGGTGGGACCATCCCGGTCTTGGCGACACCGTCGGCACCTGGGCGAGCGCCGAGGACCGCGCGCAGCACATGGAAACCTTCGCCGGCCATTACGACCGCTTCGCCGATCTGCTCGGTGATCGCCTCGGCGAAGAGCGCCGCACCCTCTATCGCCGCCTGATCGAGCACTCGGCTCGGCTATCCCAGCGCTATCATTCGCGGCGTCACATCAGCATTGCCCATGGCGATGCCCATATCTGGAATTTCATGCTGCCGCGCCCCGGCGTCGCGGATACCGTGCGCATCTTCGATTTCGATCAGTGGCGCATCAACGTGCCGACGAGTGACCTTGCCTACATGATGGCGATGCAATGGTACCCGGACCGCAGGCAGGCGCTCGAACGGCCGCTGCTCAATCGCTATCACGAGACGCTGGTCGCCAACGGCGTCAGCGGCTACACGCGCGGCGCGCTCGATCAGGACTATCGTCTGTCGGTGCTCTGGCAGATCACGCGGCCGGTCTGGCAGTGGAGCATCAACATCCCGCCGCTGATCTGGTGGAACAATCTGGAGCGGGTGATGATGGCGGTCGAGGATCTGGGGTGTGAGGAGTTGTTGGGGTAGGCGACGCTACATACTTGCTGTCGTCCTGGCGAAAGCCAGGACCATTACCCCAGGGCGAGGTTGTGGCGCGAAGCTGGTAATCACGAGTCTTCGCCAAACTCCTCCCTGGGGTAATGGGTCCTGGATCTGCGCTTCGCTTGTCCAGGACGACGGCGGAGCTTGTGACGCCCCTCCCCTTACTCCATCACCGCATGTTCCGGCCCCGCGGCCTGCCTGCGCAGCGTGGCCTTGGTCGAGCCGATCAACAGGGCGAGCGGGATGGTGCAGAGGATGAAGACCATCACCAGCATATAGTCGTGCGCGAAGGCGATGATCTGCGCCTGCACGCTGACCATCCTGTCGGCCATGGCGCGGCCCGCGTCGGTGGATAGGTTGATCATGCCGCTGACGCTGGGCATCTGGAGCGCGTGGTTGAACGGGTTGACGTGCTCGGACAGGATCGCATAGGTCCGCCGCGTGCCCTGCGTCAGCTGGGCGATGACGACGGAAATGCCGACCGAGCTCGCGACGTTGCGCATCAGGGTCAGCATCGCGGTGCCGTCGGTGCGCAGCTCGTTCGACAGCGTCAGGAACGCAACGGTCGAGAGCGGCACGAAGACCAGGCCGAAGCCAAAGCCCTGGATGACGCTGACGGTCACGATCTCCGGCACCTGGGTCAGGTCGGTCCAGCCGGTCATTTGATACAGCGAGCCCGCGGTCAGCGTCAGGCCGGAGATGATCAGCGTGCGTGCCTCGAAATAACGCATCATGCGGCCGACCAGCATCATGGCGAAGAAGGTGCCGAAGCCGCGGCTCGCCAGCAGCAGGCCGGCGGTGATGATGGGGTAGCCGATCACGTTCTGCATGTAGGGCGAGGCCAGCGCCATGGTCGAGAACAGCACGAGCCCCATCACGACCATGAACATGCAGCCGGTGACGAAATTGCGATCCTGGAACAGCGCGAAGCGGATGAACGGCGTCGAGGTCGTGAAGGAGTGCGCGACGAAGAAGTAGAACGCGACGGCGGAGACGATGAACTCCGCGACGATCTCATTGGATTCGAGCCAGCCCAATTGCTCGCCGCGGTCGAGCGCGAGCTGAAGCGAGCCGATCGCGACCGCCAGCGCAGCGAAGCCGAACCAGTCGAATTTGAGGCTGATGTCCTTCCTGGTCTCGTCCATGAAGATGATCAGCCCGAGCACGGTGATGGCGCCGAACGGCAGATTGACGAAGAACACCCAGTGCCAGGAATAGGTCTCGGTGAGCCATGCCCCTAGCGAGGGACCCATGATCGGGCCCATCATCACGCCCATGCCCCAGATCGACATCGCCTTGGCGCGTTCCTGGAGCGTGTAATAGTCGAGCATCACCGACTGCGACAGCGGCACCAGCGCCGCGCCGAACACGCCTTGCAGCAGGCGGAACAGCACCATCTGGTTGATGTCCTGCGCGAGGCCGCACAGCACCGACGCCATGGTGAAGCCGGCGGAGCAGATGATGAAGATGCGCTTGCGGCCGAAGCGGTTGGCGATCCAGCCCACCGGCGCCGTCATGATCGCGGCGGCGACGATGTAGGAGGTCAGGACCCAGTTGATCTGGTCCTGCGAGGCCGACAGCGTGCCCTGCATGTAGGGCAGGGCGACATTGGCGATGGTGGTGTCCAGCGCCTGCATGATGGTCGCGGTCATGGCGCAGATCGTCACCATGTTCCGGCGCAGACCGGGGACCATCAGGCTGGCATTGGGGCCGGACATCGGATCAGTCCTTGTCCTGGCCCGCGGTCGCCGACAGGCCGAACAGGCCGGCGAGCGAGCGCCGATGGCCGGTGTCGATGGTGGCGTAGACGCTCATGCCGGCCTTCAGCTTCCGCACGTATTTGTCGGTCTCGTCGAAATAGATGCGGATCGGCACGCGCTGCACCACCTTGACGAAATTGCCGGTGGCGTTCTGCGGCGGCAGGATCGCGAACTGCGCGCCGGTACCGGGCGAGAGCGAGCCGATCTTGCCCTTGAACACGTGGTTCGGGAACGCGTCGACCTCGAGGGTAACAGGCTGGCCTTCGGTGACGTAGGTGAGGTCGCTTTCCTTCGGATTGGCGTCGACCCAGGGATGGGCGACGTCGATGATGGAGAACACCGGCGTGCCGGCCGTGACGTAGCGGCCGAGCTGAATCTGCTCGACCTGCGTCGCGACGCCGCCCATCGGCGCGCGCACCACGGCGTGATCGAGATTGCGCTCGGCGTTGTCGAGCTTGGACTTGGCCTGCGCGTAGGGTGGGAATTTCTCCAGCGGCAGGTCGGTATCGCCGAGCAGTTGCGTCTTGGCCGCCGAGATCTGCTGCTTGACGTATTGCGCGATCGAGCCTGATGTGACCAGCGCGTTCGCCGCGTTGTCGAGGTCGAGCTGCGAGCCGTAGCTGTTCTTGACCAGCGCCTGCTTGCGCTCGACGTCGCGCTGCTTGAGGTCGACGCCCTGCTGGGCGAGGCTCAGCATGTCGCCGTAGATCTTGATGTTGGCGCGGAGATTGTCGTAGGTCGACTGCGCCTGCGCGAGCTGCGCCCTGGCCTCGTCCACCGCGAGGCGGAACGGCACGGGATCGATCTCGAACAGCTCATCGCCCTGCTTGACGAGCTGACCTTCCCTCACGACGACCTTCTCGATCTTGCCGGAGATGTCGGGCGTCACCAGCACCTTCTGCGCGCCGACATAGGCGTCATCGGTACCGACATAGCGGCCGCCATTCAGATAGAAGGTCAAGCCGCCAATGGCGACGACGATCGGCAGCACGACCATCAGCAGGAAGCGGCGATAGCGCCGCAGGCCTGCGGCGATGCGGCGGCGGGGATCGGTGCCGGCTTTCTTGGTGGGCTTGCCGCTGTCGATCTTCTGCTCGGGCTGGAACTTGATGACTTGATCAGCCATAGCGCTGCTCCTTACGTGCTTGTTCCGCTCCGGATGTCTGGATCGCGGTACGCACGTTTTCCTTGATTGCTTCGAGTTGGGTGAGGAGGCGATGGGCATCCGCCGGATTGATACCGTCGAGCGCGTTGGCCGTGATTTCGGACCTGAGCCCGCTCATCTTGCCGAGCAATTGCCGGCCGGCCTTCCTCAGGTAGAGGCGCTTGACGCGCCGGTCCGAGGCGTCGCTGCGGCGCTCGATCCAGTCATTGTCGCAGAGCTTGTCGATCAGGCGCGTCAGCGTGATCGGCTGCACCTCGAGGAGCTCGGCGAGCTCCGACTGCTTCATGCCCTCGCTACGCTCGACCTTGGCCAGCACCGCCCATTGCGCGCGGGTGATGCCGAAGCGCGACGCCTCCTTGTCGGCATAGACGCGCAGCAGGCGATAGAGCTCGGCGAGCGTAAACAGGAAGTTCTGGTCCACGGGCCCGCGGCTCATGAGCTTGGTCTCCTATAAGCTTGAGATACTATAAGCAAGCTTATGATTTTTTCATGGCGGGTTAACGGGACGCTGTCCCGCTGCAAGAGCATGGCTGACCGCCGTTCGCCGGTCGTGCTTTGGGTTCCCTCGCCGAAATGCTAGAAGGCAGGCCAAATGACCCTCGCAAAGCCGGCATTCCCCGCGCCCGACCACGATCACGGCCGCTGCACTGCGGACGCGCTGGCGCATGCCGAGGAGGTTTGCGAGCAGCGCGCGCAGAAATTCACGCCGATTCGCCGCCAGGTGCTCGGGGCGCTGCTCTCCAGCCACCGCCCGCTCGGGGCCTACGAGGTGATCGACGAACTCGCCAAGTCGATGCCGCGGCCGGCGCCGATCACGATCTACCGTGCTCTCGATTTCTTGATGGCCAACGGCCTCGTGCACCGCATCGAAAGTCGCAACGCCTATCTCGCCTGCGCCGCCCACGACCACGATGCGACCTCCGCGGTGGCGTTCCTGATCTGCGAGCGCTGCGGTCTGGTCGGCGAGATCCCGTCGGCGTCCTTCGCAAAGGATATCAACGCCGCCGCGCGCAGCTCAGGTTTTGCCCCCAAATTGTCCGTGGTGGAGATCACGGGCATCTGCACCCATTGTCAGAAAACTGCATAAAGCAACAACGGCGCAAAGCCGATATCGGGAAGAAATGTCCTCACCTCAAGCCATTCCGTCCGCCGGTCGCCCCCTCAGTGCCGGCGCCATCGCCCTGATGCTGATGCTGTGCCTGACCTGGGGGTTCAACCAGATCGCGGTGAAGCTGGTGCTGCCAGACATCCCGCCGATGCTCCAGGCGATGATCCGCTCGATGGGCGCGCTGCCGGTACTCTTCATCATCGGCACGCTGCGCGGCGTCAAATTCTTCGAGAAGGACGGCACGTGGAAGCCCGGCCTGATCGCCGGGCTGATGTTCGGCATCGAGTTCGTGCTGATCTTCCAGGGCCTGCGCCTCACGCCGGCGTCCCGGGCCGTGGTGTTTCTTTACACCGCACCGTTCTTCGTCGCGCTCGGCTCTTACCAGGTGCTCGGCGAACGGCTCGGCGGCACGCAATGGCTGGGGCTCGCGGTGAGCTTTGCCGGCGTCGCGCTCGCGATCGGCGTGCCGCAGCCGGATGTCGACGCCAAGGTGCTGCTCGGCGACCTCATGATCGTCGGCGGTGCCGCGCTGTGGGCGGCCACCACGCTGGTTGCCAAGGGCACGCGGCTGCGCTTCGCCGCGCCGGAGAAGGCGCTGGGCTACCAGGTTGCGACCTCGATCCCGATCCTGGGCCTGGCGGCCTGGTTGTTCGGCGAATCCATCACCCACACCCCGGCGCCGCTGTCCCTCGCCCTGATGGCCTTCCAGGCGATCTGGGTGGTGGGAACCACGTTCACGCTTTGGTTCGCGCTGGTGAAGGCCTATTCGGCCAGCAAATTGTCCGCTTTTACCTTCATCACCCCTTTGTTTGGCGTGGTGGGTAGCTATTTCATCATGCACGACACCTTGAGCCTGACATTCGGGGCCGCCGCGGTCCTTGTAATTGCTGGGCTTTTTCTGGTTAACCGTCCCAGCCAAACGGCTGCGGCGCCGCGCGATGCATTGCTGAACGTCACCAAAACCTGATATTTGGACCCCATGAACAAGCTCGAAAACACCATCGATTCAGACATCGCGGGCCCCGCGCCCCGGCACCGGACCACCCAGGTCAAGGTCGGAGACGTCGCCGTTGGCGGCGGTGCGCCGATCGTCGTGCAGTCGATGACCAACACCGACACCGCCGATATCGACGGCACCATCGCCCAGGTTGCAGCGCTCGCGCGCGCTGGCTCCGAAATGGTCCGCATCACCGTGGATCGCGAGGAGGCCGCGGCCGCCGTCCCGCACATCCGTGACGGCCTCGCCAAGCGCGGCATCACCACGCCCCTGATCGGCGACTTCCATTATATCGGCCACAAGCTGCTCGCAGCCTATCCGGCCTGCGCCGAGGCGCTCGCCAAGTACCGCATCAATCCCGGCAATGTCGGCTTCAAGGACAAGCGCGACACCCAGTTCGCCGATATCATCGAGATCGCGAACAAGAACAGCAAGCCGGTCCGCATCGGCGCCAATTGGGGTTCGCTCGACCAGGAGCTGCTGACCAAGCTGATGGACGAGAACGCCGCGTCCGCCAATCCGCGCGACGTGCGCGCGGTGACGCGCGAGGCCATGGTGCAGTCGGCACTGCTCTCGGCCGCGCGCGCCGAAGAGCTCGGCATGCCCAAGGACCGCATCATCCTCTCCGCAAAGGTCTCGGCGGTGCAGGATCTGATCGCGGTCTACCAGGATCTCGCATCGCGCTCCGACTACGCCATCCATCTCGGTCTCACCGAGGCCGGCATGGGCTCGAAGGGCATCGTCGCCTCCTCGGCCGCGCTCGGCATCCTGCTGCAGCAGGGCATCGGCGACACCATCCGCATCTCGCTGACGCCGGAGCCCGGCGGCGACCGCACCCGTGAGGTGCAGGTCGGCCAGGAGCTCCTGCAGACCATGGGCTTCCGCACCTTCGTGCCGCTGGTCGCGGCCTGCCCCGGCTGCGGCCGCACCACCTCGACCACGTTCCAGGAGCTGGCGCGCTCGATCCAGGATTTCATCCGCGACGAGATGCCGGCCTGGAAGACGAAATATCCGGGTGTGGAAGAGCTCAACGTCGCGGTGATGGGCTGCATCGTCAACGGCCCCGGCGAATCCAAGCACGCCAATATCGGCATCTCCTTGCCCGGCACCGGCGAAGCGCCGGCCGCGCCCGTCTTCGTCGACGGCAAGAAGTTCCGCACGCTGCGCGGCCCGACCATCTCCGCCGACTTCAAGGCGCTGGTGATCGACTACATCGACCAGCGCTACGGCCAGGGCGCCAAGGTACCGGTGACCGCGGCGGAGTAGTCGTTCCCAAACATTGGAATCGTGAGGCGGGTTCGCGAAGCGTAAGCCGCCTTATTTTTTGCGCGGGTCGTAGCCCAGATTGCGCTTCGCTCCATCCGCGCTACGATGTCTCCAATCAAAATGATCGGGAGACACGCCATGAGCTCACTCGCCGGCAAGCAGGGTCCGCGCTATCGCCACATGGCCGAGGACGGCGCGCCTTACGAAACCATCGCGGTCGAAAAGCTCACACCGATCATCGGCGCGGAAATCTCCGGCGTCGACATCGGCAGGCTCGTCTCCGATGACGTTCGTTCCAATCAACAGATGGACGAGATCCATCGCGCGCTCGCGGAAAATCTCGTCATCTTTTTCCGCGACCAGCACATCTCGCCACAACAGCATCTCGCCTTCGGCCGCAAGTTCGGCGAGCTGCATTTTCATCCCGCCGCACCCCACGAGGACGAAGACCCGGCACTGATGAAGATCTATGCCGACAAGAACTCGCCGCGCGCCAACGGCGAGGGCTGGCACTCCGACGTGTCCTGCGACCTCGAGCCGCCAATGGGCTCGATCCTCTACATCAAGCAGTGCCCGCCCCGCGGCGGCGACACGCTGTTCGCCAACATGTATGCGGCCTATGAGGCGCTGTCGGATCGCATGAAGGCCTATCTCGACGGCCTGACCGCACTGCATGACGGCGAGCCGATCTATCGCGGCCTCTATGCCAACTATGGCGTCGCCGATCGTCCATCCTATCCGAACGCGGAGCATCCGGTGCTGCGCACGCACCCGGTCACGGCTAAGAAGGCGCTCTACGTCAACCGCGGCTTCACTCGCCACATCAACGGCGTCCCGCGCGACGAGAGCGACGCGATGCTCGCCTATCTCTACCAGCACGCCGAGAACCCGCTGTTCCAGTGCCGCTTCCGCTGGACCGAGAACGCCATCGCCTTCTGGGACAACCGCTGCACCCAGCACCGTGCGATGTGGGACTACTGGCCGCACACGCGCTCGGGGACACGGGTGACGGTGAAGGGGGAGCGGCCGGTTTAGGCATGGCTGCCGTAGGGTGAAAATGGCGCGTCAGCGCCGTGCCCGCCATCTCGCTGTGCATGCAACAGGACGGTGGGCACGACGCGCGAAGAGCGCGCCTTTGCCCACCCTACGAAACCGTTCTTGCGTTGACGTCGTCTCACGTCCGCGCCAATCTTCCCAAAAACAAATCGGGAGGATTTTCCATGCTCCGCGCAGAGGACAATAAATTCCTGACCGAGTCCGGCCCCGGGACGGGCATGGGCGAGCTGCTGCGCCGCTTCTGGATTCCTGTGCTCCTGTCGAAGGAGCTTCCTGAAGCCGATGGCGAGCCGAAGAAGATCGTCGTGCTCGGCGAGGAGCTGCTCGCCTTCCGCGATTCGCGCGGCGTCGTCGGTGTCATCGATCAATACTGCCCGCATCGCGGCGCCAATCTCTGGCTCGGGCGCAATGAGGAATGCGGCATCCGCTGCGTCTATCACGGCTGGAAGTTCGACACGGACGGTCGCTGCGTGGACATGCCGACCTCCTATCCCGATCTCAACGCCAAGGATCTCATCCGCATCAAGTCTTATCCGGTGCGCGAATGGGGCGAGATGATCTGGGCCTATATGGGCCCGGCGGACGTCATGCCCGAGCTCCCCGATCTCGAAATGGCGATGCTGCCGGCCTCGCATCGTTACGTCAGCAAGAAATGGCAGGACTGCAACTGGGTGCAGGCGCTGGAGGGCTCGATCGACACCGCGCATTTCACCTTTGCGCATCTCTCCTTCGACAAGGAGGAGAACGAGATCCTCGACATCAAGAAGCATTTTGTGAATCCGATCGCGCGGATGTCGAGCGACCATATGCGCTGGATCGCCGAGGACCCGCGGCCAGTGATCAAGATCGCCCCGCACGACGCCGGCCTCTCCATTGCCGGTGGCCGGCTCACCGGCACCGACAACATCTATTGGCGGATCGCGCAGTTCCTGATGCCGTTCCACGCCTACGCACCGAGCGCGATGCCGGGTGAGAACATCTTTGGCCAGACCTTCGTGCCTGTAGCCGACACCAATTGCTGGATCTACACCTATGCCTGGAATCCTGAGCGTCCGCTGACGCAAGCCGAACGCGACGCGTTTGATCGTGGCAACGGCGTGATCGCGGAGGTTGACGATCATTACGTGCCACTGCGCCACAAGGGCAACGATTACATGATCGACCGCAAGCTCCAGAGGACGAGGAGCTACACCGGCATCAAGGGCGTCTCCGAGCAGGACGCCGCCGTGCAGGACAGCCAGGGCCCGATCGCCGACCGCACCCGCGAGCATCTCGGCCCGACCGATCTCGGCATCATGCATTTCCGGAAAGTCGTGATGGATCTGGCGCGCGCGCTTCAGCAGGGCGTGCCGCCGCCGCAGGCCGCACACCAGGATCGCTACGCGGTGCGCTCCGGCGCCTGCGTCACCAGCAAGGCCAAGGACCTGCCCGCGGTGATGCTGGAACGTTTTGGCGATGTCGCGGGCTTCGTCGGCCGTCCCAAGGTCGCAGCAGCGGAGTAGCGCTTGGGCCAATTGCGCAGCATCATCGCCGGATTGGTCGCGTCGACCCTGCTGTCGTCGCTTGCCCCTGTCGAGCGCGGACATGCCGCTGCCGCGCGAACAATGACGAAGCCGCCGGCGTCACCGGCCAAATGCCAGATGCCGAAATTCCGGATCGTCGTGGATGTCGGGCACACCCCGGACTCCTATGGCGCGCTGAGCGCGCGCAATGATACGGAATTCGGCTTCAACTTCCGGCTCGGAAAGCTGATTACGGCGAAACTCAGGGACCAAGGCTTTGCCGCAACCCGCCTGCTCGTGACGGACGGCAAGGCGCGGCCGAGCCTGTTCAAGCGCGTCAGCGCCGCGAATGACGGCCGGGCCGATCTCCTGCTGTCGATCCATCACGACTCAGTGCCGGACAAGCTGCTCGAGGCCTGGGAATTCGACGGTGCAATGAGTTATTTCAGCGATCGGTTTTCGGGCCATTCGCTGTTCGTATCCGAACGCAATTCGCACTTCGCCACCAGCCTGTTGCTGGCCCGGATGATCGGCCGGCAGTTGAAAGAGCAGGGCCTGCACTATGCCAGCCAATACACCTTGCCGGTGATGGGGCGCTACCGGCGCCAGTTGCTGGACAGGGATTTCGGCGTCTACCGCTATGACGGTCTCGTCGTGCTGTCGCGAACGAACAGCGCCGCGGTGCTGCTCGAAGCCGGCTCGATCATCAACCGCGACGAGGAGATGGTGATGAACTCGCCGGAGCGGCAGGAGATGATCGCGGGAGCCGTCGCGGCGGCGATGGGGGAGTTTTGCGACAGGCGGTAGTGCTGACATCGGGCGTCGCGATGCTCACCGTCGTCGTCCTGGCGAAAGCCAGGACCCATTACCCCAAGGAGAGGTCGCGGAGCCATGCTGGCAACCGCGAGTCTTCGTCAAACTGCTCCCTGTGGTAATGGGTCCTGGATCTTCGCTCGCTCTGCTCGCTTGTCCAGGACGACGCAAGGAGATTGACGTCGCGCAGCCAACCCGTATCGCTGTCCGACAGCGCACTACAGCGGCACGCCCCGATACTCCCGGTTCGCCAGACTCGCTTCCTCCAGATCCAGATCCCGCTCGATCCGGCGCCGCGTCTCGTCGGTGATCTGGCCGTCGCGCAGGAGGTTGTGGATGAATTTTCGTTCGGCGGCGATCAGCTCGCGGGTCAGCGCGGTGCCGGCGGCGGAGACGTCGTGATGGGTGGGATCGAGTGAATCAGGGAGCTGGTTGACGCGGATCTCGTGGCGGGCGCGCAGCAGCCGCATCACCTCGTCCGACACCTCCTTCGCCTCGGTCAGCGCATCGAGCGACTTCAGCGCAGCGTCGAGTGCCTGGCGGCGTGCCGCGATCTCGGCCTCATGCTCGGCGACATGCTCGTTGCGGCCGGCTTCGGCGACGCCGAGCCAGCGCACCACCGGCGGCAGCGTCAGTCCGACGCCGATCAGCGTGACGAAGATGACGCCGAAGGCGACGAACAGGATCAGGTCGCGATACGGAAAGGCATTGCCATCAGGCAGCGTGAACGGCAGCGCCAGCGCCGCCGCCAGCGACACCGCGCCGCGCACGCCGGTGAAGGCGAGCACGAACGGCCATTGCCATGGCGGCGACGGGTCGCGCTTGCGCAGCGATTTGGAGAGGATCCGCGGCAGATAGGTCGCGGGATAGAGCCAGGCGAAACGCGCGGTCACAATGATCGTCAGCACGACGGCGGTCGCGATGAGAATGTCGTCGAGCGGGAACGCCTTCGATTTCTCGTAGAGCGCGCGCATTTGGAAGCCGGTGAGCAGGAACAGCAGGCCCTCGATCAGGTAAATGATGAGGTCCCAGAAGAAGATGCCTTGCAGGCGCGTCGCCGAGGAGATCAGCAGCGGGCCGTTCCAGCTCACATAGAGGCCGCAGGCGACGGTGGCGATCACGCCGGAGCCGCCGACATGCTCGGGCAGCCAGTAGGAGACGTAAGGCGTGATCAGCGACAGCGTCAGCTCGACCTGCTGATCTTTCGCCCATCTGCGGAAGCGCAGGGAAAGCCAGCCGACGCCGATGCCGAAGGCGATCTCTCCGGCGATAATGAGGACAAACTCGCCGGCCGCCATCGGAAGCGATAGATGGCCGACCATGATGGCGGCGAGCGCGAAGCGGTAGAGGATCAGCGCGGTGGCGTCATTCGCGAGCCCTTCGCCTTCGAGTATGACCAGGAGGCGGCGCGGTATGTTGAGCCGTCGCGCGATCGCGAGCGGCGCCACCACGTCGGGCGGCGCGACGATGGCCCCGAGCAGGAAACCGATGGCCCATGGCAGGCCGATCAAATAGTGCGTGGCGGCCGCCACCATCGCCGCGGTGAAGATCACCGCGCCGACCGCGAGCAGCACGATCGGGCGCAGATTGTTCCGGAACTCCCGCCAGCTCATGGCGACGCTCGCCGAGTAGATCAGCGGCGGCAGCACCATCAGCAGCACCAGCTCCGGCGGCAGTTCCACCGGCGGCATGCCCGGCACGAAGGCGAGGCCGACGCCGGACAGCATCAGCAAGATCGCAGGCGCGATGTTGAAACGGCGGGCGACGAGCGCGGTGCCCGCCAGCACCGCGAGCAGGATGAGGAAGGTCTGGAATTTCGCTGCGATCATGGCCTGTCTTCGCCCGGAAGCGGCCAAGAGGTCAATGCGGGGGCCTTACGCCAGGCGCCCTGCCACCATGCGTCCGATGCGCGCGAACACGGCCTCGATCTGCGGGGCAGTCGGCGAGCCGCCCTGGGTGTAGGCCGCGATCAGGATCGGCGCATCGGGCTTAGTATCGGGCTTAGTATCGGGCTTGGGCCAGGCGACCGCGATATCGCCCGATGCGTCCTTGCCGTTGTTGCCGGTCTTGTCGCCGATGGTCCAGCTCGCGGGCAGGCCCCCGCGCAGCCGGTTCGCACCGGTCTTGCAGCCCACCATCCATTCGGTGAGCTGGGCGCGCGACGCCGGCGACAATGCCTCGCCCGTCACCAGCCGCCGCAGATTGCCGGCCATCGCGGCCGGCGTCGTGGTGTCATGGGGATCGCCGGGCGCTGACTTATTGACCTCAGGCTCGTTGTGATCGATCCGTGAGGTGGTGTCGCCAAGCGATCGCCAGAACGCCGTGAGGGCGGCCGGCCCTCCGATCCGTGCCAGCAGCAGATTGGCGCAGGTGTTGTCGCTGAGCTCGACGATCGCCTTGCACATCTCGGCGACCGACATCTTGCCGGCCGCGAGATTTTGCTTGGCAACAGGCGCATAGCTCAGAAGGTCGGCCTGGCCGTAAGGGATCATGGCCGCGAGCTGCTCCTGGCCGCGATCGACCCGCGCCAGCACGCAGGCCGCGAGCGAGGCCTTGAACGTCGAGCACATGACGAACCGCTCGTCGGCGCGCCAGGCGATCTTCGCGCCGGTCGCCAAGTTTTCCGCATAGAGCCCGATCCGTCCGCCGCTTTCGCGCTCATAGGCTTCGAGCTCAGGCGGCGCGTCGGCGGCGATCACGGGAGAAGTGGCCATCCAGCACAGCGAGGCGAGGAGGGAGCGGCGGTCGAGCAGCATGGGGGACCTTTGGGACAGATGGAACAGGGGGAGGGAAGGTCGCGCACGATTGTCCCACATCGTCATTGAGAGCGTAGCGAAGCAATCCAGTGTTTCCGCGGAGAGATTCTGGATTGCTTCGCTACGCTCGCAATGACGGAGGATGGGCATCGAGCGCGGCAGATATTGGGCAGCGGGAGATTGAGGCTCCCTCACTCCCTCAGGTCATACCGGTACGATTTCGACACGATCTGCCAGCCGTCGGCGAGCTTCATCGCCACCAGATAATCGGTGAAAAAACGTGGCGGCAGTTGGCACCGGACCTTGATGAAGGCGGTCTTGTCGTCCGAACGGTCGATGGTGACGATGAAATCCTCGCGCGGCTTGCCTTCCGCCTTGGCCGAGGGGCGCTTGCGCACCCAGGCGAGCCAGTCCGGCACGGTCAGGATCTTCAGCTCGCCCTTTTCCACCCAACGCAGATCGGCGGACGGATGGAATACGTCGCCGAGCTTGTCGGCGTCGCCCTCGTAGAGCCCGTCAAAATAGCTTTGCACGACGGCTTCGACGCTCGAACGATTCTGGCTCATGGGTCATCCCTTTGAATGATGGCTCGGCGGGAATTTAGTCGTACGCATAAAAATGCGCTATGGGTGTGTCAACCATCTGCACGCAGGCGTTGCCATGACCGGATCAGAAAATTCGAATGCTCGTATCCTCACCGGCGAATGCTACTGCCGCGCCGTGCGCTACGAGGTCGCGGACCAATTCTCTTACGCAATGAACTGCCACTGTTCGAATTGCCGTCGCACCACCGGCTCCGCCTTCAAGCCGTTCGCCGGCATCGCGCAAGAGAAGCTCCGCATCGTCCGGGGTGACGACCAGCGGATCATTTTCGGGGACGACACCACCCATGACGCCCACTGCGCCCGTTGCGGCTCGCTGCTTTATTCCCGGGTGCGCGACGGAAAATGGGTTCATGTCGCCATGGGAACCCTGGTCGATGCCCCCTCGATCCGGCCGAGCGCCCACATTTTCGTCGGCTCGAAGGCGCCCTGGCATGAGATTACGGACAATCTGCCGCAATATCGGGGGCACGTCGGGGACGGATGAGGGAACCCGGCCGGGACCCCAGCGAACCGCGACGGCGCTGGCGCGACGAACCAAAGGGGGCATTCGATCTGACAAGCACCGGCGCTGGAGCCTGCTAGAACGATCCCAAAGGGGGGCTCGAACGGCCCTGAACTTCGGAATTCGTGTCATGCGCAATTTGCTCAGACTTTGCCCGCTTCTCCTCGCCCTCGCGCTGCTGTTCGGCGCAGAACCTGCTTTTGCCGGAAAGCGCGTGGCGCTGGTGCTGGCCAATTCGGCCTATCAGCACGCGCCGTCACTCACCAACCCTGTCAATGACGGTTCGGTGATGGCGAAGACGCTGAAGGATGCCGGTTTCGACATTGTCGATTCCCGGCACGATCTGTCGGCACTCGAGACGCGGCGCGTGCTGCGCGACTTCGCGGACGCGACCCGCGATGCCGACATCGCCGTGGTCTACTATGCCGGTCACGGCATCGAGGTCGAAGGCTCCAATTATCTGATCCCCGTTGACGCCAGGCTCGAGCGCGATACCGACGTCTATGACGAAGCACTCTCGCTCGACCGCGTCCTGGTCGCCGTCGAACCCGCCAAGCAGCTTCGCCTGGTGATCCTGGATGCCTGCCGCGACAATCCGTTCGGCAAGACCATGAAGCGCACGGTGGCTTCGCGCGGCATCGGCCGGGGCCTCGCCCAGGTCGAGCCGACCAGCCCCAACACGCTGATTGCCTATTCGGCCAAGGCCGGCTTCACGGCGCAGGACGGCGACGGTGCCAACAGCCCGTTTACGGTTGCGTTGTCGAAGCACCTGACGACGCCGGGCCTCGATGTCCGCCGCGCCTTCGGCTTCGTGCGCGACGACGTGCTCAAGTCGACCGGCAACAAGCAGGAGCCGTTCGTCTATGGCTCGCTCGGCGGCGACGACGTCCCGCTGGTGCCGGTCAAGGTGGCGGCTGCAGCGTCGCCCGTGGCGAACCCGCAGGCCGACATCCGCCGCGACTACGAGCTCGCGCTCCAGGTCGGCAACAGGGCGGCATGGGACGCCTTCCTCGCCCAGCATCCGGACGGTTTCTATTCCAGCCTCGCCAAGCTTCAGCTCGAGAAGATCGGTGCCGAGCAGGCCCATGCGGCGGCGATCGAGAAGGCGAAGCAGGCCGAGGCCGAGCGCGATCGTCTTGCCGCCGTCGGTGCGCAGAAGGATGCGCAGATCAAGGCTGCGGCCGATGCGAAGGCCGCCGAGCAGGCGCAGCTTGCCGCCCAGAAGGCAAAGGAGCAGGCGCAGCAGCAGGCGGCCGCCGCCGAGCAGCAGCGCGTCAACCTCGCCGCCGCGGCCCCGAGCGCTGCGCCGGCCAGCACGGCGAGCCCCGCCGGGACCAACGTTGCGTCCCTGACGCCGGCGACCACGCCGGCCGATCTCAGCCGCTCGGTCCAGACCGAGCTCGGCCGCGTCGGCTGTTTCTCGGGCCAGGCCGACGGCAACTGGAACACGTCCTCGCAGCGGTCGCTGTCGCAGTTCAACCGCTATGCCGGCACCAAGCTCGACGTGAAAGTGGCGAGCACCGATGCGCTCGATACGGTCAAGTCGAAGCCGTCGCGCGTCTGCCCGCTGGTCTGCGAGCACGGCTTCAAGGCCGACGGCGACAAGTGCACCAGGATCGTCTGCGGCGACGGCTATGCGCTGAACGACGACAACGAATGCGAGAAGAAGCGCGCCGCCAAGCCGACGGCTTCCAAACCTGCGACCTCGCGGCGTGACGACAGCGAGGATCGCCCGGCACGGCAGCGTCCGCAGATCGGCGCCGCGGGCGGCCTCGGTGGCTTGGGCGGCGACGCTGCCGGCATCGCGACCGGTGCGCGGCGCGCCTCAGGCGGCGGGCAGGTCTTCTGCACTAATGGCGGCTGCCGCCCGGTCAACCGCGGTTGCCATCTCGAGTATCGCGGTGGCGGCGGCCCCGGCAACGATGCCAACGCCGAGGTGTGTAATTGAAGGGCACGGTGTCGTCCCGGCGAAGGCCGGGACCCATAACCACAGGAAGTGGTTTGGCGAAGATTAGCTATGATCTATAGAGTCTTCGGTACTCGCACCGTTCTCATACGATAGATCACGCGGTATGGGTCCCGGCCTTCGCCGGGACGACGTTACGTCGCAATCGCGCTCGCCGCGATGTTCACCGTCAGGGCCAGCAAGGCCGTGTTGTAGATGAACGAGATAATGCCGTGCGCGGTCGCGGTGCGGCGGATGGTCTTGTCGGTGATGCCGACGTCGGAGACCTGCGCGGTCATGCCGATCACGAACGAGAAATAGACGAAGTCCCAATAGTCGGCGTGGTCTTCCTTGTCGCCGCTCGGGAATTGCAACCCGCCCGGCGGGTGCCGATAGTAGTCATGGGCGTAGTGCAGCGCGAAGGTGGTGTGCACGGCGGCCCATGACAGCGCGATGGTGGTGATCGCGATCGTCAGCTCCGTGGCGCCGCGATGGGCGCCGAGCTCGGCGACGATCGCCGCGATGCTCGCGAATGCGCCGATCGCCGTCACCAGCAGGATCACGAAGCGGCCGTCGTCCTGCATCGCAGCGTTGCGGCGGATGTGCTGGTGGTCGTTGTTCAGCATCATCACGTAGACCAGCACCAGATAGGCCGCGATCAGCGCATCCCAGCCGAGCACGAGCCGCGTCGCCAGCCGCAGGGAGCCGGGCAGCAGCAGGCAGACCAGAATGCCGAAGCCGAGTGAAATGAAAGTCCGCGGCCGCGCGTAGATCACGCGCATCGGCCGCGACATTCTCTGGAAGCGCGCGAGGACGGGATCTTCCTTGTCGACGCCCGTCATCGCCCGGTCAGTTCTTGCGCTCGGCGACAAACCGCGCGGCGGCTTGCAGCACGGCGGCGCGGTCGCCGAAGATCGAGACCGCGCTGTCGGCCCGCGCGAGCAGGTCGCGCACGCGCTGCTTGGCGCCTTCGATGCCGAGCTGGGTGACGAAGGTGGTCTTGCCGAGCGCAGCATCCTGGCCCGAAGGTTTGCCGAGCGCCGCGGCATCGCCTTCGACGTCGAGCAGATCGTCGGCGATCTGGAAGGCTTCGCCGAGCGCGCGGCCGTAATCGTCGAGCGCCTGATATTCCTTGGCCGTGGCCTGGCCGAGAATCGCGCCGGCGATGCAGCCGTAGCGCAGCAGCGCGCCGGTCTTCATCTGCTGAATGCGGGCGACATCGATCGGCTCGTTGCCGCCGAAGCGGCCTTCGCCTGCGAGGTCGAGAATCTGGCCCCCGACCATGCCGCCGATGCCGGCGCAGCGCGCCAGCGCGCGCGTCAGCAGCAGCCGTACATTGGCGTCGCGATGGATCTCGTCGCGGGTGACGATATCGAAGGCGAGCGTCAGCAGGCCGTCGCCGGCGAGGATCGCGGTCGCGTCGTCGGTCTTCTTGTGCAGGGTGGGCCGGCCCCGGCGCAGGTCCGAATTGTCCATCGCCGGCAGGTCGTCATGGATCAGCGAGTAGCAGTGGATGCATTCGAGCGCCGCACCGGCGAGCAGCGCCGCCTCGCGCGGCACGCCGAACACGGCTGCGCTTTCAACCACCAGGAACGGCCGCAGGCGCTTGCCGCCGTTCAGGCTCGAATAGCGCATTGCGTCCATCAGTCGCTTGGGACGGGCGATTTCATCGGGCAGGATGTCGTCCGCGAGGAGGCGCCCGAGCAGGGCCTCGGTGTCATCAGCGGTCTTGTCCAGACGTTTGGCGAAATCGGACGGGGACGTGCCGGTCATCAAGAAGGGCTCCAGAACTAAAATTCGGCGGGACAATCCTTTATGAGCCCGCCTCAGTCAATCGTTTGGAAGGCCTAAAAAGTGCTGGAAAAGACCCGAATTATCACAGACTTAATGGCTGGGCCCGTGGCTGCGTTTCATTTTGCGCCGGAAAGGTCGATTTGCGCATCGTTAAAATCCTGCTGGTAGCGCTCGCGGTCGTGGTTCTCGCGCCCTATGTGATCGCGCCGTTCTACCGCACCGGCCATCCCGTTTCGACGCTGATGGCCTGGCGCAGCTTGCGGGGCGCGCCGATGCAGCGGGAATGGATCGATCTCGCGGCGATGTCGCCCTACCTGCCGCGGTCGGTGGTGGCGGCCGAGGACGCTCATTTCTGCAAGCATCACGGCATCGACTGGGGCGCGTTGCGCGAGGCGATCGACGACGCGAAGGAGGACGGCACCGCCTTCCGGGGCGCCTCCACCATCACCCAGCAGGTGGCGAAGAACCTGTTCCTCTGGCAGGGGCGGGACTTCATCCGCAAGGCGCTGGAATTCCCGCTGGCGTTGTGGATCGATTTCGTCCTGCCTAAGCCGCGGATCCTGGAAATTTACCTCAACATCGCCGAGCTCGGTCCGCAGGGCCAGTTTGGGGTGGAGGCGGCCAGCGCCTATGCGTTCGGTAAATCGGCCGCCAGCCTCTCCCCCCGGGAGGCGGCACTTCTGGCCTCGATCCTGCCGAATCCGGTCAAACGCAGCGCCAGGACCCCCGGACCGGGCGTCCGGCGGCTCGCCGGGACCTATGTGGCAAGGGCGCAGGCCTCGACGCTTGCGACCTGCTGGCGGGAAAATCGCTGATTTCGGGCCCTTTTCGGGCGCATTTTCCGGCCCAAGAGCCTAGCTTTGCGGCCAGCCTTCCTCTATAAGCGCGGCCTTGATCGGCATTCAGCTCGCCTCGTATTGCGGGTGCTGAGCCGTCCCTCGCGGACGATGCCCTGATGACACCAATCCCTAGAGGATATTGAAATGGCCGTTCCGAGAAGAAAAACCTCGCCGTCGCGCCGTGGCATGCGCCGCTCGGCAGACGCCATCAAGAAGCCGACCTATGTGGAAGACAAGGACTCCGGCGAGCTCCGTCGTCCGCACCATCTCGACCTCAAGACCGGCATGTACAAGGGCCGTCAGGTCCTGAAGAAGAAAGAGTCCTGAGGTCGGACTCTTCTTCGGGCAGGGTTATCCTCAATCAGGATGACGTGACCTGCCTGATTTCGGCCAACCCATGAGATATGACGGTGACGGCGGCGGAGCGAATGCTTCGCCGCTGCATTGTTCTGTCCGGATATCTTGATCGAGAAGGCATTTCGCCGATGGTCGGTTTCCCGCTGCTCCTGATTCCGCTCGCGGTCTACAACATCATCGCCTTCCTGATGCCCAGCGTGTCCTTCTCGGACGTGCTGTTCAAGGTGCCGATGATCACGGGCGAGACCTGGCCGGTCACGCTCGCCGATCTGATGCTTGCGCTCGGTATCGTGCTGCTGCTGCTCGAGGTGGTCAAAGGCGCGCGGCCCGGCTCGAAATTCCTGATGGATCATCTGCTGTCGCTGATCGTGTTCGGCGCGGCCGCCGCCGAATTCGTGATGTGGCCCAAATTCGGCAACTCCACCTATTTCCTGCTGGTGCTGCTCGCGATGGCCGATTTCCTCGGCGGCATCGCCCAGCGCACGCGCCGCCGCGTCACCTATGTCGCCGAGACGACGGTGCCCGCGCCGCGCAAGGCCAAGCGCCAGGCCGAGGCGCCGGCGGATGACGTCGCGTCCGAGCCCAAATTCGAGCCGGTGTCGGCACCGCAAGCAGCCCCGGTGCCGCCCGCGCCCACCGCGCAATCGGTCGCCGAATCCGTGCTGATGGACCATCCGGCGCCGAAGCCGGTGAGCCCGCCCTCGCCGGAAATTCCCTCGCCGCATCTGCAGCCGGGCAATGGCACGCCGTCGTCGCCGGATACGCCGCGCTGATCGAGCGCGTTACCCCTGTTGCCGCTTTGACGGTGTGCTCACTCTCCCGCTTGCGGGGGAGGGTTGGGGAGGGGGTGTCTCCGCAGAGGGAATCCCCAAGAGGAGAGAGCCCTCACCCGCCGCGCTCTTCGAGCGCGTCGACCTCTCCCACAGGCGGGAGAGGTGCAGCGAGCGTGAGGCAACAATTGTCCTGCAAGTTGGATTAAGCCACCTGCCGCGTGCGCGCGCTGACGCTTCCGAGCGGGCGCTTGCTGCCATAGGCCATCCGCGCATCTTCAGGGGAGGCGCGGCGGAGCCGGCTGGCCTGGGGCAAATGCTCGGCATTGGCGATGAGTTGGGTGACGAAGCTCGGATCGGGGCGAGGCAGCGGCGCCTTGATAACCCACTGCAACGTCGGCAGCAGCGGCACGAGGGCCGAGCCTGTGCCGTAGTCCGCCAAGTTCGATCGATCAGTACTCAACATCGCAATCACCGTTGATCCGGCGAAGATCGTCGCGTTTCGAGACGCGGGCGCCGGTGCGAGTCACGTACTCGCAAGGCCTATGCCGGCCGGGCCGGTTTGGTTCCGCGCTGCCCCGAAACATGGTTTCCAAATTGTTTATCAACTTTGCCTAGGGTTGGGGGCGAATCTGGCTCTATCCTGTGCCGGCTCAGGACTCCCCGCTGTCCCGAAATGAGGCGATTTTGACCCCCGCATTGCCACAAGCCTCCGACATCCTGGCCGCGCTCGGCCAGGCCGTGTTCGCCTGGGACATCGCCAGCGACGTCATCGTCTGGGGGGAGCACGCCGGCGCCGTCTTCCCCGGCATCCCCGCCGAGCGGCTCGCGACCGGCGCCGAATTCGCCAAGCTGATCGAGCCCGCGCCGTCGCTGCGGACCGCCGCGCTGGCGCAGACATCCGCCGTGCACGGCGCCGACGGCACGCCCTACCGGGTCGAATACGGCGTGCGCATGAGCGCCTCCGATCCCGTGGTCTGGGTCGAGGAGACCGGCCGCTGGTTCGCCGGTCCCGACGGCCGTCCGGTCCGCGCGATCGGCTCCGTCCGCATCAACAATGAGCGCCACGCCCGCGACGAGGAATTGACCAGGCTGGCCCGGCTCGATCCGCTGACCGGCGAACTCAACCGCTCGCATCTGATCGCGGCGCTGGCCGAGGCGATCGAGGAGACGACCCGCTTCCGCTCGACCGCGGCCTTCATGCTGGTCGGCATCGATCATCTCGCCCGCGTCAACGACGCCTTCGGCTTCGACGTTGCTGATGCCGTGATTCTCGATGTCGGCAAACGCATTCGCGCGCGGCTGCGCGGCGGCGACGTGCTCGGGCGCTTCTCCGGCAACAAGTTCGGCCTGATCCTGAAGAACTGCACCATCGACGACATGAACGTCGCCGCCGAGCGTTTCCTCGCCGGCATCCGGGACGAGGTGGTGCCGACCAAATCCGGCCCGGTCTCGGTCACCGCGTCGATCGGCGCGGTCAGCGTGCCGCGCTATGCCCGCAACACCGACGAGGCGGTCAACCGCGCCCATGAGACGCTGGACGCCGCAAAGCGCCGCCGCGCCGGCTCGTTTGCAGCGTGGCGTCCGGATGCCACGCGCGACGCGCAGCGCCGCGTCAACATCCGCGTCACCGACGAGATCGTCACCGCACTGAACGAGCGCCGCATCAAGCTCGCCTATGAGCCGGTGGTCTCGGCCGTCTCGCGCGAGCGCGCATTCCATGAATGCCTGGTGCGGATGGACCAGGGTGACGGCCAGGTGCTGCTCGCGCCCGACATCGTGCCGGTTGCCGAGCGCCTCGGCCTGATCCGCCTGGTCGATCACCGCGTGCTCGAGCTCGTGGTCGCCGAGCTTGCGGCCGCGCCCGCTGTCAGTCTCAGCCTCAACATCTCGCCGGACACCACCATGGATCCGGACTGGTGGGCGGGAATCGAGTCGCTGATGCTGGCGCATCCCGGGGTCGCCGAGCGGCTGATCGTCGAGATCACCGAAACGGTCGCGATCCAGGACATCGACGATGTCCGCGGCTTCGTCACGCGGCTGAAGAATTTCGGCAGCCGCATCGCCATCGACGATTTCGGCGCCGGCTACACCTCGTTCCGCAATTTGCGCAAGCTCGGCGTGGACATCGTCAAGATCGACGGCGCCTTCGTGCAGAACATCACCCGTTCCGCCGACGATCGCGCCTTCGTGCAGACCCTGATCGATCTCGCCCGCCGCCTCGACATCAAGACGGTGGCCGAATGGGTGCAGGACGACGAGGCTGCAAACATGCTGCGCGACTGGGGTTGCGACTACATCCAGGGCCGTCTGATCGGGCTGGCGTCAGCCGAACGCCCGTGGAGTGCGCCGCCGGACAGCGCGCTGCCTGCGGCGGGGTAGGAGTTCATCGTTTAATCGCGCTGCGATCTCGCTTCCCCTCCCTCACGCTCCCTCATCCAGCGCCACCAGCTCGCGCTTCCTGCGCAGCGACGGCAGCAGCGGGGCGACCAGCAGCGCCAGCGCCAGCGCAAGACACGCCGCCGAGATCGGCCGCTGCACGAAGGTCCAGAGATCGCCCTGCGACAGGATCAGCGATTTGCGCAGATTGTTCTCCAGCATCGGTCCGAGCACGAAGGCGAGCACCAGCGGTGCCGGCTCGTAGCCGAGCTTGCGCATGAAATAGCCGATGATCCCGAACGCGATCATCACATAGACGTCGAACACGTTGTTGCTGGAGCAGTACACGCCCAGGATCGTGAACAGGATGATCAGGGGAAAGAGGATGTTGTAGGGCAGCTTCAGGAGCTGCACCCACATGCCGATCATCGGCAGATTGAGGATCAGCAGCATGACGTTGCCGATATACATGCTGGCGACGATGCCCCAGAACAGGCCGGGGTTTTGCGTGATCAGCAGCGGCCCCGGTTGCAGGCCGTGGATGACGAAGGCGCCGAGCAGCAGCGCCATCACCACGTTCGGCGGGATGCCCAGCGTCATCAGCGGAATGAACGCGCCGCCAGCCGCCGCGTTGTTGGCGGATTCGGGGCCCGCGACGCCCTCGATCGCGCCATGGCCAAACCGTTCCGGCGTTTTCGACAGCCGCTTCTCCAGCGCATAGGACGCAAACGAGGCCACCACCGCGCCGCCGCCGGGCAGGATGCCGAGCAGGAAGCCGAGCAGCGTGCCGCGCGCGACGGGGCCGGCGCTGGCCTGCCAATCGGCCTTGTTCGGCAAGAGCTGCGTGATCTTGGCGTTGATGATGTCGCGCTTGATCGCCTGCTCGGTGTTGAGCAGCACCTCGGCGACGCCGAACAGGCCCATCACCACGGGCACGAGTCCGATGCCGTCGATCAGCTCCATGCGGCCGAAGGTCAGGCGCGGCTGCGCCGTGATGCTGTCGAGCCCGATCAGCCCGAGCACGACGCCGATGCACGCCATCAGCAGCGCCTTCGGCATCGAGCCCTGGGTGAGGAAGGTGAGCACCACGAGGCCGAGCACCATCAGGCTGAAATACTCGGCCGGGCCAAATGCGATCGCAATGCTGGCAAGTCTCGGCGCCACCAGCATCAGCGCCACCAGCGCGAACGTGCCGGCGATGAAGGAGCCGAAGGCGGAGATGCCGAGCGCGGGGCCGGCGCGGCCCTGCTTGGCCATCTGGTGGCCGTCGATGCAGGTCACGACGGAGGCCGCCTCGCCGGGGATGTTGACCAGGATCGAGGTGGTCGAGCCGCCATACATCGAGCCGTAATAGATGCCGGCCATCATGATGATGCCGGATTCCGGCGTACCCGACAGCGTCACGGGCAGCAGCAGCGACATCGCCGAGATCGGCCCGATGCCCGGCAGCACGCCGACCAGCGTGCCGATGAAGACGCCGATGAAGCAATAGAGCAAGTTGATCGGCAGCAGCGCGACGCCGAACCCATGCGCGACGTTGACGAGCGTATCCATGCGATCAGCCGATCCCGAACAGGCCGGAGGGCAACTGGATCAGGAGCAGGCGCTTGAGCACCCACCACATGCCTGATGGCACCAGCACGGCGATCGGGATCGCCAGCGTCCAGCGCACCGGATCGATCAGCCGCAACATCAGCAGCAGCAAGGGGATCGACGACAGCAGAAATCCCAGCGGCTCCAGCGCGAAGGAGAACGCGACGAGGCAGGCGATGACGAGCAGCGGCTTGCCCCAGCGCACATTTTCCCAGCGCGAGGCCAGCGTCGGCCCGCCCTCGGTGACGGCCGAGACGATGATGGAGGCCGCGAACACGCACATCAGGATGCCGGTGTAGAACAGCACGTAGCCAGAGCCGGGATCGTTGATTGTGCCGAGCTTCAGCCGCAAGCCCTGCCAGATCACGAAGCCGCCGAGCCCGAGCCCGATCAGCCCGCCCCAGAGTTCGGAGTTGGAGAGGCGGAGTTTGACGTCGGTTTGGTCGCCCATGTGAAACACTCCTAGACCACCGTCACCCCCGCGCAACGGCTAAGCCGTTGTCGCTGAGGCGGCCGCTTCTTCGGCGGCCCACGAAGGGCGACGGTGCCCGTGTCCATCCTTCGAGGCGAGCCGCAAGGGCGGCTCGCACCTCAGGATGACGTCAGAATTTGCAGTAGCCCAAGTTGTTCTCGCGATTCTACTTCTTCGCGAGCCCGAGCGTGTCGATGACCTTGCGTTCGGACTCCGTGACCTCGACGACGAACTTCCTGTAGTCCTCGGTGTTCTTGTAGTTCGGCACCATGTCGTACTTGGCGAGCGTGGCGATCACCGCGGGATCTTCGACGGCCTTCTTGAAGGCGTCGTGCAGCTTGGCGACGATCTTGGGGTCCATGCCCTTCGGGCCGGCGATGCCGAACGGGGAATCGTAGACCATGGGGTAGCCGAGCTCCTTCAGCGTCGGCACGTCGGGATAATTCGGCGATCGCGCGCCGGTCCACACCATCAGAAGCTTCAGCTTGCCGGCATCGACCAAGGGCCGCCATCCCGTGGAATCGGCCTGGAGCATCGTGTGCTGGCCCAGCACTGCGGCGTTGGTCTCGGCGCCGCCCTTGAACGGCACCTGCGTGAGCTTGATGCCGGACATCGCCGCGATCTGCTCCATGCCGATATGGAGCGAGGTTCCGGTGCCCGGTGTCGCATAGGTCACCTTGCCCGGATTCGCCTTCGCGAACTCGACCACGTCCTTCCAGGACTTGAACTGCGACTCAGCGCTGGTGGTCACGCCGAACGTGTAGCCGGTGAGGTGAATGATATAGGTAAAGTCCTTCGCCGGGTCCCATGACACGTCCTGCATCAAGGGCAGGCGGAAGACGGTGATCGGGATCTGCGAGATGGTGTAGCCGTCGGGCTTGGCGGCCGCTGCCATGGTCGCGGGGCCCACCGTGCCGCCGCCGCCGGCCTTGTTGTCGATCACGATCGGCTGTCCCAGCACTTTCGAGGCGCTGTCCGCGATCGCGCGCATCGAGATGTCGGTCGAGCCGCCGGCCGGCCATGGCACGATCAGCGTGACCGGCTTGCTCGGATAGTCCTGCGCGCCGGCCGCGGTCGCGAGCAGCGCTCCCACGGCAATATGTATGGCGGCGAATACAGCCGTCCTCAGCCCATACCGCGACATCGGGTTACCTCCCTCGCAGCGGCCTCGTTCGGGCCGCCGTCTCTCTTTGTCATGACGGGATTGTCCCTGAAATCGCCAGAGAAGAAAAGCGCATTGCGCGGACCGTGCGCAGCGGTCGACGCGGCTATCCAGCCGGAAACGTTATGTGCGACAATTGGTCGTTTGGAGGCGTGCCGAGGCACGGAATTTGACGTGGGCGTCCTTACGCCACGCGGCGAACCGCGTTCAGCGTCTCGATGGTACGTGCAACCTCGGCCGCCGGGCACGGTCTGCCGAAGTAATAGCCCTGCACCGCGGTGCAGCCGCATTCGCGCACGAAGTCGAGCTGCTCCTCGGTCTCCACACCCTCAGCGGTGGTCTCGACGCCGAGCACGGAGCCAAGGCTTGCGATGGTGCGAACGATGGCGACGCTCTCCGGGCTTTCGCCGAGCGTGCCGACGAAGGAGCGGTCGATCTTGATGCGGTCGAACGGAAACTTGCGCAAATAGCTCAGCGAGGAATAGCCGACGCCGAAATCATCGAGGCTGACGCGCACGCCGAGCGCGCGAAGCTGGTGCAAGATCTCGATCGTCGCCTCGCTGTCGTCGAGCAGCGCGGTCTCGGTGACCTCGAGCTCGAGCCGCTGCGGCGGCAGGCCGGCTTCCGCGAGCGCGCTCGTGACCATCGCCGTCAGCCCGCGCGCGCGGAACTGCACCGGCGACAGGTTCACCGCGACCGTGACATCGGGCCATGACGCCGCGGTCGCACAGGCCGTGCGCAGCACCCATTCGCCGATCGGAACGATCAGCCCATTCTCTTCGGCGATCGGAATGAACTCGGCCGGCGAGACGAAGCCGCGCGAGGGATGCTTCCAGCGCAGCAGCGCCTTGAAGCCGGTGAGCTCCGAGGACTCGAGCCGCACCTGTGGCTGGAACACCAGGTGGAATTCACGCGCCTCCAGTGCGCCGCGCAGGTCGTGCTCGAGCGCGTGCCGGCTGCGGGCCTCTTCCTCCATCTCGGGTTCGAACAGCTGATAGGCGCCGCGCCCCCTGGCCTTGGCCTGGTACAGCGCGAGATCGGCGCATTTCATCAGCTCGTCGGCATCGAGCCCGTGATCGGGCGCGATCGCGATGCCGACGGAGGCGCCGACATGGATCGACTGGCTTTCCAGCGGCGGCGGGTGGCCGATGATCTCGACCAGGCGGCGGGCGAGCTTTTCGGCCGACTGTGGCTGCGGGCCGCGCTGGAGAACGGCGAACTCGTCGCCGCCGAGGCGGGCGACGGTGTCGTGCTCACCGACATTCTCCTTCAGGCGCGCGGCGACCCAGCGCAGCAAGCGGTCGCCGGCGGCATGGCCGAGCCTGTCGTTGACGGTCTTGAAATTGTCGAGGTCGAAGCACAGGACGGCCATGGCGCCGCCGGCGATCGCGACCTGGTTCAGTCCCTCGCCCATCTTGTCGCGGAACAGCGTGCGGTTGGGCAGGTCGGTGAGTGAATCGTGCCGGGCCATGTGCGCGACGCGGGCCTGGGCTTTGTGGCGCTCGGTGATGTCCTCATAGGTGACGACCCAGCCGCCAAGCTCCATCCGCTTGTGGTTGAGCTTGATGATACGGCCGTCGCTCAAATGGCGGTGCAGCGTGTGTTCGCCCTCGCGCAGCCTTTCGACATAATCGGCATAGAGCTTGGCGCCGGTCGTGTCCGGATGGATGCCGAGCTCGCAGCTGTGATCCATGATCTCGCGCATCGAAATGCCCGGCTTCACCACGTCGGGCGACAGCCCGTACATCTCGATATAGCGGCGATTGCAGACGATCACGCGCAGGCTCGAATCGAGCATGCACAGGCCCTGGCTCATGTTGTTCAGCGCCGCGTCGAAGCGGCGATACTGTTCGCTCAGTTCCTCGATCGCGCGCTCGCGCTCGGTGATGTCTTCATAGGTGGCGACGAAGCCGCCCTCGGCCAGGGCGCAGTAGCGCACCGAGATCACGGTCTCGTTCGTCATGCGCCGGCGCATCGGCGAGGAATCGCGATTCGCGATCTTCGCGCTGGCGACTTCCAGGAGCTGTTGCGGACTGTATTCCGAAGCGAACGCGCCGTTCGCCATCGATCGTTCGATCAGCTCGCCGAGATGCGTGCCGGGCCTGGTTTCCTCCGGCGACAGCCAATAGATCTTGCGGTAGGTGGTGTTGCAGACGCGCAGGCGCATGTCGCTGTCGTAGAAGGCGAGCCCGTGCGCCATGTTCTCCATCGCCGCGTCGAGGATGAAGTTCTGCTGCCTCAGCGTCTCCTCGTATTTCAGCCGCTCGGTGACGTCTTCGTGTACCGTCACCCAGCCGCCGTCGGGCAGGAAGCGGGAGACCGCCTGCACCATCCGCCCGTCGTAGCGCATCACCAGCAGCGTCTTCGCCTTCCGGCTGCGCACGTCCTCGAGCCTGGTGTCGTGGAATTCGTCGGCCGACATGCCCGGCGTGTTGCCGCGCGAGAGCCAGTGTTCGATGGCCGCGCTGTGCGTGACGCCCGGCTTCACGACTTCTGGGTCGAGGTTGTAGAGTTTCAGGAAGCGTTCGTTGCAGACGACGACGCGGCTGTCGGCGTCATACATGATGAGGCCGTGCGACATGTTGGCGAGCGCATGCTGGCTGCGTTCTGTCTGCACGCGCAATTCCGCCTCGAGCCGGGCGAGGCGGCTGACGTCGTCGCAGATCGTCATCCAGCCGCCGCCGGGAAGCGGCTTCAGCTCGAGTGCCATGACGAGGCCAGTCGCCAGCCGTTGCTCGGTACGGAACGGCTTGCCTGCCGCGATCTGCACGATCCGCGTCGAATACAGCGAGTCGAGCTCGCTTTCCGGAAAATTCCCACGCGTCGCGCTGTGCGCGAGCACCTCGCGATAGCTCGTGCCCACCCGCACGACATCGGCCGACATGTCGAACAGCGACAGGTAGCGTTGGTTGACCAGCACGATCCTGTTGTCGGCATCGTAGACGCAGACACCCTGCTCCATGTGGTCGAGCGCAAGCTGGCTCAGCGCGACCAGGGCCTCCGGGCCCTGCTCGCGGCGTGCACCAAGCTCGTTGTCGCAGGTCGACGTCATGGGGTCGGCGTGATCTCGGCGGGCAATAGACTTAACGCAGCGTAATTCGAGCGCCGAGGGTAACGGAGACCCCGGAAAATTCCCTTAAGCGCAGTAGTTTACGGAGGGTGACCGGCGATGGAGAGCGTCGCCGGATTGCAAAGGTGCCTGCAAGCGCAACATATCCTGGTGTCGTCCCGGCGAAGGCCGGGACCCACAACCATAGGGAGAGGTTTGGCGAAGACTAGTAGTGAACAGGTTTTCCCGCGGTACTAGCACCCTGCGCTTACAGATAGATCACGCGGTATGGGTCCCGGCCTTCGCCGGGACGACACTGAGTGTGGCGGCATCTGCCCTCACGGCCCGTAGAGCACGAGTTCCGTGTCGGTGAGATCGGCGAGCTGCGGCTGGTGCGGACCCTTGAAATATTTGCGGCCACGCCGCTCGGTATAAATACCGACGAGGCCGGGAACCGGGCCGTTGGCATCGACCGCCACCGAGATCTTGCCGAGCCGCAGCAGCAGCCGGCCGATGCGACCCGCGCAGGCGGCGTATTCGGCGGCGCTGCGGCAGTAGATCAGCTTCATCGCGGGCGGCGCGATGAAGCCGCGGCGGATGCGCACCGGTTGCAGGATGAAGGGGAAGGTTCCCTGCGGCGTGCGGCAGACGAGGCTGAGGCAATTGTAGCGCGCATGCCGCGTCAGCAGTTCAGTCTCGGCCTCGGAAAGTCCCTCGATCGTCTTGGCGTGCTGCGAGATGACTTCGATCTTGCTCCAGCGCGGGGGCCGCGCCAGCGCTGGCACCGAAAAGAATATGCCGCGGCAATAGGCACGGAAGCCCTGCGTCTCGATGATCGGCCAGGTCCACGGCGCCGGGCTGATGTTGAGATAGGTCACGTCCTTGTGCCGCTGCGCGATCTTGGTCAGCAGCGGGGCGTAGTTGCGATACGCCGGATCGACATACCAGCTCGACAGGTTGCACTGGATCGCGGTCTCTTCACCGTTCTTCCGTGCCGTGTAGATCAGCAGCAGCACGCCGACCGGCGTGCCGTCATTGTCGATCATGTAGCCGAAGCGCGGATAGCCCTCCGGCACCGGCCGGAAGGCCTGCCGGCGCAGGCCCTGGATCCAATAGTTGCGCGAGCGGCCCACGAAGCCGCGCGTCAGCAAGTCCGCGATGGCATCGACATCGGACTCGGTAATCTCGCGGCATCGAACCTTGGTGTGGATCACGCTCGTCTTACCCGTGGAAATGGTCGGCCTCGTTTGGTCTATCGTTTCAGCATGATCTTTTCGGAAAACTGCTTCGCACTTTTCCGGATCATGCTCTAGCGCCAGCCTTCGCCATGGGCGCCGGCCGCAACATGCGGCTGCAGGCCCAGGATGTCCCGCACCTTGGCGGGCCAGGCGGAAAGATCGGTGCCGTGGGTGTGGAACATGGCGACCGCGAGCCGGTCCATGCCGAAGGCGACGCAGCCGGTGTGGGCCGGCTCGCCATTGGCGTCCTGGATGCCCCAGGTGGTGCCGAAATGCTCGCGGTGATAGTTGAAGCTCATGCAGGCGGTCGGCTGCTCTTCCGAGCGCAGCGGGATCAGGAGCTCGAACTTGAGCTGCTGCTGCTTCTGGCTCACCGCCTTCATCTGGCCGACACGGCCGAAGAAGGGATCGCTGGCGTAGTCGACGCGGAAGGTCAGGCCGAGATCGCGGGCGATCGCCTGCGCGCGCACCATCCAGCGCTCGCGGAAATCGGAAACGTCGTCGGGCGTGCCGATGCAGACATATTCGCGCATCCGGAATGATTGCAGCCGGTCGAGATGCTTCGACGGCTCACGGCGGAAGCAATCGGCGGCGACGTCGAAGCGGAGACCGCCCTTCGGCAAAGGTCCGCGGCTCGCCGCGATCGGATAGACGGGGTAGCAGGCGGCCGGCGACAGCACGAGGTCGGCCGGCGACAGCGACGTGGTCCAGTCGCCGCCGGCATCGAAACGGCCCACCGCGGCGTTGATCTCACGCTCGGTGCCGTGCAGGCCGCAGACGCATCCGAGCAGGTTCGGAAAGCTCTTGAGATAACCGGACTTCTCGAGCTGGGCGCGGCTCATCACAGGTGGGAAGCGCAGCGCTTCGGTGCCGGCTTCGCGATGGCTGGTGATCAGCGCGGCGAGCCGCTCGACGATGCCCTCATAGAGCGCGGTGCGGGCGTAGACGCCGTCCGAGCCCATGCTGTGGAACAGCTTGTCGGCGAGATGATCGAGCGGATCGGCGATTTGCGGCGCGGTGTCAGGCGAGTTGGGGAGAACAGCAATGTTCATGTTCGACTTCCTGCTATCTGAAATTATTCTTGTTGGACGAAGGCACGTCGGTCTCGAAAACCTGTCAGTCCCGCAGGCTCGCCGGAATGCCGCTCATCAGCGTCGAGGTCGCAGCGTTGGCCAGGATACGGTCGTTGTTGATCATGATCGGCGACGACAGCACGTCGCGCAGGTGGCGGCCCATGGTGAACTCGCCGTCGTTGCGGTAGCCGGAAAGGCCCGCGGTGCGCATCGCATGCATCACGGTCTCGACCGCGAGCTCGGAAGCTTGCACCTTCAGCAGCGTGATCGACGACTGGAAGTCGAGCGAGCCGAGTGCGCGCTCGTCATGCTCGGCGCGGGCGAAGGCGTCGATATTGGCGGCGATCAGCGCGCGGAGCTTTGCCAGCGACATCTTTGCCGCGGTGAAGTGCGCTGCTGCCGGCGGCATCTGGCCCCCGGAGCTGCGGGCCGCCTTGCGGATGAAGGCCTGCGCGCGCGTCACGGCCGCGGCGGCAATGCCGGCCCAGGCCGAGGACCAGCACAGATGCGCGAACGGCGTCATCGTCTGGGCATGGATCTTGTCGTAGGCTTCCGGGAAGACGCGGTCGGTCGGGCAGTCGACCTTCAACTCGAATCCGGTGGAGCAGGTGCCGCGCATGCCGAGCGTTTCCCAGCCCAGCGTCCGCTTCAGCGAATAATCGTCCTTGGCGAGCGCCAGCAGCACCTGGTCCGAGGCGGCGGCGTCGGTGGCGCGGCGGGCGATGGTGACGAGGCCGTCGGCCTCGGCGCCGTAGGAGATCACGGTGGCGTCGCGCACCAGCGAGACGGTGTCGCCGGCGACGTCGACGGCGGCAGCGCTGGCGCGGATGTTGCCGCCGTTCTGGCCTTCTGTGGTGGAGGAGGCGAGCAGCCACTGGTCGCGGGCGACCCGGCGCATCATGGTTTCCATCCAGGGAATGCCGTGGCCGTGCCTGATGACGCAGGCGACCTTGGTCTGGTGCATCGCGTAGATCATCGCGGTCGAGGCGCAGGCGCGCCCGAGCGTGTAGCAGATGTCGGTGACGTCGTAGATCGAGGCGCCGAAGCCGCCGAACTCGACCGGGATCATGACGCCGAGCAATTTCTGCTCACGCGCGACGTCGAAAGCCTTGTGCGGGAAGCGGGCGTCGCGATCGACCCCGTCTGCGTCGGCCGCTGCCGCTACCGCGGTTCGGGCGACGCGCTCGATCAGGGAGGGACCCTGCTCGAGGAGGTTCGTCTGCGTTTCGTCGACAGTGAGAACTGCTTCACGCACGTTCATGCTCGTCCGCCTCCGGTTTGCCGTTCGAGATCGCCGACATCATTCGCGATGCCGCGTAAGCGATCCTCCGGCCATCTTTGCTTGTGAGACGAGGCTACGGATTTAATTCAAATTCGTCGATGAAATACAGGGTAAACAAAGCCAAATTCCGAACGAACAGTTAAGGTCGGGTTGTTGGCATGGCCGGAATTTCCGCGATCGCGTTAGGGATCTGGAAGATGTCCGGATTCCCGACAATCTGAGTCATCGTTTACTAAGAAACGCGAAGTAATGGTGCCGGCCATTGCGGGATCGGCCGTCCCTGACCATCGTAGGCGGCAGTCCGGACCGACCAGACAAACGGGAATTTGCCGATGCAGGCCTTCAATACCGACGTGCGCAATCGCATCATCAAGCTGGTGAAGGGCATCCTCGAACAGAACGCGCTCGCCGCGGACGTCACGCCGCAGGCCAAGCTCGTCGATGTCGGCCTGACCTCAATGGATATGGTCAATCTGATGCTCGGCGTCGAAGCCGAATTCGATTTCACCATTCCGCAGTCGGAGATCACGCCGGAGAATTTCCAGTCCGTCGAGACGCTGGAGCGGATGGTGATGACCCAGCTGCAGCCGGCGACCGCGGCTTAGCTAAGCGCACAGCTGTCTCCCCGGGATCGTCCTGGCGAAAGCCAGGACCCATTACCCCAGGCAGGAGTTTGGCGAAGTTTGGTCGTTCGGGATTGATATCGCGCCCCATCGATGGACCTCGCGGTATGGGTCCTGGCTTTCGCCAGGACGACACCGAACGTGTTACGAGCGCCTCACGCCCCTCACGCGCATCGTTCCCCCACCCCCGTTCCAAAACCGCCGCAAAACTGGCATAGCTTAACCATGTCGCACGTAGCGGACAGGGTGGAGCAGGCATGACGCAGGCGGTATTGGGCATCATCGGTGGCTCCGGCATCTATGACCTGCCGGGCCTCGAGGGCGCGCACGAAGAGGTGATCAAGAGCCCGTGGGGCGAGCCGTCGGCGCCCCTGCGGCGCGGGACCATCGCAGGCCTGCCGATCGTGTTCCTGCCGCGGCACGACAAGGGCCACAGGCTGTCGCCCTCCGACATCAACTACCGCGCCAATATCGACGTGCTGAAGCGCGCCGGCGTCACCGACCTGATCTCGCTGTCGGCCTGCGGCTCGTTCAAGGAAGAGATGCCGCCCGGCACCTTCGTGCTCGTCGATCAATTCGTCGACCGCACCCACAAGCGCGAGAGCTCGTTCTTCGGCCGCGGCTGCGTCGCGCATGTGTCGATGGCCCATCCGGTCTCGCCGCGGCTGCGCATCCATCTTGCCGCGGCGGCCGAGGCCGAGGGTATCGCAATCGCGCGCGGCGGCACCTATGTCTGCATGGAGGGGCCGCAGTTCTCGACCTATGCGGAGAGCATGACCTACAAGACATCAGGCTATTCCGTGATCGGCATGACCAACATGCCCGAGGCGAAGCTCGCGCGCGAAGCGGAGATCTGCTACGCCACGGTCGCGATGGTGACGGATTTCGACTGCTGGCATCCCGACCATGACGCCGTTACCGTGCAGGACATCATCCGCGTGCTGACCTCGAACGCCGACAAGGCGAAGGCGCTGGTGGCGCGGCTGGCAAAGGATTTCCCGCGCGAGCATGAGCCGTGCCCGATCGGTTCGGACCGCGCGCTCGACACCGCGCTGATCACTGCGCCCGAGGCGCGTGATCCCGAGCTTCTGAAGAAGCTCGATGCCGTAGCAGGGCGCGTGCTACGCGGCTGAGACGAAAGGCAGAAAGCCATGAAGGTTGACGGCAAGCATTTCCGCAGCATCTGGCGCGAGCGCGACGGCTGGTCGGTCGGCGCGATCGACCAGCGCCGGCTGCCGCATGAGTTCGTCGTTGCAAGGTTGACCTCGTGCGAAGACGCGGCCGTTGCGATTCGCGACATGCTGGTGCGCGGCGCGCCGCTGATCGGCGCGACGGCAGCCTATGGCATGGCGCTCGCGATGCGCGAGGATGCTTCCGATGCGGGCCTGAAGCGTGCCTACGAGACGCTGGTTGTGGCACGCCCGACCGCAATCAATCTGAAATGGGCCCTGGATGAGATGCGTGCGACCCTCGCGCCGATCGATCCGGTTGAACGGGCCGAGGCGGCCTATGCGCGCGCGGACGAGATCGTCGAGCAGGACGTCGAGATCAACCGCGGCATCGCCGCCAACGGTTTGGCGCTGATCGAGGCGATCGCGGCGAAGAAGCCGGGCGAGGTCGTCAACGTGCTGACTCATTGCAACGCCGGCTGGCTCGCCACCGTCGACTGGGGCACCGCCACGGCGCCGATCTACCTCGCGCATGATCGCGGCATCAAGGTCCATGTCTGGGTCGACGAGACGCGCCCGCGCAACCAGGGTGCCTCGCTCACCGCCTGGGAGCTCGGCCATCACGGTGTGCCGCACACGGTGATCCCCGACAACACCGGCGGCCATCTGATGCAGCATGGCATGGTCGATCTCGCCATCGTCGGCACCGACCGCGTCGCCGCCAATGGCGACGTCTGCAACAAGATCGGCACCTACCTCAAGGCGCTCGCCGCGCATGACAACGGCGTGCCGTTCTACGTCGCGCTGCCGTCGCCGACGATCGATTTCGCCGTCCATGACGGCATCCGCGATATCCCGATCGAGCAGCGCAGCGGCGTCGAGGTCACCGATATGACCGGCCGCACCGCCGACGGGAGGCTGGAGACGGTGCGCATCGTGCCCGAGAACTCGCCGGTCGCGAACTACGCCTTCGACGTGACGCCTGCTCGCCTCGTCACCGGTCTCATCACCGAGCGCGGAGTGCTGAAGCCCGACCGCGCCTCGCTCGCCGCAGCGTTTCCGGAGCGAATCGCCGCCGCGGCGGAGTAGGCTCTCGTAGAGTGGGCAAAGGCGCGAAAGCGCCGTGCCCACCATCTGCTTGTCCCAATGGAATTGGTGGGCACGCTTCGCTTTGCCCACCGTACAGCCTTCGCGAACTATGTCAGCTTCAACCCTGTCGCCTTCTCAAGCTCGGCAATCGCCTGGGCGCCGCTGGTGACCTTGATGGTGGTCATTCCCATCTCGCGCGCGGGTTTGAGATTGACGCCGAGATCGTCGAGATAGACGCAATTTCCCGGATCGACCTTCAGCGTCTCGACCATCATCTTGTAAATGCGTGGGTCGGGTTTGCGCAGGCCGATCTTGGCGGACTCGATGACGTGGTCGAACAGCACCATCACCTCGGCGATGTAGAGCGAGCGCCCGGTCATGCTGCCGATGGCGTTGGCAGGCAGGTTGTTGGTGATGCAGCCGGTCTTGAGCCCGGCCTTGATGCGCTTCAACGCTTCGACCATCTCGGGACGCAGATCGCCCTGAAGCAGCGGCAGCACGTCGCGGCCGCGCACCTCCGCGCCGAGCGCGCGCGACTCCTCCGCGAACAACGTGTCGAAGGTGTCGATGTCGACCTCGGCGCGCTCGAACCTGGCCCAGGCGTTCTCCAGATGGTTGGCCGCGTTGGTGCGCCGGATGATGTCGATGGGCAGCCCACGCTCGGTCTCGAACCGCGTGAACGCCTCGAACGGCGAGCTCGTCAGCACGCCGCCAAAATCAAAGATCACCGCCTCGATCGCCAATGTCCTGCCCTCGTCAATTCCTTTCCAAGAGGGCTAGCATGCGCTATCGGCAAGGGCCAGTCCGAAGCAATCCGCCCTCACCGAGGCCGCCGCCAAAGCGTGTTCCCATGAAGAAGCTTGCAACTCCCATCATCGCGGCGCTGCTGCTCGCCACGCCCGCCCATGCCATCGTCGGCGGCGGCACGCCGCAAGCCGACGGCGTTGCGCGCGCCGTCGTCACCATCGTCGGCTCGCGCGGCAATTTCTGCACCGGCAGCCTGATCGCACCAAAACTCGTGCTCACCGTCGCCCACTGCGTGCAGCCCGGCGCGGACTACAAGATCGTGGATCGCGGCACCGACGGCCAGCCGCAATTGCTGAATGTCCGCACCGTCGCGATCCATCCGAACTTCAACATGCAAGCGATGCAGGCACATCGCGCCACCGCCGATGTGGCGCTGCTGCAACTGGAAATTCCACTCAAGGGAAAATCGGCGGTGCCGGTCGGCATGCCGAATATTCCAATCCAGGTCGGCAGCCGCTTCGTCATCGCCGGTATTGGCGTCACCGTGCGCGGTGATGGCAAGAGCGGCGGCGCGACGCGCGTCGCGGGCCTCGTCGCCACCGGCCAGCCCGGCACGCTTCAGATCCGGCTGGTCGATCCCGTAACCAACGGTGTTCGCGACGGAATCGGCGCCTGCATCGGTGATTCCGGCGGTCCCGTGTTCGAGGACAAGCCGAACGGCGCCATGCTCGTCGGCCTCATCAGCTGGTCCACGGGGGCGAATGGCACGGCTGGCTGCGGCGGGTTGACCGGCGTCACGCCGCTCACGCTCTACCGCGACTGGATCTTGCAGATCGCGCGGAGCTGGGGTGCGGCGCTGTGATTTGACCGCAACTTGATCTATGTCATTTTGTAGCGGAAGCGCGATGGGCGACCATGCCTGTCGCGGAGGAAACGCGTCGCTCAATCAAGGGCGGCCACAAAAACAAGCAAGGCATAGAAGCAACAATGAATGTCGCTGTTCGCAGTCACGCCACGGCCAAACAGGTTTCAGAGCATTTCGACGTGCTGATCGTCGGCGCCGGCATCTCCGGCATCGGCAGCGCCTATCACGTCACAAAGCACCTGCCGGGCACGAGCTACGTCATCCTGGAAACGCAAGCGACGTTCGGCGGCACCTGGAGCACGCATCGCTATCCCGGCATCCGCTCGGACAGCGACCTCCACACTTTCGGTTATAGCTTCAAGCCCTGGGTCGGGCCGCCCATCGCGACCGCCGAGGAGATCCTCGCTTATATGAACGAGGTGATCGAGGACAACGATATCGCCCGCCACATCCGCTACAAGCACAAGATCAATTCCGCGAGCTGGTCGAGCGACCAAAACCTCTGGACCATCGAAGCGGTCACGACCGATACCGGTGAAGCAAAGACCTTCACCGCAAACTTCCTCTGGATGTGCCAGGGCTATTATCGCCATTCCGAGGGTTACACGCCCGAGTGGAAGGGCATGGATCGCTTCAAGGGCCGCATCGTCCATCCGCAGACCTGGCCTGATGACATCGACCTCACCGGCAAGAAGGTCGTCGTGATCGGCTCGGGCGCGACGGCGGCGACGCTGGTGCCGAACATCGCGGACGATTGCGCGCATGTCACCATGCTGCAGCGCTCGCCGACCTATTTCCGCCTCGGCCGCAACGCCATCGAGATCGCCGAGGAGCTGCGTCGGCTCCAGGTGGATGAAGCATGGATCCACGAGATCGTCCGCCGCAAGATCCTGTTCGAGCAGGATGCGTTCACGAAGCTCTGCGTGTCCAGGCCCGAGCAGGTGAAGAAGGAACTGATCGGCCAGATCAGCGCGGTGCTTGGGCCGGATTACGATGTCGAGACGCACTTCACGCCGAGCTACCGGCCGTGGCGGCAGCGCATCGCCTTCGTGCCCGATGCCGATCTGTTCAAGGGGATTGCCAGCGGCAAGGCCTCCGTCGTCACCGACGAGATCGAATGCTTCGTCGAGAACGGCATCCAGCTCAAGTCGGGCAAGCTGCTGGAAGCCGATATCATCGTCACCGCGACCGGCTTCAATCTCGCGGCGCTCGGCGACATCGCCTTCGAGATCGACGGCAAGCCGCTCGCCTTCGGCGACACCGTCACCTATCGCGGTATGATGTTCACGGGCGTGCCGAACATGGTCTGGGTGTTCGGCTATTTCCGCGCCAGCTGGACGCTGCGCGTCGACCTCGTCGCCGATTTCGTCTGCCGTCTGCTCGGACATATGAAGGCGAAGGGCAAAAAGAAGGTCGAGGTGAGCTTGCGTCCCGAAGACCACAACATGCCGATCCTGCCCTGGATCGATCCGGAGAACTTCAACCCCGGCTACATGATGCGCAACATGAACCTGCTGCCCAAGCGCGGCGACAAGCCGGAATGGCAGCACAGCCAGGATTACTGGACCGAAAAGGACGAGATCCCGAAGACGGATCTGGATGACAAGGCGTTCGTGTACGGGTGAAAGGGTTGTTCCTGTAGGGGCGATGGCCGTTGTCACGCACGCCACTGTCGTCCCGGGGCGCGAAGCGAGCCCGGGACCCATACTGCCAGGCAGTGGTCGTAGGGCGAGCAGGTAACTCCGAGTCTTCGCCAAACGTCTCCCTGTGGCTATGGAGCCCGGATCGGCGCTCCGCTCTGGACAACGCTACGCGTTGACGAGAGCTTCGCTTGTCCGCGACGACACCGTTTGTTGGGTTAGTGGTGTCCCAACTCATTGGCGCCGCGGCTACGAATTCCTCCGCGTTGCGCTCGTCGCAATTGCCGCAGCCGCAGTCCGGTTCTCCACGCCCAGCTTCGCATAGATCTGCTCGAGATGCTTGTCGACCGTGCGCGGGCTCAATCCCAGGATCTGCGCGATGTCGCGATTGGTCTTGCCCTTGCTGAGCCAGGCCAGCACTTCCCCTTCGCGGGTGGTGAGGCCGAGCTCGCTGGTGAATTCCGGCGGCAACGCGGTGCCGGATTCCTTGGACAGCCGTAGCAGGAACTCGTTCGGCGCGGTTTCGCCCATGTAATAGAACCGGAGTTGCGGATTGTCGGGCAAGGAAGCGCCTTGCGACTTCGAGCTGCCCTTGCCCTTGCCCTTGGCCTGCTCTAGCCAGTGCAGCAGTGATGGCGGAAGGGCAAAGTCATCGGCCTGGGCCCCGTGGTGATCGGACAGCAGCTTCTGCGCCTGCGGGGTCGCCCAGAGGATGCTGCCCTGCCGGTTGACCGCGAACAGGAAGCGGCCGGAGACGTCGAGCGCGGCGCGCGCGCTCTGGGTCAGGCGGGCGTTGCCGAGATGGACACGGATGCGCGCCAGCATCTCCTCGATCACGATCGGCTTGGTCACGTAGTCGACGCCGCCGGCGTCCAGCCCGCGCACGATATGCTCGGTCTCGGCGAGGCCCGTCATGAAGATCACGGGGACGTTGGCAAGGCCCGCATCGCGCTTGAGGCGGCGGCAGGTCTCGAAGCCGTCGATGCCGGGCATCACCGCATCGAGCAGCACGATGTCGGGCGTGATCTGCTCGACGATGCGCATCGCCGCCGCGCCGTCGAGCGCCACCATCACCGTCATCCCGGCGCCGTCGAGCGCGTCGGTGAGCAGCCGCAGCGTCTCGGGAGAGTCATCGACAACGAGCGCGACGTCGCGCTTCTTCGACTCAATGCTCATGCGCATGCAACGTCTTCAATGTGGCCATGTACTGGTCGAGATCGAAGCGGTCGACCAGTGATCGCATCTGGGCGACGAAGTCGGCATGTTCCGGATGCTCGCTGCCGATCTCGTCGAGCTTCAGCTGGATGCCCTTGACGTAGCCGATCTGGCCGAGCCCGATCAGTTCCTCGATGTGTCGCACCGGCGGCCGTGAGCCGCTCTCGGGCTGCCAGAACGGCACCGCGATCTCGTCCGAGCCGTATTGCCATTCGATCTTGAGGAGTTGGCGGATCGTCTCCAGCAGCCGCGGAATGTCGATCGGCTTCATCAGATAGCCGTCGTGGAACGGTTGCGCCAGCGGCGTGCCGTGAGCCTCCAGCGCGCTCGCTGAGACCATCAGGATTCGGGCCTGGTGATGGCCGCTCGCGCGCAGCGTCTCCGCGACCGTCCAGCCGTCCATGCCGGGCATGGAGATATCGAGCAGGAACAGATCGGGCCGGCAATGCTGCGCCAGCGCGAGGCAGCCCGGGCCGTCGGTGGCGCTGAGCAGGATGAAGCCGAGCGGCGTCAGCACTTCGCGCAGGAGGTCGCGATGAACGGGGTCGTCGTCGGTGATCAGGATCGTCTTGCGCGCGCCGTGATAGCCGGAGACCGGCGCCTCCACCGGCGCGATGCGCTGGGGATTGGCGACCTCCGACAGCAGGATCTTGACCTTGAACGTGCTGCCGGTGCCGACCGTGCTCATGACCTTGATGTCGCCGCCCATGACGCCGGCGAGCAGCCGGCTGATGGTCAGCCCGAGGCCCGTTCCGGTCTGCGGCTGCGAGACACCGAGGGCGCCGCGTTCGAACGGCGCGAAGATGCGTTCGAGATCGTCGCCCTGGATGCCGGGACCGGTGTCGATCACTTCGAATTCGGCAACGGGGCTGCGATAGTGCACCACGAACTGCACGCTGCCGGTCTGGGTGAATTTGATCGCGTTGGAGAGCAAATTGATCAGCACCTGGCGCAGCCGCTTCTCGTCGGCATAGACCACGACCGGCAAGTGGGCGGGACGCCTGAACACGAAGTCGATGCCCTTGGCGGCGGCCTGAAGACGGAACATGCCGACGAGCTGGTCGAGGAATTCGCTGAGGCGAACCTCGTCGCGCGAGAGATACAGTCGCCCCGCCTCGATCTTGGAGATGTCCAGGATGCCGTCGATCAGGCCGGAGAGATGATCGGCGCTGCGGCGAACCACGCGGACCTGGTCGCGCGGCTTGGTGTTGAGCGTCGTATCCTGCTCGAGGAGCTGCGCATAGCCGCTGATCGCATTCAGCGGCGAGCGCAGCTCGTGGCTGAGGCCGACGACATAGCGGCTCTTGGCGAGGTTGGCGGATTCGGCGACCTCCTTGGCGCGCTGGAGCTCGGCGTCGGTGCGCTTGTGCGCGTCGATCTCCTGGATCAGCAGCGTGGTCTGCCGCCGCGTCTCGGCCTCCGCGGCGCGCCGGCTCTGCTGCGCCAGCACGAACAGCCAGGCCACCACGCCGATGATGATGCTGAGCGAGAAGAACACCTTCCACAGCACGTCGGAGACGAGCATGTTCTCGCCATGCGCGCTCGCGGAGGTCTGGAGATAGATCAGCCCCAGCACGAGCGCGACGAGGCCGGCCGAGATCACGAACACGCCGATGTAATGGCCGAGCTGCGAATTGATCCGCTGGTAGATCGGCTGCGGCAGGATCTTGCCGAGCGTCTCGGAGAATTGCGTCTGTACGCGCGCATGCGGCTTGCAGAGGTCGTGGCAGCGGGCGTCGAGCGAGCAGCACAAGGAGCAGATCGGCCCGGCGTAAGCGGGGCAGGAGGCCATGTCCTCCGGTTCGAACGAGTGCTCGCAGATGCAGCACTGGATCGCCTCGATGTTCTGCCAGCTCCGCTTCGGCTTGCGCGCGATGTAGTATTTGCCACCGGTCGCCCATGCGATCAGGGGGGCGGCGAGGAAGGCAACCGCCAGCGCGATGAAGGCCGACAGCGCCTTCGCGGTCGGCCCGAACAGGCCGTAGAAGGCGCTGATGGAGATGATGGTCGCGATCGTCATCGCACCGACGCCGACCGGATTGATGTCGTAGAGATGCGCGCGCTTGAACTCGATCTGCTGTGGCCGCAATCCAAGCGGCTTGTTGATGACGAGGTCGGCGACCAGTGCGCCGACCCAGGCGATCGCGACGTTGGAATAGAGTGCCAGCGTCTGCTCCAGCGCCTTGTAGACGCCGATCTCCATCAACAGCAGCGCCACAATGACGTTGAAGACCAGCCAGACCACGCGGCCGGGATGGCTGTGGGTCAGGCGCGAGAAGAAGTTCGACCAGGCGATCGAGCCGGCATAGGCGTTGGTGACGTTGATCTTGACCTGCGACAGGATCACGAAGGTGCCGGTCAGCGCCAGCGCGAGGTCGGGCTGTGACAGCACGTATCGAAATGCTTCGAGATACATATGCGCCGGCTCGGCGGCCTCTTCGGGCGGCACGCCGTGGCTGAGCGCGAAGAAGGCGAGGAACGAGCCGGCCAGCAATTTCAGCGCGCCGAGCACGATCCAGCCGGGGCCCGCGCTCATCAGTGCGATCCACCAGGAGGTCCTGGAGGCCCGACGGTCGCGCGGCAGGAATCGCAGGAAGTCGACCTGCTCGCCGATCTGCGCCACCAGCGAAAACACGACCGAGGCCGCAACACCGAACAGCAGCAGATCGAAATGTCCGTTGAGGTCGCCGTGCTCGCCCGAGAACTTGCGCCACTCCGTGAACGAGTAGGGGTTGGCCCAGGCGATCGCCGCAAAGGGCAGGATGTGCAGAATGATCCAGAGTGGTTGGGTCCAGAGCTGGAAGCGGCTGATCAGCGTGATGCCGTAGGCCACCAGCGGGATGATGACGACCGCACTGATGAGATAGCCGACCGGCCTCGGAATCCCGAAGCACATCTCGAGCGCGGACGCCAGGATCACGGCTTCGATCGCGAAGAAGATGAAGGTGAAGGACGCGTAGATCAGTGAGGTGACGGTCGATCCGATGTAGCCGAAACCAGCGCCGCGCGTCAGCAGGTCAATGTCGATGCCGCATTTGGCGGCATAATAGGCAATCGGCACGCCGCAGCAGAAGATGATGGTCGAGACCACGAGGATCGCGGCGGTGGCGTTGGTGACGCCGTAGTTCAGGGTGATGGTGCCGCCGATCGCCTCCATCGCCAGGAACGAGATCGCGCCCAGCGCGGTGTTGGCAACGCGGGCGGTGGACCAGCGACGCGCGCTCTTGGCCGTGAAGCGCAGCGCGTAGTCTTCCAGCGTCTGGTTGGCGACCCATTGGTTGTACTGGCGCCTGACGCGGTCTATTCGCTGCCGCCCTGCCACTTAATCCCACTCCCGATACGACCCGGATCCCTCGCAAATCCCGTACCAAAAGCCTACGTCGGCATTTTGCGGTGCAGTATACGCGATCTTGCGTATGCTTGCGCTGCACAAATTCGAGCCATCCTCACGGCACCAATCGCGTGTCCTCGAACAAAAGTGGGGTGCTCATGTCAGACGAAGCAAACAAGGGCCTGTTGTCGCCGCTCCGGCGCAAATTATTGATGGGAATGGCGGCGGTGCCGGCCATCACGATGCTGCCGCGGGCGTCTTTTGCACAGGCCCCGGCGACCTCGGCGGTCAATACCACGGGTCTCGCGGTCACCGACACCGAGGTGACGGTCGGCATCCTGCATTCGGCGACCGGCACCATGGCGATCTCCGAGACCGGCTCGATCGAAGCGGAAAAGCTCGCCATCGAGCAGATCAACGCCATGGGCGGCGTGCTCGGCCGCAAGATCAAGTTCATCCAGGAGGACGGCGCCAGCGATTGGCCGACCTTCGCCGAGAAGGCCAAGAAGCTGCTGGTCAACGACAAGGTCGCGGCGATCATGGGCTGCTGGACCTCGGCCTCGCGCAAGGCGGTGTTGCCGGTCGTCGAGCAGTACAACGGTATGCTCTATTACCCGACCTTCTACGAAGGCCTCGAGCAGTCCAAGAACGTGATCTACACCGGCCAGGAGGCGACCCAGCAGATCCTCGCGGGCCTGAACTGGATCGCCAAGGAGAAGGGCGCGAAGTCGTTCTTCTTCATCGGCTCCGACTACATCTGGCCGCGCACCTCGAACAAGATCGCGCGCAAGCACGTCGAGAACGTGCTGAAGGGCAAGGTCGTCGGCGAGGAGTATTATCCGCTCGGCAACACCCAGTTCAATTCGGTCATCAACAAGATCAAGCTGACCAAGCCCGACGTGATCTTCACTGACGTCGTCGGCGGTTCCAACGTCGCGTTCTACAAGCAGCTCAAGGCTGCCGGCATCGACCTCGCCAAGCAGCCGCTGCTGACGATCTCGGTGACCGAAGACGAAATCGACGGCATCGGCGGCGAGAACATCGCAGGCGCCTATGCCTGCATGAAGTACTTCCAGTCGCTCGACAATCCGAACAACAAGACTTTCGTGCCCGCGTTCAAGAAGATGTGGGGCGAGAAGACCGTGATCGGAGACGTCACCCAGGCTGCCTATCTCGGCCCGTGGCTGTGGAAGTTGACGGTCGAGAAGGCCGGCTCGTTCGACGTCGACAAGATCGCGGCGGCGTCGCCGGGCGTCGAGTTCAAGGGTGCTCCGGAAGGCTATGTGCGCATCCACGAGAACCATCACCTCTGGTCGAAGACCCGGGTGGGCCGCGCCAAGCTCGATGGCCAGTTCGAGCTGATCTACGAGACCGCCGATCTCGTCGAGCCGGATCCGTTCCCCAAGGGCTACCAGTAAGAAGCGCTACCAGTAAGGGCGCGGCCTCTGCCGCGTCTCCCTCGAGGCAAAACCGCTCCCTGGCGTGGATCGCAAGTCCATGCCCAAGACCCCCGCGTCGCGAACCTGCTCGCGACGCGGGACCCTTTCCCTGACGGAGGACATCGATGTTCGGCGACTACTCGATTGGCGACCTTGGCTCCATCTTCGTCATGCAGGGTTTTGCGGGACTGATCCTGTTCTCGGTCTACGTGCTGATGGCGCTCGGTCTTGCGATCATCTTCGGCCAGATGGGCGTCATCAACATGGCCCATGGCGAGTTCATGATCCTCGGGGCCTACGTCACCTGGATGACCTCCAATCTATTCCAGTCCTATTTGCCGAGCCTGTTCAGCGGCTACTTCTTCCTCGCGATGATCCTGGCCTTCGTCGCGTCCGGCGCGCTGGGAATGCTGGTGGAATGGGTGCTGATACGGCACCTCTACAAGCGCCCGCTCGATACGCTGCTCGCCACCTGGGGCCTCAGCCTGATGTTGCAGCAGGCCTATCGTTCGGTGTTCGGCGCGCGCGAGGTCGGCGTCGAGCTGCCGCAGTGGATGCTCGGCTCGCTGCACGTGACCGACAGCATCGAAGTGCCGATCAACGGCGTCTTCGTGATGTGCCTCACCGTGCTGATCACGCTGGGCGTCGCCTATGTGATGTACAAATCGCGCTGGGGCCGGCAGGTGCGCGCCGTCGTGCAGAACCGCATCATGGCCGGCGCCGTCGGCATCAACACCGAAAAGGTCGATCGCTATACCTACGGCCTCGGCTGCGGCATCGCCGGCATCGCGGGCAGCGCCTTCACCATGATCGGTTCGACCGGGCCGACCTCCGGTCAGCTCTACATCGTCGACACGTTCCTGGTGGTCGTGTTCGGCGGCGCCGCGAGCCTGCTCGGCACCATCGCCTCGGCCTTCTCGATCTCGCAGACGCAATCCACCCTCGAGTTCTTCATGTCGGGCTCGATGGCCAAGGTGCTGACGCTGCTCGCCGTTGTCGGAATCCTGATGCTGCGGCCGCAGGGGCTGTTCGCCCTCAAGGTCCGGAAGTAAGAAAATGGGGCTGATGCAATGACCGACAATCGGTTCTTCAATCGATCGGAGCTCATCGGAATTCTGGTGCTCGCGGTGTTCCTGGTGGTGGTGCTGCCGCTCTCGCTCGATGTCTTCAGGCTCAATCTGGTCGCGAAATACCTGACCTATGCATTCGTCGCGCTGGGGCTGGTGATCTGCTGGGGCTATGGCGGCATCTTAAGCCTCGGTCAGGGCGTGTTCTTCGGGCTCGGCGGCTACTGCATGGCGATGTTCCTCAAGCTCGAGGCATCAAGCGTGGAGAACACCAAGATCCAGTCGACCCCCGGCATCCCCGATTTCATGGACTGGAATCAGATCACCGCGCTGCCGTTCTTCTGGAAGCCCTTCAACAGCCTCACCTTTACCATCGCCGCTATCATTCTCGTGCCCGGCATCTTCGCTCTCATCATCGGCACCGCGATGTTCAAGCGCCGGGTCGGCGGCACCTACTTCGCCATCATCACCCAGGCCGTCGCCGCCATCCTCACCATCCTGATCGTCGGACAGCAGGGTTACACCGGCGGCATCAACGGCATGACCGATCTGCGCACGCTGAAGGGCTGGGACATCCGGCCCGACCACGCCAAGATCGTGCTGTACTTCTTCGAGGTCGGACTGCTGTTCGCCTGCATCATGATCGCGCAGTTCGTTCGGCACTCCAAGCTGGGGCGCATCCTGGTCGCGATGCGCGAGAAGGAGGACCGGGTTCGCTTCTCCGGCTACAGCGTCGCGAACTTCAAGATCTTCGCCTTCTGCATCGCCGCGGTCTTCGCCGCGATCGGCGGCGCCATGTTCGCGCTGAACGTCGGTTTCATGTCGCCCTCTTTCGTCGGCATCGTGCCCTCGATCGAAATGGTGATCTACACCGCGGTCGGCGGCCGGCTGTCGATCCTGGGCGCGATCTACGGCACGCTGCTGGTCAACTTCGCCAAGACCAGCCTGTCGGAAACCTTTCCCGAATTGTGGCTGTTTGGCCTCGGCGGATTGTTCATCGCCGTGGTCCTGGCCTTCCCGAACGGCCTTGCCGGGATCTGGGGCGACTATGTGCAGCCGCGCATCGATCGCCTGATCTCGTCACGCAAACCGAAACCCGAGGGCTGGACCGACAGCTCGGTCGCCGACGGCGCTCCGGCAGAGTGAGGAGATGATCATGCTCGTAGGTCACCACGATGCCGATGCCATGCTGGCAGTGAGGAGATAGGTCATGCTCGTCGGTCACCAGCCCAAGGAATTCCTGCTCGCCGTCGAAGCGCTCACCGTGTCGTTCGACGGGTTCAAGGCGGTCAATGATCTCTCCTTCTACGTGGACGAGAACGAGATCCGCGTCATCATCGGCCCCAACGGTGCCGGCAAGACCACGGTGCTCGATCTGATCTGCGGCAAAACCAAGGCCACGTCGGGCTCGATCCAGTTCCGCGGCAAGGAGCTGACGCGGATGAAGGAAAACGAGATCGTCAAGACCGGGGTCGGCCGCAAGTTCCAGAACCCATCGATCTACGACGATCTCACAGTGTTCGAGAATCTCGAGATCTCATATCCCCGCGGCCGCTCCGTGTTCGGCGCGCTGACCTTCACCCGCGACGCCGCCGTGCGCGACCGGGTGCACGAAGTCGCCGAAATGATCTTCCTGAAGGATCGGCTCAACGTGAACGCCGATCTGCTCAGCCACGGCCAGAAGCAATGGCTCGAGATCGGCATGCTGCTGATCCAGGACCCGGACCTCTTGATGCTGGACGAGCCCGTCGCCGGCATGAGCGTGTCCGAGCGCGCCAAGACCGCCGAGCTGCTCAATCGCATCATCAAGAACCGCTCGGTGCTGGTGATCGAGCACGACATGAAGTTCGTCGAGGACATCGCGCACAAGGTCACCGTGCTTCACCAGGGCCAGATCCTCTCCGAGGGGACCATGGAGAAGGTGAAGAACGATCCCAAGGTCGTTGAAGTCTATCTGGGTCATTAGGAGCGCGATGATGCTGGCAATTTCCGACCTCCACGTCGCCTACGGCCAGAGCGAGGTGCTGCATGGGCTCAACGTCAAGGTCGCGCCGAACGAGATCGTTGCGATCATGGGCCGCAACGGCATGGGCAAGACCACGCTGATGAAGTCGCTGATGGGCATTCTGCCGGCGAAAAGCGGCTCGGTGACCATGGACGGCGCCGAGCTCGGTGGTCTGCCGAGCTACGAGAGGGTGGCCAAGGGCCTCGCCTATGTGCCGCAGGGCCGCATGATCTTCTCGACCATGACGGTGAAGGAGAACATCGAGACCGGCCTCGTCGTCTCCGGCGGCACCGAGGTACCTGAAGACATCTACGAATTATTCCCGGTGCTGCTGGAGATGAAGGGCCGCCGCGGCGGCAATCTGTCCGGCGGCCAGCAGCAGCAGCTCGCGATTGCGCGGGCGCTCGCGACCAAGCCGAAGGTGCTGCTGCTGGATGAGCCGACCGAAGGCATCCAGCCGTCGATCATCAAGGACATGGCGCGCACCCTGAAGCGCATCCGTGACGAAAAGGGGCTCTCGATCGTCGTGTCCGAGCAGGTCCTGAGCTTCGCGCTCGAGATCGCCGACCGCGTGCTGGTCATCGAGAACGGCGAGATCGTCCGCGACGATCCGCGCGACGCCGTCGATGCCGCGCAGGTCTCCAAATATCTGTCCGTCTAACCAACCGTAGTAAAAGGGGAGCATCTCGATGCCAGAGACACTGATCAAGGTCGATCTCACCAAGTCGGCCTACGAAAATGACATGGTGCATAATCGCTGGCACCCCGACATTCCGATCGTGGCCTGGGTCAATCCCGGCGACGATTTCATCATCGAGACCTATGACTGGACCGGCGGCTTCATCAAGAACAACGATTCCGCCGACGACGTCCGCGACATCGATCTGTCGATCGTGCACTTCCTCTCCGGCCCGATCGGCGTCAAGGGCGCCGAGCCCGGCGATCTCCTGGTCGTCGACCTGCTCGACGTCGGCCCGATGAAGGAGAGCCTTTGGGGCTTCAACGGCTTCTTCTCCAAGCAGAACGGCGGTGGCTTCCTCACCGACCACTTCCCGCTGGCGCAGAAATCGATCTGGGACATCAAGGGCCTCTACACCTCGTCGCGTCACGTTCCCGGCGTCAACTTCGCCGGCCTGATCCATCCCGGCCTGATCGGCTGTCTGCCCGATCCGAAGATGCTGGATATGTGGAACAAGCGCGAGGCCGAGCTGATCTCGACCAACCCGACCCGCGTGCCCGGCCTTGCCAACCCGCCATTCGCGCCGACCGCCCATGGCGGCCGCGCCAAGGGCGAGGTCAAGGCGAAGATCGGCGCCGAAGGCGCGCGCACAGTGCCGCCGCGCGAGCATGGCGGCAATTGCGACATCAAGGACCTGTCGCGCGGATCGAAGATCTACTTCCCGGTCTATGTGCCCGGCGCCGGTCTCTCGATGGGCGACCTGCACTTCAGCCAGGGCGACGGCGAGATCACCTTCTGCGGCGCGATCGAGATGGCCGGCTGGCTGCATCTGAAGGTCGAGGTGATCAAGGACGGCATGGCGAAGTACGGCATCAAGAACCCGATCTTCAAGCCGTCGCCGATCACGCCGAACTACAAGGACTACCTGATCTTTGAGGGCATCTCGGTGGACGAGGCCGGCAAGCAGCACTATCTCGACGTCCACATCGCCTACCGCCAGGCCTGCCTCAACGCCATCGAATATCTGAAGAAGTTCGGCTACTCCGGCGCGCAGGCCTACTCGATCCTCGGCACCGCGCCGTGCCAGGGGCACATTTCCGGCGTGGTCGACGTGCCCAACGCCTGCGCCACGCTATGGTTGCCGACCGAGATCTTCGACTTCGACGTGATGCCGTCGGCGGCGGGTCCCATCAAGCACATCACCGGCGATATCCAGATGCCGATCTCGCCGGACAAGTAATCCCTGCGCGACGGGATGCGGGACGGCGCGTATCTGCCGCCCCGCATCCGCCGCCAGGTGTGTTGAACAGGCAAGAGCGTGGGGATGATGCGATGCCGGTCTATGAATATCTCTGTGACGACTGCGGTCCCTTCAAGGACCTGCGCCCGATGGCGGAATGCGACGATCCGCAAAGCTGTCCGCATTGCGAGACCATGGCGCCGCGGGTGATCCTGACCGCGCCGAATTTCTTCTGCATGCCGGCGGAGAAGCGCAAGGCGCACGCCGTCAACGAGCGCAGCACGCACGCGCCGCAGACGCTCGCGCAATACAAGGCCTCGCACGGCCCCGGCTGCGGCTGCTGCTCCACGGGCAAGACGGTCAAGGACAAGGGCTCGGCGGACAAGAAGAAGCCGGCGCGGTTGATGACCAAGAGCAGGAGCGGCGCCAAGGGTTTTCCAACGGCCCGCCCCTGGATGATCAGCCACTAACCCACGCGACCGCTCGATCGGCGGCCAACCCAGAACAACAAGTCAAGAACAGGAGCGGTCAAAATGCTTCACGGCGACATTTCCAGCAGCAACGACACCGTCGGCGTCGCAGTGGTGAACTACAAGATGCCTCGCCTGCACACCAAGGCTGAGGTGCTCGACAACGCCCGCAAGATCGCCGACATGGTGGTGGGCATGAAGGTCGGCCTGCCCGGCATGGACCTCGTGATCTTCCCCGAATACTCCACTCAGGGGATCATGTACGATTCCAAGGAGATGTATGAGACCGCCTCGGCGGTGCCCGGTGAAGAGACCGCGATCTTCGCCGAGGCCTGCCGCAAGGCGAAAGTGTGGGGCGTGTTCTCGCTGACCGGCGAGCGCCACGAGGAGCACCCGCACAAGGCGCCCTACAACACCTTGATCCTGATGAACGACAAGGGCGAGATCGTCCAGAAGTACCGCAAGATCATGCCCTGGGTGCCGATCGAGGGCTGGTATCCCGGCAATTGCACTTATGTCTCCGACGGCCCGAAGGGCCTCAAGGTCAGCCTGATCATCTGCGACGACGGCAACTATCCGGAGATCTGGCGGGACTGCGCCATGAAGGGCGCCGAGCTGATCGTGCGTTGCCAGGGCTACATGTATCCGGCCAAGGAGCAGCAGGTCCTGATTTCCAAGGCCATGGCATGGGCCAACAATGTCTATGTCGCGGTCGCTAATGCCGCCGGCTTCGACGGCGTCTATTCCTACTTCGGTCACTCCGCGATCATAGGCTTCGACGGCCGCACACTCGGCGAGTGCGGCGAAGAGGATTACGGCATCCAGTACGCCCAGCTGTCGAAGCATCTGATCCGCGACGCGCGCCGCAATGGCCAGTCGCAGAACCACCTCTACAAGCTGGTCCACCGTGGTTACACCGGCATGATCAATTCCGGCGAAAGCCCGCGCGGTGTTGCGTCGTGTCCGTATGATTTCTACAAGAACTGGATCAAGGATCCCGAAGGCACGCGCGACATGGTCGAGGCGATGACCCGCTCGACGCCGGGGACCGACGAGTGCCCGATCGAGGGCATCCCCAATGAGGCAGCAGCCAGCAACTACTGAGCTGTCGCGGATGTCGCAGGGTGGGCAAAGCGTTCGCGTGCCCGCCCCTCATCGCGAACCCGCGGACAGGGGCGCCAAGTGTGTTCGCGGCGCAGCGCCAAGCCCCGACTGGCGGGGCAGTTCTACTGTGCATGGGGTTGTTTTCGACGTTTTTGGGGGGAGGGGCGGATCAGCTCGCCACGCCTACCGCTTCTTCTGCTCGGGCTTGCGCGGTGGCCGCGGCGGCACGGGTGTGCCGGCCATCTTGTTGGCGGTCTCGCTGACGTCGAGCAGCGAGCGTCGAATGTCCTCGATGTAGCTCGCCGACTTCTTCCTCATGGTGTCGGTCAGCTCGCGCAGCCCCTGCACCGTTTCGAACAGCTCGTCGGCCCTGCCATCGACGAAGCCCGGCACTACGCCCTCGATCTTCGTGACCGCCTTGTCGAAGCCTGCGAAGGCGCTGTCGACCTTGGCCATGACGGAATCGATTTCGCCGCCCTTGCTCCTGAGGTCGGCGCTGGAGTTCTCGAATGTGCGGAGCCCCTCCTTGATCGCAGGGGCATTGCTCACGATCGTGCGGTCGACACTGTGCAAGGTGTCGACGATGGATTCGACGTCGCTGAGATCGGCGGTGAGCACGGGAATGCCGTCCGAATCAAGCGGCACCGGCGGTGCGGAAGGCGCTCCGCCGATCAGGGAGACCGCGGCGACGCCGGTGAGACCCTGGAACTCGATTCCCGCCACGGTGTCCTTGCGGATCGGCGCGGAGTTGTCGAGCAACACCAGCGCCACGACCTTGCGGGGATTGTCCAGCTTGATCGACAGGATCTGGCCCGCGAGCACACCGTCGAAATTGACCGGGCCGCCCCGGCGCAAGCCGCTGGCGGAACCGCCTTCGAACACCACGCGCAACTGGCTGCGACTCTGGATGGTGCGCCATTTCTGTACGCCGAGCAGGCCGCCGAACGCCACGGCGATCACCGCCAGCGTCGCCGTCCCGATCACCAGATTGCTCGCGCGTGCCATGCGGGTGCGATTTTACGACCAAAGCGGGGAAGTTGGAAGGAGTCCGAACGAGCGCAATGCTAACGCGGGCGGGTTAACGACTTGTCCGCCGTAGCTCGAAGAGCGAAGGCGGAAGTGTAACCCGCCACTGCTCTCCGCCGTGCAAAATGGCGCGCTAGTCCGCCCAACGCGACATCAATGCCCGGCCGCGCGCTTTGCCGCGGCATTGTTCAGCACGATCAGGGCATCGACCGCCACGCCCGTCCTGGTGTTGATCAGGAACGGATTGACGTCGATCGAGGCGATCCGGTCGCCGGCATCCGCGATCAGGTTGGACAGGCCGACCAGCGCCTTCACCGCGGAGGCCTCGTGCAAGGCCGGCTTGCCGCGATAGCCGCGCATCTTGATGCCGGCCTTGGTGCGGCCGATCAGGAGCCGCGCCTCGGCCTCGTCGAGCGGCGCGCCCGCGAGCGCGACGTCCTTCATCAGCTCGATGTCGATGCCGCCGGTGCCGAACAGCACGACCGGACCCATCTCGGCATCGAGCGAGGCGCCGACCACGAGTTCGAGGTCGGCCTTGACCTGCTGCGCGATCAGGATGCCGTCGAGCCTCGGCTTGCCCTTCAGCCGCTTCACCCGCGCGGTGATATCGGCGAACGCCTTCTTCACCTCGGCCGCATTGCTCAGGTTCAGCACCACGCCGCCGATGTCGGACTTGTGCAGGATCTCGGCGCTGACGACCTTTGCCACGACCGGGAAGCCGATCTGTTTCGCGATCTTCACGGCCTCCGCCGCCGTCTGTGCGGTCGCTTCCTTCGAGGTCGGGATGCCATAGGCCTTCAGGAGCTTCTTCGAGGCGACTTCGTCGAGCGCGGCGCCGTTCGCCGAAGTCAGCGCCTTTTCCAGCACGGCACGCGCGGCGGGTTTCGAGCTCGAGACGATGTCGGGTACTTCCTTGCGTAGCTTCGCATAGGCGAGCAGTGACTTGATCGCGGTCACCGCGCGGTCCATGCCCTGCATGACCGCGAGATGCGGCAGCGATTTGCGCAAGGACTTGGTGAACTCGGTGAAGCCGATCGACATCGCGCTGATGTAGATCACGGGCTTTGAGGCCCGGCTCGCCATCTCGTCGACGATGCGCAGGTTACGCTCGCGCAGCTCGTGCGGCGCCTTCGGCAGCTCGGCATCGATGATGACGATGTCGATTTCGGGGTCGTCGATCATCAGCTTGATCGACTTCATGTAGACGGAGGGATCGACGACCGCGGCAAAGCCGGCGTCAAGCGGATTGCCGACGATCGATCCGGGCCCGAGCATCCTCGCCAGCTCCGAGCTGACATGCGGGCTGAGCGGTGCGAAGTTCAAGCCTTCCGCATAGAAGGCGTCGATCAGCATGCCGCGCTTGCCGCCGGACAGCGTGACCGCGGCGAGCCGGTCCCCGTTGGGTACGGCGGCGTGGACGAAGCATTCGGTGGTCTCGATCAATTCGTCGAGCCCGCCGACCCGGATGACACCTTCACGCGTTGCGATTGCGTCGAACGTCTCGATCGAGCCCGCCAGCGCTCCGGTGTGCGCCATCGCCGCGGCGCGGCCGCCCTCGGATGCGCCGAGCTTGAGCGCGATCACGGGCTTGCTCGCCGCGCGCGCCGCCTTGCAGGCGTCGCGAAAGGCCTTGGTGTTGCGCACGCCCTCGAGGTAGACGACGATCACCTTGACGCTCGGATCCTCCGCGAAATAGCGCATCAGGTCCGGCGTCTCGAGCCCGGCCTCGTTGCCGGTCGTCACCATGTAGCCGACACCGACACCGCGATCCTCCAGCGCCTGGCGGATCGCCATGACGATGGCGCCGGATTGCCCGGCGATCGCCACCGCGCCCTGTTCCATGGTGACGATGCGGTCGTCGATATTGGTGAAGAGCTTTTCGCCGGCGCTTAAGTTGCCGAGGCAATTCGGGCCGGTGACGGCGAGGCCGGTTTCGCGGATGGCCGCTTGCAGTTCGGCGGCGAGCTTCTGGCTCTCGTCATCCTGCAACTCGCTGAAGCCGGAGGTGACGATGGTGGCCGAGCGCGCGCCGGCCGCGGCGGCATCGCGGATCACCTGCACGGCGAAACGCGCCGGCACCAGCACCAGGACATGATCGGGCTTTTCCGGGAGGGCTGCAAAATCCTTGTAGCAGGGCACACCCCAGATCGTCTCGCGCTTGGCGTTGACCGGATAGAGCCCGCCCTCGAAGCCGTATTTGACCAGATTGTTCCAGATGCGCTCGGCATAATTGCCGGGCTTGTCGGTCGCGCCCACCAGCACGATGTTGTGCGGGTGCAGCATGGCATGGATGCCTTTTACGATGTCGCTGGCGTCGGGCGATGGAGACCATGGGCGCGGAGAGGAGAATGCAGCAGATACGCGAGCTTCCATGGCGTGATCTCACCTGTTGTTCTTCTTGGTGGCGCGTCACTCTGTTCTATGGCGAGTTCTTCGCAGTAGCAACCACATGGTATGCCGTGTGATGGAATGAGCGATGCATCGCTGCTATTCATTCGCTCCCATCAGGACGCCATGCAGGACATAACGTTCGGGACCGGACGTGACGGCGTCGAACGGCCAGCAGGTGGCGAGCACGAGCTCGACATCCTGTGTCGCGGGATCGATGCCCGATGCGTCGAAACGGACAACGGTCGCAGAATCCACGCGATAGCGGAAATGCCTGCCGTCGCGGCGGGTGATCTCGATCACGTCTCCGATCGCGACATTCCGTAAGAAGCGGAAATGCGTATCGCGATGGGCGGCATAGACGGCAACGCCGCGTTCTCCGGCATCGGCTGTCCGCTCGATATGGCCGGGTCCGAAAGCGAGCGCCTGGCCGCTCGTGCCGTCCAGAACGATCGCACTGGCGCCGATCCGCTTCACCTCGATCCGGGCGACCGGCCAGGTATCGGCCCATGACCATGGCTTGACCACCTCTCCCGTCGCGACGCTTCTGTCGAACGCGCGTTCCAGCAGCACCTGCGCGAGCCACGCCTTGGCATGGATATAGGCGCCGTCGCCGAACAGGACGGCGCCGATCAGCGCGAGAACCAGGGGAGAGATGAGGCGCGGCATTGAGTATCTCTTGTTCGTCGTTCCGGGGCTCGCGTAGCGAGAACCCGGAACCTCGAGATTCCGGGTTCGGCTCTACGAGCCGCCCCGGAATGACATTCCCCAAAAAGGCGCGCGCGGCCGTTGGGTAGGGGACGGGCAGCCGCGCGCGCTAACAGAGGAGTTCGGGGGGCTCCTCTCTCAAGCGGCGTCAGTGAGCAAGGGCTGACGCCGGTTGAACACGAACAGGATCAGGGCGAGCACGATCAGGACCAGACCTGCGATCATCTTCAGCTCGGCCGAGGTGGCGGTCTTGGGCAGGCGGATCGCGTCGGGTGCGGCGGGGATCGGCCGCCTTGCCGCCGGCTGGTTGCGCGCATCGGCATGACGTTCGCGCAGCTGCGTCGGCACCTGCTGCGGCCGTTCGCCGAAGATCTTCTCGAAATCCCAGCCGGCCGGCAGATTGATCGGCAATTCGCTGAGCTTGAGCGGTTCGCCTTCGGGGCGGCTCGGCGTCTTGTCGATCGCGACGAGGCTGGTGAGCCGCGTGACGATCTGATGGTCGAGCGCCAGCGCCAGGATCGCCTTGTCGGCCTCTTCCGGCGTCATCTCGCGCATCGTGCGCGCCACTTCGGCGTCGCCGATCTTGCGCCTGGCCCAGAGTTTTGACAGGCCCTTGCCTTCGGCGGCATTCTGCAACGGCAGCGTCACCGACCACGGACGGTCGCCGACGCGTCCCTTGATCTCGAGCGAGCCTGCGAGCTTGTCGAGCCTGGCCGCCAGCACCAGGGGCTCGTCGCGATAGACGTCCGGAATGATCGCCGGGGTGACGTCGGCCGTGGCTTCGGAGAACTTTGCGCTGAGGCCGGTCACTGCCGGATTTTCCAGCTTCGCGAACAGGCCGCGCATGCGCTCCTCGACCTGCTCGACAGAGCCGATATGGGTGAAGGCGCCGCGGCCGAGCTCGGAAGCGCGCGTCATCAGATAGGTGTTTGGCGCGGACCCGATGCCGACCATGAACACGCGCGAGCGACCGCGCATCGCCATGATCGTCTCGAACAATTGCTGCTCGTTGCCGATCGCGCCGTCGGTCAGGAACACGACCTGGCGAACCATGCCGGTGTCACCGATCTTGTCGGTCAGCGCGGCGCGCATCGCCGGCACCATCTCGGTGCCGCCGCGCGCCTGCAAGGCGCTGACGAACGAGGTCGCTTCGCCGACATGGGCGGCATCCGCCGGCACGGAGGCCGGAAACAGCACGTCCATGGTATCGTCGAAGCGGATGACGTTGAAGCGGTCGGCCGGCTGGAGGCGGCCGAGGGCGTAGAGCAGGCTCGCCTTGGCCTGGACGATCGAGGTGCCGCCCATCGAGCCCGAATTGTCGATCACGAACACGACCTCGCGCGGCAGCGGCTTCTGCGTTGCCTGCTCGGCGCTCGGCGGCGTGACGAAGGCGAGCAGGTAATCGGCATCGCCGACATGCTCGCGGAACAGGCCGACCGACGGTGCTTTCTGAGCCGCCGGCTTCCACGTCAGTTCGAAATCGCGGTCGGCGGGCACCGCGCCGTCGGCGAGCGCGACGATGCGCGTCGCGTTGTCCGGGCTCTCGATCTTGACGCTATGATGGTGGCTCTTGACCTCGCCGAGCGCAAAGCCGGCCTTCAGACGCACTGTGATGCTGGTCGGGTTAGCGGGCGCATTCCTGGCGGGATCCAGCACCGTCGGGGAAATACGCTCGCGGTCGGGCACGGGATCGGACGTGGCGGCGCCCCAGCCGGAGCCGTCGTTGCGGAAGTCGACACTTTGTACAATCGGCGCCGGATTGTAGCGCGGGGCGACCACCAGCGGCACGCGGAGCGAATATTCATTGCCGGATTGATGCACCGGCTCCTGATATTCGATCTGCACCAGCACGGTTTCGCCGGGACCGATATTCGCCACCGAGTTGGTGAAGATGTTGGGCCGCTCCTGCTCGGTGAGCGCGGCCTTCTGGCCGGCGCTGCGCGCCTGCTCGTAGATCATGCGCGCCTGCTGCCGCTCCTTGATGTCGCCGACGATGACGCGGTCGCCGACCACCATCTTCAGCGTGTCGACGGCGCCATTGGTCGCGAGCGGATAGACATAGGTGGCCTCGACCCAGTCCTTGGTCGGATTGCGGAACACCTGGGTGACGCGGGTGCGCAGCGTCGGGCCTGATACCGTGATGTCGATATCGATGCCGAGGCGGATCGCTTCGGTGGTGGCGCCATCTTCCTTCAGGAGGAGGGTGCCGGACCTGGCATCGCCGGGCTGGAGCAGGCTGGCCTGTTCGGTCGTTGCCGACCAGCTCGTCCCGAAGCTCACCAGCAAGGCCACGAAGGCGACCAGCATCACCGCGATGCCCTGCGCGAGAAGAAACAATCCGAGCTTGATCAGCCGGCTCAGCATGGGGTGTTGGTCGCTGTCGGTTGTGTCGTAGGTGTCCATTTGGCCTGCTCCCGAAGGATGTTTGCAGGCTCAGCATCCGCCGGCAGGGCCTGATTTCGCGAGCAGAATGATCGGCAATGTTCCGCCGCGGCCGGCCCGGGCCGGGCCGCGGCCGGGTGGCCATGTGCGGTTTTGTGCTGGTTTGTCCGCCCTGCTAGAATGGTGCTCCCAAGGCAGGGGTGACGATGCAGACGCAGGGCGACAAGCAGCTTTCGGACGAGCAGAGCCGCGAGATCGCGGAGACCATTCGCGAGGAGCTCGCCAGGCGCCGGATCTCCCGGCAGGCGCTGGCCGAGCAGGCCAAGCTCAGCCTGTCGACGCTGGAGAAGGTGCTCGGCGGCCGCCGGCCGTTCACGCTGGCGACGACGGTCCGGCTGGAGCAGGCCCTAGGCGTGTCCTTGCGCAAGAGCGTCGTCGTCGTGGCGCCTCCGGCCGCGAACGATGTCGCGCCCGACAGCCTCGGCTCCTATGCGCATCGCGCGGTGACCTGGCTCGAGGATGTCTACATCACGCTGCGGCCGTCGTTCGGCGACAAGGACGCGATCTTCGCCTACCGCACCGAAATCTTGTGGGAGCCGAAGGTCTCGTCGCTGGTCTTCCGCGAGGGCGATCGGACCGATGCCGCCTATGAGCACACCGGCGAGGTCGCCGTGCCGCATCAGTCCGGCTTCATCTATCTCGTCATCATCAAGCACGGCCAGCATCGCGTGATCACGGTGTCGCGGCCGACGGTCGCCGGCGAGATGTACGGCATCATCTCGACGCTCCGCGCCGGTCCCGGCTCGCAGCTGACGCCGATTGCAGCACCGATCGCCTACGTGCCGCTCAGGAACGTTCCGACGCCGTCCTTGGGACGGGTCGCGCCCGGCGACGCCAACTATGAGCTGTACCGAAAACACCTGCGCCGCACGGTGGAAGAGCCGTTCGCGCTGTTCTTGCCGGCATAGGTTCGCCCTCGGTTCACCCTGGAGATCCGCGGACAAGGAGATGGCGGCCTCGCGGCCACCACCCCCCATGCTCGGACGGTTCGCCGAGAACTAGCCGCTCGGCTCCGCGCTGATGATGGGGCCGAACAGTTCCCACTGGCCGTTCTTGAACCGCCACATCTTGAGCTGTTCGATCGGCGCGAAGTCGGTGGGCGAGGTGTTGATCTTGATCCCCGGGATCAGCGTATCGGGGGCGAAGTCCTTCAGGCTGGCGGCCTGCTTCATCACGTTCTCGCGGGTGAGATTGTCGCCCGCCTGCTTCAGCACCTGCACCATCGTCTGGGCCGCGGCATAGCCGTAGACCAGATTGGCGTCCGAGATGTTTGCGCCGGGCATGTATTTGTCGATGAAGGCGATGAACTTCTTCATGCCCTCGTCGTCCTTCCATTGCGGATCCGACGCGTCCTTCAGATAACCGGCCGATAACACGCCCTCGGAGGCTTCGAGGCCGGCGGGCTTCATCACCGCGCCGATGGACACCGAGACATCCGTCATCAGGTGCATCGGCTTCCATTCCAGCTCCGCGATCTTCTTGATGGCTTGCGCCGCGAATTTCGGGGTCGAGATGTTCACGAAGACGTCCGCGCCGGTGCCCTTGAGCTTGACGATGTGCGAGTCGATCGATGGCTCCGAGGTCTCGTAACTCTCTTCGGCCACGATCAGCTTCGATGCCTTGTCGCCGAACACGTCCTTGATGCCGGCGACGTAGTCCTTGCCGAAATCGTCGTTGGCATAGAAGATCGCGACCTTCGCGTCCGGCTTCTCCTTCAGGATGTACTTGGCGAAGATCCGCGCCTCGACCCGGTAGCTCGGCTGGAAGCCCATGGTCCACGGGAAATTCTGCGGGTCGTTCCACTTGCTGGCACCGGTGGCGAGGAAGAGCTGCGGGATCTTCTTGGCGTTGTGATATTTCTGCACCGCGGTCTGGGTCGGCGTGCCGAGCGCGTTGAACACCAGGAACACTTCGTCGCTCTCGATCAGCTTGCGGACCTGCTCCACGGTCTTGGGCGGCGAGTAGCCGTCATCATAGGAGATCCAGTTGATCTTGCGGCCGTTGATGCCGCCCTGGTCGTTGATCATCTTGAAATAGGCTTCCTCGGTCTTGCCGATGACGCCGTAAGCGGAGGCGGGGCCGGAATAGGCCTCGACATTGCCGATCTTGATCTCGGTGTCGGAGGCGCCGGTATCGTACCTCTTCTGTGCGTAAGCCCCTTGAACCGAGAGCAATGTCAGGGCCGTAGCCGCCGCGAGCAGGACGCGTTTCTTGTTTTTCATGGAAATTCCTTGGGTTTCTTGTGGGTCGGAGCAGGCACTACAAAAGGAAAAAGCGCCCGCGAGAGGGGCGCTTTGGTCAGGCGTTGGCGACTTTCTTGTCGACTTCGGAGGCCGCCGAGAATTCCTTGCGCAAGGTCGGCTTGTGGATCTTGCCGGTGGCGTTGCGCGGCAGCGCATCGACGAAGCGAATTTGGCGTGGGCATTTGAAGCGCGCGAGATTGGCCGCGCAATGTGCGAAGACGTCGGTCTCCGTCAGCCTTTGTCCCGGCTTGACCGCGACGATGGCAAGGCCCACCTCGCCCCATTGCGGATCGGGAATGCCGATCACGGCGGCTTCGGCGATGGCGCCAAGCTGGTGCAGGACGTTCTCAACCTCGGCCGGATAGACGTTCTCGCCGCCGGAGATGTACATGTCCTTCCAGCGGTCGACGATGTAGTAGAAGCCTTCCTCGTCGATTCGCGTCGCATCGCCGGTGTGGAGCCAGCCGTCGGTGAAGGAGGATTTGTTCGCCTCCGGCCTGTTCCAGTAGCCGGGCGTGATGTTTGGTCCCTTCACCCAGAGCTCGCCAAGCTCGCCGACATCGGCGTCGCTGCCGTCGGGTCGCACGATCCGCACCTCCGTGTGCAGCACCGGCTTGCCGGCGGAGCCGGCCTTGCGCGCCGCATCCTCGCGGTCGAGCACCAGCACGGCCGGCGAGGTCTCGGTCATGCCATAGCCCTGCTGGAGTGCGACGCCGCGCGCCTCCCAGACCTTCAGCAGCGGCACCGGCATTGGCGCGCCGCCGACACCGCCGACGATCAGCCGGGTAAGGTCGGTCGTCGCGAAGGCGGGATGCTGCGCCATGAACTGGTAGATCGCGGGGACGCCGAAGAACACGTTGATGCCCTGCGCGGGATCGTTGATCAGGCCGAGCGCCGTGCCGGGATCGAAGGCCCGCATGATCATCACGGTGCCGCCGGCATGCAGCACCGGATTGGTGTAGCAATTCAGCCCGCCGGTATGGAACAGCGGCAGCACGGTGAGCAGCACCGAGGCCGGCCCGATGCAGGCGGGACCGCCGAGATTGACGCAATTCCAGAACGTCATGCCGTGGGTGATGGTCGCGCCCTTCGGATGACCCGTGGTGCCGGACGTGTACATGATGGTCGAGACGTCATCGAGTGTGACCTCCTCGATCCGGTCGAGCGGCTTTGCGGCGGCGATGCCGGCCTCGTAGGCCCCGCCGGGGCCGAGCAGCAGGCTGGTTGTGACGCCGCAGAGCTTGGCGACGCTCAGCGCCGTCTCGGCGAGGTCGGCATCATGGATCATCACCTTCGGCGCGCAGTCGGCGGTGATGAACTGGAGCTCGGGAACGGTGAGGCGTGTGTTCAGTGGCACGAAGATCGCACCTAACCGCCCGCAGGCAAACTGCACCTCCAGCGTATCGGTCGTGTTCAGCGCCAGCACCGCGACGCGTTCGCCGCGCGAGACCTTCAGCGTGTGACACAGGAACGAGGCGAGACGCGAGACCCTCGCATCCAGCTGCGAATAGGTGAAGCGGCGCTCGCTCGCGAGGTCGATGACCGCGACCTTGCCAGGCGTGCGGCGGCCATGATGGGCGATCCAGTCGTAGTAACGAACGGCCAAAAAACCCTCCCTCGGCGGTCTTGTGCCGCCTGTATCCCTGTTGCCGTGCACCATGCCCGGCGTGGCCCTGGGGCCAGCCGGAGTTTGTGCAACACGTCTTTTTTGATTTGGAGTTGGCGCGCGAGGGGCGAAAATCGTCTTGCGTTGAGTTGCTAGGTGATGGCCTGCTGAATGGCCTTACCGGGCCAGCCACTCCGCGCAAGTGAGCTGCCCAGGTTCCAGCCATGGTGGATGAGACGAATCCGTCCGCGAGGCGAGAGTGCGATGAAGAACCCGTTCTATGCCGCCGAGCACGATGCCTTCCGCGACGTGATGCGCCGCTTTGTCGAGAAGGAGATCTCGCCCTTCGCCCATGAATGGGACGAGGCCGGCGAATTTCCCCGCGCGCTCTATCGCAAGGCGGCGGAGATCGGCCTGTTGGGGCTCGGATTCCCCGAGGAATACGGCGGGATTGCCGCCGACCAGTTCATGAAGATCGTGGCGAGCCAGGAGCTGGCGCAGGCCGGCGCCGGCGGCGTCAGCGCCAGCCTGATGAGCCACACCATCGGCTCGCCGCCGATCGCGCGTGCGGCGCGGCCGGAGGTGAAGGCGCGCGTGCTGCCGCAGGTGCTGGCAGGCGAGAAGATCTCCGCGCTCGCGATCACCGAGCCGGGCGGCGGCTCGGACGTTGCAAACCTTCGCACGCGGGCGCGGCGGGACGGCGATCACTACGTCGTGAGCGGCGAGAAGACCTTCATCACCTCGGGCATGCGCGCCGATTATCTGACCGTCGCCGTGCGTACGGGCGGCGAGGGCGCCGGCGGCGTCAGCCTGCTCCTGATCGCGGGCGACACGCCCGGCCTGTCCAGGACAAAACTGAAGAAGATGGGCTGGTGGGCCTCCGACACCGCGACGCTGCATTTCGACGACTGCCGCGTGCCGGCCGAAAATCTGATCGGCGAGGAGGGCCAGGGCTTCAAGATCATCATGCAGAATTTCAACAGCGAGCGCATGGGTATGGCGGCGGGCTGCACCGCCTTCGCACGCGTCTGCCTCGACGAGGCGATTGCCTACGCCAAGGAACGCAAGACCTTCGGCAAGCCGCTCGCCCAGCACCAGGTCATCAGGCACAAGATCGTCGACATGGCGCAGAAGGTCGCGGCCTCGCAGGCGATGCTGGAGATGTTGGCCTGGCGCCTGGAGCAGGGCGAAAGTCCGGTCGCCGAAATCTGCATGATGAAGAACCAGGCAACGCAGACCATGGCGTTCTGCGCCTCGGAAGCCGTGCAGATATTCGGCGGCGCCGGCTTCATGCGCGGCATCAAGGCCGAGCGCATCTACCGCGAGGTCAAGGTCAACGCCATCGGCGGCGGTACCGAGGAGATCATGAAGGATCTGGCGTCGCGGCAGATGGGGCTGTGACCTTCGCCGTCATTCCGGGGCGGCGCGAAGCGTCGAACCCGGAATCTCGATATTGTAGGACTCATCTCTGGATTCCGGGTTCGCGCTTCGCGCGCCCCGGAATGACGAAGGGAAAGAAATGCTATTCACCGCCGACCACGACGACATCCGCCGCTCCCTGCAAAAATTCATCGCGAACGAGATCAATCCGCACGTCGACAAATGGGAGAAGGCCGATATCTTCCCCGCGCACGCGCTGTTCAAGAAGATGGGCAGCCTCGGCTTCCTCGGATTGAACAAGCCGGTCGAATTCGGCGGCTCGGGGCTCGACTATTCCTATGCGCTGATGATGGCGGAGGAACTCGGGGCCATCACCTGCGGCGGCGTGCCGATGGCGATCGGGGTGCAGACCGACATGGCGACGCCGGCGCTGGCGCGGTTCGGCTCCGACGAGGTGCGGCGCGAATTCCTGGCGCCCTCGATTGCGGGTGATTTCGTCGCCTGCATCGGCGTCTCCGAGCCCGGCGCCGGCTCCGACGTCGCCTCGATCAAGACCGCTGCGCGCTCCGACGGCGACGACTATGTCATCAATGGCGGCAAGATGTGGATCACCAACGGCACCCAGGCCGACTGGATCTGCCTGCTCGCCAACACCGGCGACGGGCCCGTTCACCGCAACAAGTCGCTGATCTGCGTGCCCATGAAGGCCAAGGGCGTCACGGTCGCCCGCAAGCTCGACAAGATGGGCATGCGCTCGTCCGACACCGCGCAGATATTCTTCGACAATGTCCGCGTGCCCAAGCGCAACCGGATCGGCGAGGAGGGCAAGGGTTTTACCTACCAGATGATCCAGTTCCAGGAGGAGCGGCTGTGGGGCGCGGCCGCCTGCCTCAAGGCGCACGAATACATCATCAACGAGACCATCGAATACACCCGCAACCGCAAGGCTTTTGGCCAGAGCATCCTCGACAACCAGGTCGTGCACTTCAAGCTCGCGGAGATGCAGACCGAGGTCGAGCTGCTGCGCGCACTGATCTATCGCGCCGGTGAGGCGCTGGTGGCGGGTGAGGACGTGACCAGGCTCGCGACCATGGCCAAGTTGAAGGCCGGCCGGCTCGGCCGGGAGCTCACCGACGCCTGCTTGCAATATTGGGGCGGAATGGGCTTTACCAACGAGACGCCGGTCAGCCGTGCCTATCGCGACAGCCGTCTGACCTCGATCGGCGGCGGCGCCGACGAGGTCATGCTGATGGTCCTGTGCAAGATGATGGGCACGCTGCCCGGCAGTAAAGGGAATGCATCATGATCACGCTCTATCACTGCGATGCCGCACGCTCGTTCCGTCCGCTCTGGATGCTGGAGGAGATGGGGCTGCCGTACGAGTTGAAGATGCTGCCGTTCCCGCCGCGGGTGTTCGCCAAGGAGTATCTCGCGCTCAACCCGCTCGGCACGATTCCCTTCATGATCGACGGCGAGACGAAGATGACGGAGTCCTCGGGCATCTGCCACTACCTCGGCACCAGATACGCCCCGACGCCGCTGATGGTGGACGTCGAGGATCCCGCCTATGGCGCGTTCCTGAACTGGATGTATTTCAGCGATGCCACGTTAACCTTCCCGCAGACGCTGGTGCTCCGCTACACCCAGCTCGAGCCGGAGGAGCGCCGCAATCCGCAGGTCGCCGGCGACTATGCCAAATGGTTCCTGGGCCGGCTGCGCGCCGTTGAGGCAGCGACCGCGAATGCCGAAACCTTGTGCGCCGGCCGCTTCACCGCCGCCGACATCGTGATCGGCTACGCGCTCCGCCTCGCCGACAACATCGGGCTCGCCAAGGATTTCGGGCCAAACGTCGCAGCCTATTGGGCGCGATTGCAGCAGCGCGAGGGCTTCAAGCGCGCCGTTGCTGCGGAGCAGAAGGCTGGTGTCGAGCAGAATGTCGCGCCGCGGGTAAGGGCGTAAGGGACGCTGTCATTCCGGGCCGATGCGAAGCATAGAATCTCGAGGTTCCGGGTTCGGTCCAACGGACCGCCCCGGAACGACTGCGCATGTTTCCCTGACAGCGCTATCCCTTCGTGACAGCGCTCAAATTTGCGCTAAGGTGATCTTCGTCCGCAGCGGCCAGAGAGCCGCGCGAGGAGGACCCCAATGGAAGATAACGGTCGCGAATCCGACCATCTGATGCTGATCACGCCGGAACGGGTGTTTTATGCCGGCCTGCTCGGCCGCCCACGCAAGCGGACCCCCGGCTGCTGCCATGTCTATGTGGCGGTCAAGGGCAACCTGCACCTGACGATCGACGATGTCCTCGCCACCGCCGAGCTGTTCGTCACCCTGCCGAACCAGCGGCATTCCATTGCCGGCGACTACCGCACTGCAATCAGCGTGACGCTCGAGCCCGAAAGCATGCCGGATGGCGTGATCGAGGCTTTGGCCGAGCGGCTGACCGGACCGGACCGGGCCGTCTATGCCCGCAAGATCCTCGCCGCCTACGCGCTGCTGCGCCAGCGCCGCTACGGCGACATCACCACCGCCGAATTCGACGAGATGTGCTTCGGCGAGGCGCTGCCGCGCCGCGTGCTCGACCCGCGGGTGATGCGCGCGGTCGCGCGCATCGGGCGCTTCTCCGGCGAGCCGGTGACGGCGGATACTTGCGCGGCAGAAGCAGGTCTTTCCGCCTCGCGCTTCCTGCATCTGTTCAAGGAGGAGACCGGCATCTCGTTCCGCTCCTTCCGCGCCTGGAAGCGCGCGCGGCACTTGCTGCATTTCGCCAACCAGGACCTCAACCTCGCCCATCTCGCGCAGGACATCGGTTATCCCGATAGCACGCATTTCAGCCACTCGATCCGCCGCTTCTACGGCTTGAAGCCGCGCGCGATCTTCGTCGGCTCGCGCGATCTTGCGATCTATCGCAGCACCGAGACGGTGAGGCTCGCGGAAGCGAGCTAGGCTCGCTCTCGTAGGGTGGGCAAAGCGAAAGCGTGCCCACCATTTTCACCGAATACCAAGACGTGGTGGGCACGGCGCAAGAGCGCCTTTGCCCACCCTACGCACCTACAACTCGCTATTTTCCAGCTTCTCCGCGCAAGAAGCCGCATGCCGCGCGTCACATGATCGCAAGCGTTGAATTCTCAACGTGCGAGACATCCAAGTCATGAGCGTCAAGGCATGAGCGACAAGGCCGTCATCACCTGCGCGCTGAATGGCGTGCTCACCGACCCCAAGCAGCACAACGTGCCGGTGACGCCGGAGCAGATGGCGCGCGAGGCCAGGGCTGCGTTCGATGCCGGCGCCAGCATCATGCACATCCATCTGCGTCAGCAGGCGCCGAACAAGGGGCACCTGCCGTCCTGGGAGGTCGGCGTCAGCAAGGAGATCCAGCAGGCGATCCGCGAAGCCTGCCCGGGCGTGATCATCAACCACACCTCGGGCGTGTCGGGGCCGAACTATAGCGGCGCGCTCGACTGCATCCGTGAGACGAAACCGGAGATCGCCGCCTGCAACGCCGGCTCGCTGAACTATTTGAAAGTGAAGGCCGACAACACCTGGGCCTGGCCGCCGATGATGTTCGACAACGCCGTCGAGAAGGTGAAGGACTATCTCGACGTCATGAACGCGGTCGGCACCATCCCCGAGTTCGAATGCTTCGATGTCGGCATCGTCCGCTGCGTCGGCATGTACACCCAGGTCGGCATGTACAAGGGCCCGCTCGAATATAACTTCGTGATGGGCGTCGCCTCCGGCATGCCGTCGGATCCCGACCTGTTGCCGATCCTGATCAAGCTGAAGCGTCCGGAGGCGCATTGGCAGGTCACGGCGATCGGCCGCGAGGAGATCTGGCCGCTGCACCAGCGCTGCGCCGAGCTCGGCGGTCACCTGCGCACCGGCCTCGAAGACACCTTCTATCTCGCCGACGGCACGAAGGTGACGTCGAACGGCCAGCTCATCGAAGCCGTCGCCGCCTGTGCCCGCCGCGCCGGCCGCGAGATCGCAAGCCCCGCCGAGGCGCGGAAGATCTTTGGGACGAATCGGTAAGCCACACTCCGTCATTCCGGGATGGCCCGAAGGGCCAGGCCCGGAATCCATAACCACGATCGGGAATATGGATTCCGGGCTCGCGCTACGCGCGCCCCGGAATGACGGGAAGGAGCATTAATGTCCATTCTCGAAAACACCATTTCCCCCGGCAGCGCGGCCTACCACGCCAACCGCGACGGCATGCTGGGTTTGATCGACCGCATGCGCGCGCTGGAAGAGCGCACGCGTGCCGCATCGGCCGCGGCAAAGGACCGCTTTCACAAGCGCGGCCAGCTGCTGCCGCGCGAGCGCGTCGCGCTGGTGCTCGATCCTGGCGCGCCCTTCATCGAGCTGTCGACGCTCGCCGGCTACATGTTCGACGTGCCCGATCCGAACAAGAGCGTGCCGGGCGGCGGCGTCATCGCCGGCATCGGCTTCGTCTCGGGCATCCGCTGCATGGTCAGCGCCAGCGATTCCGGCATCGACGCCGGCGCGCTGCAGCCGTTCGGCCTCGACAAGACGCTGCGGGTGCAGGAGCTCGCGCTGGAGAACAAGCTACCCTACGTGCAGCTGGTCGAAAGCGCCGGCGCCAATCTCTTGCGCTACCGCGTCGAGGATTTTGTTCGCGGCGGCAATATCTTTCGCAACCTGGCGCGGCTCTCGGCGGCGGGTCTCCCGGTCGTCACGGTGACGCACGGCTCGTCCACCGCGGGCGGCGCTTATCAAACGGGCCTGTCCGACTACATCGTCATGGTGCGCGGCCGCACCCGTGCCTTCCTCGCAGGTCCGCCACTGCTGAAAGCCGCAACCGGCGAGATCGCGACCGAGGAAGAGCTTGGCGGCGCCGAGATGCACACCCAGGTCTCCGGCCTCGGCGACTATCTCGCCGAGGACGATCGCGACGCGCTGCGCATCGCACGCGAGATCATGGCGGCGCTGGAATGGGAGCGGCCGGACGGAGCTGCTCCGCAATTCAAGCCGCCGCGCTACGACCAGGACGAGCTGCTCGGTATCATGCCGATGGACCACAAGCGCCCCGTGGACATGAAGCAAGTGATTGCCCGCATCATCGATGATTCCGACTTCACCGAGATGGCGCCGAATTACGGCCCGGCCACCGTCTGCGGCCATGCCCGCATCGAGGGCCAGGCCATCGGCATCATCACCAACAACGGCCCGCTCGATCCTGCCGGCGCCAACAAGGCAACGCATTTCATCCAGGCTTGCTGTCAGACCCGCACGCCGCTGCTCTATCTCAACAACACCACCGGCTACATGGTCGGCAAGGCCTATGAGGAAGCCGGCATGATCAAGCACGGCTCCAAGATGATCCAGGCGGTGACGTCGGCGACGGTGCCGCAGATCACCATCTATTGCGGCGCCTCGTTCGGCGCCGGCAATTACGGCATGTGCGGGCGCGGCTTCCATCCGCGCTTCTGCTTCTCCTGGCCGAACGCCAAGACGGCGGTGATGGGCGGCGAGCAGGCCGCCGAGACCATGGCCATCGTGACGGAAGCCGCCGCCGCGCGGCGCGGCAAGCCGATCGAGAAGGACAAGCTCGATGCGATGAAGGCGCAGATCGTCGGCGTGTTCGATGGTCAGATGGACGTGTTCTCGACCAGCGCGCGCGTGCTCGACGACGGCGTGATCGATCCGCGCGACACCCGGGCGGTCCTCTCCGAAGTGCTCGCGATCTGCCGCGAAGGCGACGCACGCAGGCCCCAGCGCATGCAGTTTTCGGTGGCCCGGCCATGAGGAACGGATCAGTGCAGCACCGGCCGTTCTTCAAGGTCCTGATCGCCAACCGCGGCGAGATCGCGTTGCGGGTGATGCGCAGCGCGCGCAAGCTTGGCCTCGGCGTCGTCGCGGTCTATTCCGACGCGGATCGCGATGCGCTCCATGTGCGGCAGGCCGATCAGGCCGTGCGCATCGGCGAGGCGCTGCCGGCGCAATCCTATCTCAACATCCCCGCGATCATTGCCGCGGCGAAAGCCAGCGGCGCGGATGCCGTCCATCCCGGCTACGGTTTCCTCGCCGAGAACGAGGACTTTGCGCAGGCCTGCAAGGACGCCGGTCTCGTCTTCATCGGCCCATCGCCCCAGGCGATCGAGGCGATGGGCAACAAGGCCGGCGCCAAGGAGATCATGCGGAAGGCCGGTGTGCCCTGCGTGCCCGGCTATCAGGGCCTTGAGCAAGGCGACGAGGTCATGCTCGCGGAGGCCAGGAAGATCGGTTTTCCCGTGATGATCAAGGCGGTGGCCGGCGGTGGTGGCCGCGGCATGCGGCTCGTGACCGATGCTGCATCCTTCCCCGACGCGCTGCGCAGCGCGCGGTCGGAGGCGAAAGCCGCGTTCGGCGATGCCACGGTCATCCTCGAACGCGCGATCCAGAATCCACGCCATATCGAAATCCAGGTGTTCGGCGACAGCCACGGCAACGCCATTCATCTCGGCGAGCGTGACTGCTCCGTGCAGCGGCGGCACCAGAAGCTGGTCGAGGAAGCGCCGTCGCCGGCCGTCACGCCGGAGCTGCGTGCGAGAATGGGCGAGGTCGCCGTCGCCGCGGTGAAGGCATTGCGTTACGAGGGCGCCGGCACGCTGGAATTCCTGCTCGATGCGAGCGGGGAGTTCTACTTCATGGAGATGAACACCCGTCTCCAGGTCGAGCATCCCGTGACCGAGGCGATCACGGGGCTCGATCTCGTCGAGCTGCAGCTGCACGTCGCGCGCGGCGAGCAATTGCCGGTAAAGCAGCAGGACATCCGCTTCGCAGGTCACGCCATCGAGGTGCGGCTCTGCTCGGAAGATGCCGCGCAGGACTTCATGCCGCAATCCGGCCGCATGGCGCGCTGGCAGGTGCCGGATGGCATCCGCGTCGAGCACGCGCTGCAATCGGGCTCGGAGATCCCGCCGTTCTACGATTCCATGATCGCCAAGGTGATTAGCCACGGCGCGACACGCGAGGAGGCGAGGGGGCGGCTGATCGTCGGCCTGGAGCAGCTCACCGCCTTCGGCGTGACCACCAATCAGGCCTTCCTGATGTCCTGCCTGCGTCATCCCGGCTTTGCCAGGGGCGAGGCGACGACGGCGTTCATCGGCGCGCATCGCGACGAGCTGCTGGCTCCCCCGGCGGACGCGGCGTTCGGCACGGCGCTGGCAGGCCTGCTGCTCTACGTCACAAATCCGCGCGCGCCGTCGTGGCGGGGCGGCCGGAGCCTGTCGGCAACGTTTCCGCTTCCTGCGAAAATCGAGATCGCCGGCCAGGCGCGCGAACTCGAAGTTACGCGAGAGCGGGATGGTGGGTACACCGTCGCCACCGACGGCCGGCAGGACAAGTTCGAAATTGATCAGCTCGATCCTGACGCGATCCGCTTCCGTCACGACGGCATGATGGACAGCGCCAAATTCCTGCGCGATGGCGATCGGCTCTATCTCCAGCATCGCGGCTTTCCGCTCGCGGTGACCGACTTCACTCTCGCTGCGCCAAAGGCGGCGGCAACCAACGGCGGCGACGGAAAAGTCCGCGCCGCCATGAACGGCCGTGTCGTCGCCGTCCTGGTCAAGCCGGGCGACCGCGTCGCCGCCGGCCAGCCGGTGCTGACGCTGGAAGCGATGAAAATGGAGCACGTCCACAAGGCCGGCATCGACGGCGTGGTCGCCGCGATCGACGTCACCGAGGGTGAGCAGGTCACGACGGGCAGGATCGTGGCGGAGATCGGGGCGGGCTAGCGCGGCAAACTCGTCGTTGCGAGCGCAGCGAAGCGATCCAGAATCTTTCCGCGGCGGCAGTCTGGATTGCTTCGCTGCGCTCGCAATGACGACGGAGATGCTGCCCCGAACTCAACTCGCTGCGGGTTGCTGGCCTCCATCTCGTATGGAATCATAAATAATTTCAAGGAGATGTTAGAAACTTGCATCGATCGCGCGATTCAGATTGAACAATGTTCATTAGTGGATTACCAATACTGAACATTGTTCAAATACGGAGCTCCCATGTTGTGCGCACATGACCACGCTCAAAAGCCCAATGTCACGTTCCCCTCAACGCCCCGTCGGTTCGCCGCACCTACAGTTCGCGAAAAATACCTGATCGGCGCGCTCTTCGTTCTGGCCCTGGCGGCGCTGCTGGCGCCGACTCTGCCCCCCGGCGCGTGGCACATCCCGCATTTCGTCGACGCCCGCTCCTGGCTCGGCGTGCCCAACGCCGGCGACGTACTGAGCAATCTCGCCTTCCTCGCGATGGGCGTCTGGGGCTCGGAGCGGCTGCGCGCCCGCCATGATGCCCCCGTGGGAGCAAGCTGGTTTTTTGTGGGACTGATCCTCACTTGCTTAGGCTCGGGCTTCTATCATCTGGACCCCGACATGCCGCAACGGCTCGTGGCTGATCGTCTCGGCATGGCGGTGGCGTTCGCAGGATTCCTGGGCATCGCGGCCAGCGAGCGCATCAGCGTGCGCGCAGGCGAGGCGGTGCTGGTGCTGATGATGGTTGCGGGCCTGCTCGCGGCCTGGGTGGCACGCGAGAACCTCACGCCATGGGTGGTCGTGCAGTTCGGCGGCATGGCGTTGGCCGTGGGACTGGCGCTGACACGGCCCCTGCCTGGTGCGCTTGGCGTGCCGCTCGGCGGCGTGATTTTCTTTTATGTGCTGGCCAAGCTTTTCGAGCTCGGCGACGAGGCCGTTTTCGAAGCGACAGGGCACATCGTCTCGGGCCACACACTCAAGCATCTGGCTGCTGCGCTGGCGGCGTGGCCGGTGATCCGGGCGTTGGCGCCTGTTGCTATTGGCTCCGCCCAGTCCCGTCATTGAGCAAACACGCCACCTGGTGCCCGTCGCCCGCATCTAATAGCGCCGGCCGCTCCGTCCTGCACCGGTCCATCGCGAACCGGCAGCGCGTGTGAAACGCGCAGCCGGATGGCGGATTGACCGGGCTCGGCACGTCGCCGTCGACCAGCGGCGCGAGCTTCTTCGCGAGCGGGTTGGCGATCGGCACCGAGGCGAGCAGGGCCTGCGTGTAGGGATGGCGGGGGTTCCTGAACAGCTCGTCCTTGGCGGCGATCTCGACGATGCGGCCGAGATACATCACCGCGACGCGGTGGCTGATATGGGCGACCACGGCGAGGTCGTGCGCGATGAAGAGATAGGAGAAGCCGTGCTGGCGTTGCAGGTCGATCAGCAGATTGATCACCTGCGCCTGGATCGAGACGTCGAGCGCGGAGACCGGCTCGTCGCAGACGATCAGGCGCGGCCCCAGCGCGAGCGCCCGTGCGATGCAGATGCGCTGGCGCTGGCCGCCGGAGAATTGATGCGGAAAGTTGCGCATCTGGTCGGGCCGCAGGCCGACCTGCTCGAACAGCCTTGCAGTCCGCGCTTCCAGCTCCTTGCCGCTCGCGAGCCCGTGCACGGCCAGCGGCTCTCCGACAATGTCGCCCGCGGTCATGCGCGGATTGAGCGAAGCAAAGGGGTCCTGGAACACGATCTGCATCGAGCGACGGTGCGGGCGCAGCGCCGCCTTGGAAAGATGCGTGATGTCCTCGCCCTCGAGACGGATCTGGCCCGAGGTCGGTTCGACCAGCCGCAGCACGCTGCGCGCCACCGTCGACTTGCCGCAGCCGGACTCGCCGACCAGCCCCAATGTTTCGCCGACACCAACCGTGAACGAGACGCCGTCCACCGCGTGCACGGTGCCGACCTGCCGGCGCAACACGCCGGCGCGCACCGGGTAGTGCTTCCTAAGGTCGGTGACCTCGAGCAGCGCTTCGGTCATGCGACCTCCGCGACGTCAGCCGCGCGCCAGCAGGCGGCGAGATGGCCGCCGCCCCAATCCTGCAATGGCGGGTACTCCTCGCAGCGCTTGATCGCGAGCTTGCAGCGCGGCGCAAAAGCGCAGCCTGACGGCAGCCGCACCAGCGACGGCACGGTGCCGGGAATTTCGTTGAGCCGCGCCTGCGTCGCGGCGCCGGACGCCGGCACCGACGGAATCGAGGCCATCAGCCCGCGCGTATAGGGGTGTCTGGGATCGGCGAACAACGCCTCGACGCTGGCTTCCTCGACCTTCCTGCCCGCATACATCACGATCACGCGCTGCGCGGTCTGCGCGACGACGCCGAGATCATGCGTGATGAGAACGAGCCCGGTGCCGAGCTCCTTCTGGAGGTCGAGGATCAGCGCCAGGATCTGCGCCTGGATGGTGACATCCAGCGCAGTGGTCGGCTCGTCCGCGATCAGCAGCGCCGGCCGGCAGGCCAGCGCCATCGCGATCATCGCGCGCTGACGCATGCCGCCCGACAACTGGTGCGGATATTCCTGCGCGCGCCGTGCCGGCTCTGGAATCCGTACCAGCCGCAGCATCTCGACTGCGATGTTCCGGGCTTCTTTGGCCGACGTCACCCGGTGCAGCCGCACGGCCTCGACGATCTGGTCGCCGATCCGCATGACGGGATTGAGCGACGTCATCGGCTCCTGGAAGATCATGGAGATGCGGTTGCCCCTGACGGCGCGCATCTCCGCTTCGTCCAGCGTCAACAAATCGGTGCCTTCGAGCGAGACCGACCCGCCGACGATGCGGCCGGGCGGATCGGGCACCAGCCGCATCAGCGACAGCGCGGTGACGCTCTTGCCGCAGCCGGACTCGCCGACGATCGCCAGCGTCTCGCCGCGCCTGACGGTGAAGGAAACATCATCGACGGCCTTGAAGAGACCGGAGTTCGTGAAGAACACCGTCTTCAGGTTCTTCACTTCGAGCACGAGATCGGATTTATCAGCCATCAGCCGCGCTGCCGGGGATCGAGGATGTCGCGCAGGGCGTCGCCGAACAGATTGGCGCCGAACACGGCGAGGCTGATCGCGATCCCCGGGAAGATCACCAGCCACGGCGCGGTGCGGGCATATTCGGCAGCGGATTCCGACAGCATGCGGCCCCAGGACGGATAAGGCTCGGGAATGCCGAGGCCGAGGAAGGAGAGCGAGGCTTCGGTCAGGATCGTCGAGCCGAGCTGGGCGGTCGCCAGCACGATCAGCGGCGCCAGCGTGTTCGGCAGCACGTGGCGGAGCGCGATGCGCACCTCGCTCATGCCGATCGACTTGGCAGCTTCGATAAAGGGCAGCTCGCGCAGCGCCAGCGTGTTGGCGCGGACGACACGCGACACGGTCGGGATCAGCGGAATGGCAATGGCGATGATGACGTTCGGCAAGGACGGACCGAGTGCGGCGGTCATGATCAACGCCAGGACCAGCAATGGAAGCGCCTGGAGGACGTCGGAGACACGCTGGAACACCAGATCGACCCAGCCGGAGAGATAACCGGACGTCAGCCCGACGATCACGCCGATCGTGCCGCCGAGCGCGGTCGAGCCGATGCCGACGGCAAGCGAGATCCGCGAGCCATGAATGATGCGGCTGAAGACGTCGCGGCCGAAGGAATCCGTCCCCATCCAGTGCGCCAGGCTCGGGCGGGCCAGCGCACGGGCGGCGTCGATCGTCAGGGGGTCATAGCGTGCAATGAAATCGGCAAAGATTGCGGTCAGCACGAACGCCGTCATGATGACGAGCCCCGCAGCGCCGAGCACATGCCGCTGCGCCAGAAACAGCACGCGCCGCCAGCCCCCGGTCGCATGCATGCCGGCGCGCCTGAGTTCGAGATCATAGTCGATCGTGGCCAATCGGCTCTCCTAGTCCGTGTACCGGATACGCGGGTCGAACACCGCATACAGCATGTCGACGATGAAATTCGCGCTGACCACCACCACGGCGATCAGCATCACGAGGTTCTGCACGATCGGATAATCGCGCCAGCGGATCGCCTCGACCAGGAAGCGTGCGACGCCGGGGATGTTGAACACGGTCTCGGTGACGATCAGGCCGCCGATCAGGAACGCGGCCTCGATCCCGATCACGGTGATAACGGGCAGGATCGCGTTCTTCAGCGCATGCTGGTAGTTCACCGCGGCGTCGGACGCGCCCTTGGCGCGCGCGGTGCGGATGTAATCCTGCCGCAGCACCTCCAGCATCGAGGAGCGGGTGATGCGCATGGTCAGCGCCGAACTGCGGAATCCGACCACCATCGCCGGGATGCAATAGGTTGCAACCGCCTCCCCAAAACTCTGGGGGTTCGGATTGAAGAGCGGCATCTGGCCGAACATCGCCACCGATGCCGTGAGGACCAGCAGCCCCAGCCAGAATGACGGCAGCGACAGGCCGGAAAGACTGACGACACGCAGCGCGTAGTCGAGCCGCGTTCCCTGCTTCACCGCGCTGATGACGCCCAAGGGAATCCCGATCGACGCCGAGAACAGCAGTGCCAGGCCGGCGAGCCGCGCCGTGATCGGGATCCGCGGCAGGATCTCCTGAAGCGCCGGTTTCTCCGAGACATAGGAGTAGCCGAAATCGCCGCGCAGGAAGCCGCTGATCCAGTGCCAATATTGCACCACCAGCGGCTGGTCGATGCCGAGCTCCTTCTCCAGATTGGCCTTGTCGGCGGGATCGACATAGCCGGCCGCGGCGAACAGGATGTCGACGATGTTGCCGGGCACGATGCGCAGCAGGAAGAAGATGACGACCGAGATCCCGAACAGGGTCACGAGCATCAGGAACAGGCGCCGTACCAGATAGGCAAACATCCCGCGCCCTCCCGTCGAACCGTTAGCGCGCTACTTGTCCATCCAAACGTCTTCGTACCGGTATCCATTATAGGAGCTGTTCGACATCACCGTCACGCCCTTGACATAGGGCTGCCAGCAACTGCCGGTGCGCGCGTGGAAGATGATCGGGCGCGCGACGTCCTCCTGCAACTTCTTGTCGATGTCCCACACCAGCTTCTTGCGTTTGGCGATATCGGTCTCCTGCGACTGCACGTCGAACAGCTTCTCGATCTCCTTGTTGCAGTAGTTGGTGTAATTGCGTTCGGAACCGCAGGAATAATTCTCGTAGAACGACTGGTCGGGATCGTCGACCGCGTTGCCGGTCAGGTTGAGCCCGAGCATGTAGTCCTTGCGCGCGATCTTCGGAAACCAGTTCGCGGTCTCGACCACGTCGAGCTCGCCGTCGATATAGATGCTCTTGAGCTGGTCGATCAGGATCACCGCGGGATCGCGGTAGACCGGAATGTTGCGGGTGGAGATCTTGACGGCGAGGTGCTTGTCCGGGCCGTAGCCGGCCTTCTGCATCAGCTTCTTGGCTTCCTCGCGGTTGGCGTTCACATCGGGGCCATAGCCCGGAATGGTCTCGAGCATCTCCTTCGGCATGCCCCACAGCCCGTTCGGCTGCGGCAGCATGGTGCCGCCGACATCGCCCTGGCCCTCGAACATGATCGAGATGAAGGCCTTGCGGTCGAGCGCCAGCGCCATGGCGCGGCGGATGTCGATGTTGTCGAACGGCGGCGAGGAGGAGTTGACGATGATGTTGGTCGCGACATTGTTGGGTTCGACCACGCAGACCGCGTTCGGCGCCTGGGATTTCACGTCCTTGAGCAGCGGAATGCTCACCTCCGTCGGGAAGGTCATGTCGAACTTGCCGGCGACGAAGGCGAGGATGGCGGTCGAGCGGTTCGGAATGATGGTGAGCTCGATGCCGTCGAGATAGGGCCGGCCCTCGCGCCAATAGTCGGGATTGCGGGTCAGCTTGATCGATTCATTGGCCTTGAACTCGACGAACTTGAACGGGCCGGTGCCGATCGGGTGCGTACGCATGTCGCCGGGCGAGACATGGCAGGGATAGACCGGCGTATAGCCCGAGGCGAGCAGCGCCAGCAGCGAAGGCTGCGGCCGCTTCAGGTTGAAGGAGACCTCGAGATCGCCGTTGGTCGAGATGTCGTTGACCTGGTCGTACCAGGTCTTGCGCGGGTTCTGCCGGAACTTCTGCTGCGATTTGCCCATCAGCATGTCGAAGGTGCATTTGACGTCCGCAGAGGTGAACGGCTTGCCGTCGTGCCATTTGACGCCCGGGCGCAGCTTGAAGGTCAGTGTCTTGTTGTCGTTCACCCATGCCCAGCTCTCCGCGAGCTCGGGGACGATGGTGTCCATGCTGTTCTGCGCCACGTCCTGCTTGTAGATGACGAGGTTGTTGAACACAGGCATGAAGGGAACGTTGAGCGAGTAGGTCGCGCCTTCATGGATCGAGGCATTGCCGGGGCTGTCGCGGTGATACATCCGCAGGATTCCGCCCTGCTTGGGCCCGCCGGCCAATGCGATGGTCGAAAACGCCAGCAAAGATAGCGCCGCCGTCGCGGCAAGCGCCCGCACGCTCCGCATCCTCGTCCTCCCTGGACAACAGCCTTTTGCGGCCTGTTGAAGCGACGATAGCGACGCGCGCGCAGCGAGGCAACCGGCAAGGGTGGCGGCGCTCTCGACAATTCGGATGACGGAAGGCCGCAGGTCTCACTCTTTCACAATGAAAGAGTTCCCCCGGCGTCGTCCTGGCGAAAGCCAGGACCCATTACCCCAGGGAGGTGTTTGGCGAAGATCGTCGTCCGGTATTGCGACCTACAACAATCGCGAGATCACGCGGTATGGGTCCTGGCCTTCGCCAGGACGACACTGAATGTGTGGCGCAGGATTGCCCAAAACCGCTCACACAATCCGCGACGACTTGTTCCCCCAGTACCGGTCGCGCAGCAGCCGCTTGTACAGCTTCCCCGTCGGCAGCCGCGGCAATTCCTTCTCGAAATCGACCGAGCGCGGCACCTTCTGCCGCGACAGCGATTGGCCGCAGAAGGCGATCAGCTCCTCGGCAAGCGCCTCGCCCGGCACCACGCCCGGCATCGGCTGCACCACCGCCTTCACCTCTTCGCCGAGATCGGGATTGGGCACGCCGAACACGGCGGCGTCCGCAACCTTCGGGTGGGTGATCAGCAGATTTTCGCATTCCTGCGGATAGATGTTCACGCCGCCGGAGATGATCATGAAGGTCGCGCGGTCGGTGAGGTAGAGGAAGCGATCGGCATCGACATAGCCGACGTCGCCGACCGTGCTCATGCTGCCGTCGGCCGAGCGCGCCTCTTTCGTCTTCTCCGGATCGTTGAAATATTCGAACGGCGAGGCGGTCTTGAACCACACCTGGCCCGGCGTGCCGGTCGGGCATTCCCGCATGTTCTCATCGAGAATGTGGAGGTCGCCCAGCAGCACCTTGCCGACGGTGCCGCGATGGCTAAGCCACTCCTCGCTGTTGCAGGCGGTGAAGCCGAGGCCCTCGGTGGCGCCGTAATATTCGTGGATGATCGGCCCCCACCATTTGATGATGTCGTCCTTGACCAGGGCCGGGCAGGGCGCCGCGGCATGGATCGCGATCTCGAGCGAAGACAGGTCGTAGCGCTTTCGCACCTCTTCCGGCAGCTTCAGCATGCGCGAGAACATCGTCGGCACCAGCTGGGTGTGCGTGATACCCCATCGCTCGACGAGCTGGAGGTAACGCTCGGGATCGAAGCTCTCCATGATGATCACGGTGCCGCCCATGCGGATCGTGAGGTTCACGGCGGCTTGCGGCGCGGAGTGATAGAGCGGCGCCGGCGACAGATAGACCATGCCCTCGCGGTAGTGCCAGAGCTTCGTCAGGAAATCGAACAGCGGCAGATTGTGTTTCGGCGGCTCCTCCGGCAGCGGCCGCAGGATGCCCTTCGGCCGCCCTGTCGTGCCGGATGAATAGAGCATCGCGGTGCCGAGCCACTCATCCGCAATCGGGGTCTTCGGCAGACCGGCGGTCACTTCGGCAAGTCCGACGATGCGGTCACTCTCGCCGGGACCGTCGGCGACGACACAGAGCCTGATGTCGGGGCAGGCCTGGATCGCCTCGCGCGCGATGTCGAGCTTCGCCACGGAGGTGATCAGGATTTTGGACTGGCTGTTGACCAGGAGATAGGCGAGCTCGCCGGGCGTGAGGAAGGAGTTGATGCAGGTGTAGTACAGCCCGGACCGCTCACCGGCGCCGCAGGCCTCGAGATAGCGCGAATTGTTCTCCATGAAGATCGAATAGTGATCGAGCCGCTTCAAACCGTGCTTGCGGAACAGGTGCGCCAGGCGGTTGCTGCGCGCCTCGAGCTCACGATAGGTGACGGTCTCGCCGGTCGCCGCCATGATGAAGGCGGGCTGGAGCGGGCGCAGGCGGGCATGGAGACCAGTGTACATCGATCCTCCGGCTTGAGATTATGCGGCGAGAAGCAGGATTTCGCGCAACTGCGCGGGGCCGTCGATCCTGCGCGGGTTGCGCGGCACCCAGGGCGTGCGCATCGCCTGCTCGGCGATGGCGTCGAAATGCTCGGGCGACACGTGCACCTCCGCGAGGCTGCGCGGCATGCCGAGCGAGCGGATGAAGGCGTCCAGCACGTCGGCGGCGTTGTTGTGGCCGGGAAAGCCCATGGCGGCGGCCACGATCATCTGGCGCTCGGCATTGTCGCGCGCATTCCAGCGCATTACCGCCGGCAGCATGATGCAGGAGGTGTAGCCATGCGGCACGTCGAAGGCCGCACCCAGCACGTAACCGATGCCATGGCTCGCGCCCATCGGCACGCCGGCCGCAAGCGCGCCCATCGACAGCCAGGTGCCGATCTGCGCATCCATTCGTGCGTCGAGGTCGGCAGGATCGGCCTTCACCCGCGGCAGCGCGTCGGCGAGCATGGCGAGGCCCTTGACCGATTGCGCGTCGGCATAAGGGTGCGTCTCGCGCGAGCAGATCGCCTCGACGCAATGGTCCACGGCGCGGATGCCGGTGGACAGGAACAGCCATTCCGGCGTGTGCACGGTGATGGCGGGATCGAGGATGGTCGCGCGCGGCACCGTGAGCGGATGCCGCAGCATCTGTTTCACATGCGTGCTGCGGTCGGTCACGCCCGCGATCGCGCTGAACTCGCCGCCGGCAATGGTCGTCGGCACGCTGATCTGTCGTACGGTCGGCGCGTTCATCTCCGGCGCGACGCCCTTGTGCACGCGGATGCGCTCGATGCCGTCGACATCGTCGATGCCGTTGGCAAGGCAGAGCTGCACCGCCTTGGCGCCGTCGGTGATCGAGCCGCCGCCGACCGTGACGATCAGGTCGGCGCCCACCTCGCGGGCCGCATTGGCGGCGGCGATCACCGCCTCGCGCGGCGTGTGCGCCGGCATGGCGTCGAACACGCCCGCACAGCGTGCGCCGAGCGCCTGTCTGATCTTCTCGATTTCGTCGGTCTGCCGGTTCAGCGTGCCGGAGACCATCAGGAAGGCACGGCGCGTCCCCAGCCGGTCCATCTGCGCGACGATGGCGCCTGCCGCAGGATGGCCGAAGACGACCTCCTCGATCGCGCCGTAAACGACACGTCCCTGGTGCACGTCTGTCCTCCCGGACAATTCGTCTTGTTCTTGTAGAGGTAATCTAGCCGAGCCTGCCCCGCCCGTCATGCGCGAAGACGCTGGCTACTCTTCTCCCTCTCCCCGCCTGCGGGGAGAGGGTTGGGGTGAGGGGGGCTCTCCGCAAGGGAGGTGACAGTTGGACTCGCGGAGACTCCCCCTCACCCGGATCGCAACTTGCGATGCGATTCGGCCTCTCCCCGCAAGCTGGGAGAGGCGAAGGAGCGCCATCTCCCTCCCTGTCAACCCATCATCAGGCTAGGTCCTCTCGCCGAGCGTTGCGCGAGCCATCGTCTTGAAGATTTCATTATGGCAGCCCATCTTGTGTCCCCCGCGGGTAGGCGAGTACCCTGCGTTTTCTGCGGCTTTTATGCGAGGACCTGGGATGAGCGGACCGGATGGAAGCGAGCAACTTGTCAAAACGCACGATTTCGTTCGGCCGCGGCCTTACGCCATCGCCGGCCTTCTCGCCGCGGCGTTTGCACTCACCGGTTGCGGACAGCCGACCTCGCAGGCCGCGGCCCCGCCACCTCCGCCGGTGACGGTCGCCCAGCCGGTCAAGCGCACCGTCACCGATTGGGACGAATTCACCGGCCGCTTCGAGGCCGTGGAGGAGGTGCAGGTGCGCCCCCGTGTCGGCGGCTTCGTCAACTCCGTCGAATTCCAGGACGGCGCCATCGTGCACCAGGGCGATCTGCTCTACGTCATCGACCCGCGTCCGTTCGAGGCGGTGGCGGAGCAGGCGGACGGTCAGCTCTCCGATGCGCGCGCCAAGGTGGAGCTTGCCAAGCGCGAGCTCGATCGCGGCCTCAACCTGGTGCAGACCAGCGCCGTCTCCGAGCAGGTCGTCGATCAGCGCCGCCAGGCCTTGCAGGCCGCGCACGCGGCGGAAGTGCAGGCCGAAGGCGCGCTCAAGGCCGCCAAGCTCAACATCGAATTCACCCATGTGACCGCGCCCCTCACGGGCCGCGTCAGCCGCCATCTCGTCAGCCCCGGCAATCTCGTGCAGGGCAGCGATACCGGCACTTCGACGCTGCTCACCTCGATCGTCGCGCTGGATCCGATCTACGTCTATTTCGACATGGATGAGACGACGTTCATCAAATACAGCAAGCTCTGGTTCGAAGGTAAGCGCCCGAGCTCGCGCGATACGGCGAACCCGGTGCAGGTGACGCTGGCCGGCGAGACCAAGCCCTCGCATGAGGGCACCATCAACTTCCTCGACAACCGCCTCGATGTCTCCACCGGGACCCTGCGCAGCCGCGCCGTGATCAAGAACACCGATCTGTCGATCCTGCCCGGCCAGTTCGGCCGCGTCCGCCTGATCGGCAGCGCGCCCTACGAGGCGCTGCTGATCCCGGATGTCGCCGTTGCGACCGACCAGTCCCGCAAGATCGTGTTCGTGGTCAAGCCTGATGACACCGTCGAAGCGCGTCCCGTGGTGCTTGGGCCGATCGACGATGGCCTGCGCGTGATCCGCGAAGGGTTGAAGGCTGACGACCGCGTCATCGTCAACGGCATCCAGCGCGCCCGCGTCGGCGCCAAGGTCGCGCCGTCTCCCGCGCCAGCGCCGGCCGGCGGCAAGCCCGGTGACAAGTCATGAACCTTGGCCGCCTCTCCATCAACCAGCCCATCCTGGCGATGGTGCTGTCGATCGTGCTGCTGATCGTCGGCGCGCTCGCCTATACGACGCTGCCGGTCTCCGAATATCCGCAAGTCGTGCCGCCGACCGTCGTCGTCACCACGCAATATCCCGGCGCCTCCGCGCAGACCGTGTCCGACACGGTCGCCGCTCCAATCGAGCAGCAGATCAACGGCGTCGAGGACATGCTGTATCTCTACAGCCAGGCGACCTCGAACGGGCAGCTGACGATCACCGTCACCTTCAAGCTCGGCACCGACCTCGACAAGGCGCAGGTGCTGGTGCAGAACCGCGTCGCGATCGCGCAGCCGCAACTGCCGGACGAGGTGCAGCGCAACGGCGTCGTCACCCGCAAGAACTCGCCCGACATCCTGATGGTCGTGTTCATGCTGTCGCCCGACGACAGCTTCGACCAGCTCTACATCTCCAACTACGCGCTGCTGCAGGTCCGCGACCAGCTGCTCCGCATCGACGGCGTCGGCGACATCCAGATCTTCGGCGCGCGCGATTATTCGATGCGGCTGTGGCTCGATCCCGACCGGATCGCAAATCTCGGTCTGACCTCGACCGAGGTGCTGGCGGCGATCCGTGCCCAGAACGTGCAGATCGCGGGCGGACAGATTGCCGAGCCGCCGATCGCCGATCGCGCCTTCCAGCCGAACCTCACCTTCACCGGACGCCTGAAGGACCAGAAGCAGTTCGAGGACATCCTGATCAAGGCCGGCTCCGACGGCCGCACGGTGCGGCTGCGCGACGTCGCCCGGATCGAGCTCGGGGCGCTGGCGTATTCCACCAACAGCTTCCTGTTGCGCAAGTCGGCGGTCGCGATGCTGGTGACGCAGCGACCGGGATCGAACGCGCTCGCGACGGCCAAACACATCTCCGACACGATGACGAAGCTCAAGGAGAGTTTTCCAAAAGGCCTCGACTACAATATCGGCTACAACCCGACCGAGTTCATCGCGCAGTCGGTCCACGAGCTGATCAAGACCATCTACGAGGCCATGCTGCTCGTGGTTATCGTGGTGCTGGTGTTCTTGCAGGGCTGGCGGCCCGCGATCATTCCGATCATCGCGATCCCGGTTTCGCTGGTCGGCACCTTTGCGGTGATGGCGGCGCTCGGCTTCTCCATCAACAATCTCACGCTGTTCGGTCTCGTGCTCGCGGTCGGCATCGTGGTCGATGACGCCATCGTGGTGGTGGAGAATGTGGAGCGCCATCTTGAGCACGGCCTGAGCCGGCGCGATGCCGCGCTGAAGACCATGGAAGAGGTCGGCGGCGCGCTGGTCTCGATCGCGCTGGTGCTGTGCGCGGTGTTCGTGCCGACCGCATTTCTGGGCGGCATTTCCGGGCAGTTCTTCCAGCAATTCGCCGTCACCATTGCGGTTGCGACCGCGATCTCCTGCTTCTGCTCGCTGACGCTGTCACCGGCGCTGGCCTCGCAGATCCTGACGCCGCACGAGGAGAAGCGGCCGCCGGCGAGCTGGAATGTCGTCGCGCGCGGCTGGAATGCCTTCACCGGCGTCTTCAACCGCACGTTCGACCGTCTCGCGCATGGCTATGCCGGCCTTGCCAATTTCGTGATCCGGCACTCGGTGGTGATGCTGCTAATCTATGTCGTGCTAATCGGCAGCGCAGGCTGGCTGATCGGGACGACGTCGCAGGGCTTCATCCCGGCGCAGGACCGCGGCTACGTCATTATCTCAGTGCAGTTGCCGGGTGCGGCATCGCTGGCGCGGACCACCGAGATTGTCCGAGAGATCGAGCGGATCTCGCTGGACACGCCAGGCATTATCCGCGTGGCCGCCTTCGCCGGCTTCTCGGGCGCGACACGAACGCAGGCCGGCAATGCGGCGGCGCTCTTCCCTGTGTTCGATGAGCCCGAGGTGCGGCTGAAGAAGGGCCTGACCGCGAATGCCATCACGGCCGAGCTGCGCAAGCGCCTCGCCGCGATCCAGGGCGCCTTCATCATCGTGATTCCGCCACCCGCCGTGCCCGGAATCGGCACGGGCGGCGGCTTCACCATCCGCATCCAGGACCGCCAGGGCCGAGGGCCCGAGCTGCTGGCATCCGCGACCGACGAGCTCGTCGCCGCCGCCCGCAAATCGCCCTCGCTGCTGGCTCCGACGGTGTTCTCGCCGTTCTCAGCCAACACGCCGCAGCTCTTCGTCGACATCGACCGCACCAAGGCGCAGAAGCTCGGTGTACCCATCGCCAACATCAACGACACGATCCAGACCTATTTCGGATCGACCTATGTCAACGACTTCAACCTGTTCGGCCGCACCTACCACGTCACCGCGCAGGCCGATTTCCCGTTCCGCAAAGAGCCGAGCGATCTCGCGCGGCTGCGCACGCGCAACGCCTCCGGCGACATGGTGATGCTCGGCAGCGTGGTCGACTTCAAGGATGTCTCGGGGCCCGACCGCGTCGCGCGCTACAATCTTTACGCGGCGTCCGAGCTCCAGGGCGAGCCGGCGCCTGGGACGAGCTCGACCACCGCGCTCAACGCCATCAAGAAGCTCGCCGACGACACCCTGCCGAGCGGCTTCACCTTCGAGTGGACGGATCTCTCGTACCAGCAGGTCACCGGCGGCAACGCGGGCCTGCTGGTATTCCCGATCTGCGTGCTGTTCGTCTATCTCGTGCTCGCCGCGCAATATGGCAGCTGGACCCTGCCGTTCGCGGTGATCCTGATCGTGCCGATGTGCCTGCTAGCGGCCACCATCGGCGTCCGCATCATGGGGCAGGACGTCAACATCCTCACCCAGATCGGCTTCGTCGTGCTGGTGGGACTGGCGGCGAAGAACGCGATCCTGATCGTCGAGTTCGCGCGCGACATCGAGAACGAAGGCAAGCCGCGGTTGGAGGCCGTGATCGACGCCTGCCGCCTGCGTCTGCGGCCGATCCTGATGACCTCCTTCGCCTTCATTCTCGGCGTGCTGCCGCTGGTGGTCTCGACGGGCTCCGGTTCGGAAATGCGCCAGGCCGTCGGCGTCGCCGTCTTCTTCGGCATGCTCGGCGTCACCCTGTTCGGGCTTCTGTTCACGCCGATCTTCTATGTGGTGGTGCGCAACCTGGCTGAGGGGAAGAACGACGGGAAGCCGAAGGTCGCAATGTGATGTTTCTCCAGCGTCGTCCTGGCGAAAGCCAGGACCCATTACCCCAGGGAGAAGTTGCGGCGCGAGCAGGTTGCGACCACCGGTCTTCGCCAAATTGCTCCCTGGGGTATTGGGTCCTGGATCTACGCTCCGCTTCGCTGCGCTTGTCCAGGACGACGGTTTTTTGTGGTGCCGCCCTTCATACTAACGACCAACACGCAATGGATGGGCATTCCCGGGGTTCTTCACTAGTATCCGCGCGATTTCAAAACAGAACACTGCTGGGAGCCAACACATGAAATCAGCCCTTTTGGCCGCCGTCGCAACCTCGGCCCTGCTGCTGGCAGCACCGGCCTCCGCGCAAGGCGTCAAGATCGGCATCCTCAACGACCAGTCCGGCGTCTATGCAGACTACGGCGGCAAATGGTCGGTCGAAGCGGCCAGGATGGCGATCGAAGATTTTGGCGGCGAGGTGCTCGGTCAGAAGATCGAGCTCGTCACCGCCGACCACCAGAACAAGCCGGATCTGGCGAGCTCGATCGCGCGGCGCTGGTACGATGTCGAGAACGTCGACATGATCACGGAGCTGACGACCTCTTCGGTCGCGCTCGCGATCCATGAGCTCTCCAAGGAAAAGAAGAAGATCGACATCGTCGTGGGCGCCGCGACCTCGCGCCTCACCGGCGATGCCTGCCAGCCCTACGGCTTCCACTGGGCCTATGACACCCGCGCGCTCGGCGTCGGTACCGGCGGCGCGCTGACCAAGGCCGGCGGCGACACCTGGTTCTTCCTCACCGCCGACTACGCCTTCGGCTACGCGCTGGAGAAGGACACCAGCGAGATCGTCACCGCCAATGGCGGCAAGGTGGTCGGCTCGGTGCGCGTGCCGCTCAATTCCTCGGACTTCTCTTCCTTCCTGCTCCAGGCGCAAAGCTCGAAGGCGAAGATCGTCGGGCTTGCCAATGCCGGCCTCGACACCACCAATTCGATCAAGCAGGCGTCCGAGTTCGGCATCGTCGCCAGTGGTCAGAAGCTCGCGGGCCTCCTGATGACGCTGGCCGAAGTGAACGGCCTCGGCCTGCAGGCCGCGCAAGGCCTGGTGCTGACCGAGGGCTATTACTGGGATATCAACGACAAGACCCGCAATCTCGGCGAACGTTTCCTCAAGCGCACCGGGCGGATGCCGAGCATGATCCATGCCGGCACCTATTCGGCGACGCTGAGCTATCTGAAAGCGGTCAAGGCCGCCGGCACCAAGGATACGGAAGCCGTCGCCAGGAAGCTGAAGGAGCTGCCGGTCGACGACGACTTCGCGCAGGGCGGCAAGGTTCTCGAGAACGGCCGCATGGTCCACGACATGTATCTGTTCGAGGTCAAGAAGCCCTCGGAGTCGAAGAAGCCCTGGGACTACTACAAGCTGCTCGCCACCGTCCCCGGCGACAAGGCGTTCTTCACCGCCAAGGACAGCGGCTGCCCGCTGACGAAGTGAGGCGTAGCGTCATTCCGGGGCGATGCGAAGCATCGAACCCGGAATCTCGAGATTCCGGGTTCGGCGCTGGCGCGCCGCCCCGGAATGACGGCTTGCAATTCATCCCTCACACCAGCCGCGACACCACCGCCCCGATCGCCCCTACCCATAGCGCTATGGCGGCCAGCGCCTGGACCGCAAAGCCCGGGCCGCGCTTTGCGGCGGCCTGCGAATAACCGATGAAATAGACGATGCGGCCGACGATCCAGACCGCGCCGATCCCGGCCGCGACGGCGTCGCTGATATAGATCGCGAACAGCCAGAGCGACGGCAGGAAGATAGGCATCCATTCCAGCGTGTTGACCTGGATGCGGAAGGCGCGCTCGAAGTCCGGGTGTCCTGAGGTCGCCGGCACCTTGATGCCCGTCCTCGCTCGCGCGCGCGAGACGTTGATGGTGGCGAAGAAATAAAACGCAATCGCCAGCAGCGTGACGAGGGCGGTGAGGTGATACATCGCTCGCTTCCTTGAAGAGGTCGCGCTTCAATACCCGGTCAGCTCGAGATAGCCAACACCGTCATGCGTGCCGGCAAAGCTGATCGGCCCTTCCCAATAGGAGAAGCCGGTCCCCATCCAGGCCTTTGGATTGAGCGGCTTGCATTGGATTGAGAACGAGCGCGAGGGGATGGCGATTTGCCACTCCACCGGCAGCTTGCGCCCCGCGACCTCGGCGGTCGCCTTCGGCGTCATCTGGATGTCGCTGCCCGAGATCATCTGCGTGCTGCCGGTGGCGGTGATCCAGTTGCCGAACGGATAGTCCCGGCCGTCCTTCTGCCGCAGCCGGTACAGCATCAGCTTGTCGCCGGATGCAAGATGCAGCGACAGCCAGTCCCAGCCGGTCTGGTCGGCGTCGAGCGGCTGGCTGCTCCACTCGCGGTCCATCCAGGCCTGCCCCGACACATCGACCGGCTTGTCGTCGATGGTGAGCGTGCCGCGCGCGCGGTAGAACGGCTGGCTGTAATAGTAGGAGGCCTGGCCGCGCTCCGACTTGCGGCTGAAGCCGCCGTCACCCTGCAACACCACCGCACGATCGGCCTCCAGCGTCAGCGCATAGCTGAAGTTCGTGCCGGAGGCCTTCAGCGTCAGGGGCGCCAAAGTGCGATCGTTGGTGCGCTCAAGACCCTTCATCTCCCAATCGTCGATCCACGCCGCGAAGGGCTTCGCTTCGACGCCGGCCTGTCCGATCCCGCCGCGCGAAAACAGCTCGCTGAAGCGATGGGTGTCGGCACGCGTCACCGCGGCATGCGCCATCCAGATTTGCTGATTGGCCCAGCCTTCGCCTTGCGGTCCCGGCTGCGCCGCCTGACGGAACAGCGTCCATTGCAGGCCGCAAGCCGCGCCGCTGCTGTCGACGAGGTTCGCCGTGAGATACCACCACTCGATGCGAAATTCCGGATGCGGCCCGTGATCGGCGGGGAAGGCGAACGTCTTTCCCGGCGTGACCTTCGCAAAGCCGTCGGCCGTCTCGCCGAGCCCGGCATAGCCTTGCGCGCCGGCGCGGCGCGCAAGAGCGAGCGCGGCTATGCCGCCGGCAAATGCGCGCCGCGAGATCTTGTCAGCGCTCATTGGCAAACACCTTGACGAGGTTCGCCGGCTGCATCCGCGCCAGCCGTGCGACCGGCAGCAGCGCGGCGAGCAGCGAAGCGATCAGCGCGACCGCGACCAGCTCGACGAGTTGCAGCGGAAACACATGGAACGGCAGCCGCCAGCCGAATGCTTTCACGTTAACGATCGCAATCAGGCACCACGCCACCAGCAGCCCGAGCGGCACGGCCAGCAGCGAGGTGAACAGCGCCACCGACAGCGTCTTGGTCAATTCGATCGCGGCGAGGCGCGGCCGCGTGACGCCGATCGCCCACAGCGGTGCGAGCTGCGGCAGGCGGGAGTTGGCCAGCGTCAAAAGGCTGGTCAGCAGCGCGATGCCGGCGACACCGAGCGTGAAGGCGTTCAACGCCGATGTCACCGCAAAGGTGCGGTTGAAGATGCGGATCGATTCTGCCTTCACCGTCGCCTGGTCGGCGACGCTGCGGTCGTCGAGCGCAAACCGTTTCTGCAAGGCCGCGATCAAGTCCGGAATCTTGTCCCGCGCGACGATGAGGCCGATCCGCGTCTGTGGCGTCTGCGGAAAGTGACGGATCAGCGCCGCGACATTCACGGCCAGCTGTCCCTTGGGATTGCCGTAATCGGCATAGATGCCGACGATGTCGAGCTCCCAGGTCCCGCCCGGCGCCGGCACCTCGACGACGTCGCCGACGCGGACGTTGAGGCGGCGGCTCAATTGCTCGCTGATGAAGGCGGCATTGCCCGGCACCAGCTGGGTCCAGGCGCGTGGCGCAGTCTCCAGCAGCGGCCAGCGCTCGCGATAGAGTGCGTGATCGGGCAGGCCGAACAGCTCCACCGGCTGGCCCTGGACTTGCGTCTCGGCGCGGCCGCCCGACAGGATCGCCTGGACTTCGCTGCGCTCCTTCAGCCAGTTCCGGATCGCGACGCCGTGCGCATTGTCGGAAGCGCTGATGTAGACGTCGGCCGCGAGCCGCCCGTCGAGCCAGCCGACGAAAGTGCGGCTGAAGGTTTCCACCATGGTGGAGACGCCGACATTGACGGCGAGCGCGAGCAGCAGCGCCATCAGTGCCAGCGACAGCCCGGAGAGCTGCTGCCGGCTGTCCGCCCAGAACCACAGCGCGAGCGGTCCTCGCGCGCCGCGCTGGCCTATGAGCAGGATGATGTCGAGGAAGGCCGGCAGGATCAGTGCCGCGCCCAGCATCAGCGCCGCCAGCACGCCGAAGCCTGCGATCAGCGATTCGCCATAGTGAAGCAGCAGCAGCGCAACCGCGAACACCATGCACGCCGCAATGCTTTGCAGGATCAGCCAGCGGCGCTGCCTCTGCTGCCAGGCGTACGGCTGCGCGGTCGCCAGCACCGGCATCCTGATCGCCTTGATCAGGCTGGTCGCCGCCGCAACGAGCGCGCCGGCAACGCTGATGCCGATGCCGGCGAGCCACCATTCGGGCTGCAAGCTGAGTTGCCCCGGGATCTGCGCGCCATAGAGCCCGCGCAGCGACGCCGCGACGTCGGGCAACAGCGCTGCCGCGATGAAATAGCCGCAGACGAGCCCGATCAGTCCGGCGACCAGCGCCAGCGCCACCAGCTCGATCACCAGCACCGTGTTGACGAGGCGCGCCGAGGCGCCGCAGGCCCGCAACGTGCGCAGCATCGGCAGCCGCTGCTCGAAGGCAAGACCCACGGCCGAATTGACGATGAACAGGCCGACGAAGAACGACAACAGGCCGAAGGCGGTGAGGTTGAGATGGAAACTGTCGGTGAGGCGCTCCAGCTCCGTCTCGGCGTTCGGCTCGACCCGTTGCAGCCGGTCGCCGACGACGCTCGCCAGCGGCGCAGGCTTGCCCTTCGGCTTGCCGATCAGCAACCGCGAGATTTGGTCCGGCTTGTTCAGGAGCTTCTGCGCCACGCCGATATCGACCACCAGCACGTCGGGCACGAGCTGCGGCTGCACGTGCAGCGGCGGCAGTGTTGCGCCGCTGCTGATCGGCGGCGCCGCGCCTTCCTGCTCCTGCAAGTCGGCCAGCGTCTCCTTCGCCACCAGCGTCCGGCCGGGCGGCGCGACGAAGCGCGTCAGGTCCGCGGCACCAAGGCGCGGCGCGTTGCCGACATCCACCGGCAGCGTCACCGGCTCGATGCCGAGCAGCCGCACCGAGCGCCCGTTGATCTGGACGCGGCCTTCCAGCACCGGCGAGACCGGCCAGCCCGCGCGGCGGAGCCTGACGAACAGGTCTTGCGAAAAGGTCGCCGCATTGGGTGCGACCAGCATCGGCGTCCGCACGCCGCCGAACGTCGCCGCGGCGCGGTCATAGGCATTGCGGGCCTGCTGGTTGATCGCCTGCACGCCGCTCCACAGCGCGGTCGCGGCGATCAGCCCGATCAGAAGTGTCGCGAACTGCATCCTGTGCCGCCGCCAATGGCTCAGGAGCACCGCGAGGACCCACAGCGCGCGCCTCATGCGATTCGCCCCGCATGCAAAGTGAGGTGGCGGTCGAGCGTACCGGCCAGATGCAGGCTGTGCGTCACCATCAGGAAGCCGCAGCCGGTGCGCGTGACGAGGTCGCGCGTCAGCGCCAGCACGTCCTCGGCGGTCGCTTCATCCAGATTGCCGGTCGGCTCGTCCGCGAGCAGCAGCGAGGGTCTTGTCGCCAGCGCCCGGCCGATCGCGACCCGCTGCTGCTGGCCGCCGGACAATTGCTCGGGATAGCGCTTCAGGAGGGCGCCGAGCCCGAGCCGTTCGACCAGTTCACTGGACCAGGCCGCGTCGTGCCGGCCGGCGATCCGCGCCTGGAAGGCCAGATTGTCGGCCACCGACAGGCTCGGAATCAGGTTGTACTGCTGGAACACGAGGCCGATCCGGTCGCGCCGCAGGCTGGCGCGTCCCGCGTCGGACAGCTTGGTGACCTCGGTGTCTTCCAACCGGATCGAGCCGCCATCGGCGGCATCGAGCCCCGCGATCAGGTGCAGCAGCGTGCTCTTGCCGCTGCCGGATTCGCCGGTGAGCGCGACGCGTTCACCGGCCTTGAGGTCAAGGTCGACGCCGCGCAGCACGTGGACCGGTTCGGCGGCCGAGGAGAACGTCTTGGAGAGATTTCGGATGCTCAGCACGATGAATGGCGCCGGACGGAATTAACGGAAATGCTGCGTAGCACACCTGCCGCGGAAATGCCGGGGTTGCGTTGCCGTCGAAGCCGTTGTTAGCTCCAACAACGGCCAAATCAAAAAACTGCCAAAAAGACAGACGGGGAGAACGATGAGCGCTCAGGGAACGCCCATGGTGGCGGGCAAGACGACGACATCCAGGGAAACACCGAAGGGCGCCTGGACGGTCACCTTTCTGCTGTTTCTGTTCATGCTGGTTAATTTCGCCGACAAGATCGTCGTCGGCCTCGCCGGCGTGCCGATCATGGCGGACCTGAAGCTCTCCCCGGAGCAGTTCGGCCTGCTCGGGTCTTCGTTCTTCTTCCTGTTCTCGATCTCGGCCATCGTGGTCGGCTTCATCGTCAACAAGGTGCCGACGCGCTGGGTGCTCCTGACGCTGGCGGTGGTCTGGGCGCTGGCGCAGTTTCCGATGGTCGGCACCGTCTCCTTCACCACGCTGCTGATCTGCCGCATCGTGCTGGGCGCCGGCGAAGGCCCGGCCTTCTCGGTCGCCGCGCACGCCATCTACAAATGGTTCCCCGACGAGAAGCGCACGCTGCCGACTGCGATCCTGTCGCAAGGCTCGGCTTTCGGCGTCATCCTGGCGGTGCCGGCGCTGAACTGGGTCATCGTCAATCACTCCTGGCACTACGCCTTCGGCGCGCTCGGCGTCGTCGGCCTGATCTGGGTCTGTGCCTGGCTCGCGCTCGGCAAGGAAGGCCCGCTGGAGGACACGCACACCCTTGCGGCCACCGAGGCGAAAATTCCCTATCTTCAGCTTCTCACCTCGCGCACCTTCGTCGGCTGCGTCGCGGCGACCTTCGGGGCCTATTGGGCGCTGTCGCTGGGGCTGACCTGGTTCACGCCGTTCATCATCAAGGGCCTCGGCTTCTCGCAGAGCCAGGCCGGCTGGATTTCGACCCTGCCCTGGGTGTTCGGCGCCACCATCGTGATCCTGACGGGTTGGATCTCGCAACTGATGATGGCCCGCGGATCGACCACGCGCGTCGCCCGCGGCGTGCTCGGCTCGGTCCCGTTGATGGTCGGCGGCCTGATCCTGGCTGCGATGCCGTATGTTCAGGGCGCCGGCCTTCAGCTCGCCTTGCTCGTGGTCGGAACGGGCCTGTGCGGCGCGATCTACGTCGTCTGTCCGCCCATGCTCGGCGAATTCACGCCGTCGTCGCAGCGCGGCGCGATCCTGGCGATCTACGGCGCGCTCTACACGCTCTCGGGCATCATCGCGCCCGCCGTGATGGGCACCGTGATCCAGCGCGCCGGCAGCATGCTCGACGGCTACATGACCGGCTTCACCATCAACGCCGTGATCATGGTCGGCTCCGGCCTGCTCGGCCTGGCCCTGCTCTGGCCGAACAGCGAAAAGGCTCGGCTGACGCGCGCTGCCGCCCCGCAGGCAGCGGCGCTGAAAGGCGCGGTGTCGCCGACGTAAGGGGTGGCAGGCGTTCAAGGCCCGCCACAAACACCGCTGTCGTCCCGGCGAAGGCCGGGACCCATAACCACAGGGAGTGGATTGAGGCGAAGCTGATAACTCCAAGTCTTCGCAAAACAATTGCCGCGGCGTATGGGTCCCGGCCTTCGCCGCGACGACACCGAATGTGAGGCGCTGCCTTCGCGTCTCACATGCATCCTACCGCGCTAGTTCACCACCCCCTGCGCGCCACGAATCAACTTCCCCGGCCGGCGCCCCGTGGCCGCGCCATGCCGCCGCGTCACCACGCCCGACACGATGGTCGCTTCATAGCCGTCGACGTCCTGCAACAGCCGCCGCCCGCCGACCGGCAGATCGTAATGCACCTTCGGCGGATGCAGATGCAGGCGGTCATAGTCGATCACGTTGACGTCGGCCTTGTAGCCGGGCGCGATCAGCCCGCGATCGGTGAGGCCGACCGAGAGCGCGGTCTTGCGTGACTGTGCCGCGACCACGAACGGGATCGACAGCTTCTCGCCGCGCTTGCGGTCGCGTGTCCAGTGCGTCAGCAGATAGGTCGGGAAGCTCGCATCGCAGATGATGCCGCAATGCGCGCCGCCGTCGGACAGGCCCGGCACCGATTGCGGATCGATCAGCATCTCGCGCGTCGCATCGAGATTGCCGTCGGCATAGTTGAGGAACGGCACGTAGAGCATGCCGCGGCCTTCGTCCGACAGCATCGCGTCATAGGCGAGCTCCTCGGGCTTCCGGCCCTGCTTGCGCGCCCGCGGCCCCAGCGCGTTCTCCGGCGGCTGCTCGTAATCGGGAGGATCGCCGAGCAGGAACATCTTGTCGTAGTTGGGCCGGAAGAACAGCGGATCGTCGGTCGCGGTCGCCGTCTCGCTCAGGATCGCCTGACGGATCTCGCTCTGATGCAGCCGCGCCAGCCGCTCCTTCAGCGGCAGATGTGCGATCGCCTTGTAGCTCGGATGGGTCTGGAATGGGTTGCGCGACAGCTCGAGCCCTAGCAGCAGGCCGACCGGGCGCGCCGCGATCTGCGCGGTGATGGAGAGGCCGCGCTGTGCGGCGGCATTGATCTCGTCCAGCGTCTGGCGCCAGCGCTGCGGCGCCTTGTCGTTCTGCGTGATCGAGAACGAGATCGGGCATTTCGTCGTGTCGGCGACCCGCAGCATCATCGGCAGGTCCTCGTCGATGGTGGAGAGATCGAGCACGAATTGCAGCACGCTGCGGCCCTCGCGATGCATCGCACCCGCGATCGCGGTGAGCTCGTCCTCGCCGGCCTTCAAGGTCGGCGTGAAGTCGCCGGTCGAGGTGCGGTGGTTGAGCGTGCGCGAGGTCGAGAAGCCGAGCGCGCCGGAGCGGACCGCTTCGCCCGCGAGCTTTGCCATCGCCGCATTGTCTTCCGCCGTGGACGGATCGCGGCGCGCGCCGCGCTCGCCCATGACATAGACCCGCAGCGCCGCATGCGGCAGTTGCGCGCCGACGTCGATGTCGAAATCGCGCTTCGACAACCAGTCCATGTAGTCCGGAAAGCTCTCCCAGGCCCAGGGAATGCCGGCGCTCAGCACCGGCTCGGGAATATCCTCGACGCCCTCCATCAGCTGGATCAGGCGGGTGTGGTCGGCGGGCTTGCACGGCGCAAAGCCGACGCCGCAATTGCCCATGATCGCGGTGGTGACGCCGTTCTGCGAGGACGGCGTGATGTCCTGGCTCCAGGTGACCTGCCCGTCATAATGGGTGTGGACGTCGACGAAGCCCGGCGTCACCAGTTTTCCGCGCGCGTCGATTTCTTCTTTGCCCTTGCCGAAGATCTTCCCGACCTCGCTGATTCTGCCGCCGGTGATGGCGACGTCGGCCTCGAACAGCTCGCCGCCGTTTCCATCCGCGACCGTGCCGCCGCGGATCACGAGATCAGGATTGGTCATGGTGTTTCTTCCCGTTTTGTTTTTGTTACACGCAGTTCTCTCTACTCGTCGTCCCGGACAAGCGTCAGCGCAGATCCGGGACCCATAACCACAGGGAGTAGTTTGGCGAAGACTCGGAGTGACCAGCTTCGCGCGACAACAACTCCCTGGCGTAATGGGTCCTGGCTTTCGCCAGGACGACAGTTGAACTTGTCGCTACGCCGCAGCCTGCCGCTTCCGCTCGGTGAACGGCGACAGCACCACGGTCGCCAGCATGAAGATCACGGAGGCGCCGAACACCCAGTGCGGCGCGCTCTGGTCCATGATCCAGCCGAACAAAAGCGGGCTGACGATGCCGCCGAGATTGAAGCCGGTGGAGACGATGCCGAAGGCGCGCCCCGCAGCGCCGGCGGGAGCGGCATTGCGCACCAGCATGTCGCGCGAGGGCGCGATCACGCCGGAGAGGAAGCCCGCCGCCGTCATCGTCGCGGTCAAAGCCCAGCCGGGCAATGTCACCAGTGCGATCAAGAGCACGATCGCCGCATTCGCGGCAAAGCAGGCGGCGGCGACATAGCCGTGACGCTCGGTGTGATCGGCGAGGAAGCCGCCTGCGAGCACGCCCGCGGCGCTGGCGCCGAGGAATGCGGTCAGCGCGATGTTGGCGATCGAATAAGAGGCGCCGTAGCCGCTCATCAGCGCCACCACGCCGAAATTGTTGATGCCGGCCACCGACAGGCTGAGCAGCATGAACAGCGCGGTCAGCGTGATCAGCGCCGGCGTGATGACGGCCTGCTTCGGCGCGCTCTCGTGACCGGGCTTTTTCTTGTGCGCGCCGGCCTCGGGAATGCTCATGGCGACCAGCAGCAGCGCCACCAGCACGCCGATCGCGCCCGATGCGATCAATGCGCCGACGCCACCCGATACGGTGACCAGCGCGGCGACGATCGCCGGCGTCACGGCGCCGCCGAGATAGCCGGCAAAGGTGTGGATCGAAAAGGCGCGGCCCATCCGCGCCTCGTCCATGTGCTCCGCCAGGATGGCGTAGTCGGCGGGATGATAGACGCTGTTGGCGAGCCCGAGCAGCACGGCGCAGGCAATCAGCGAGGCGTAGCTCAAATGCAGGCCGAGCAGGATCAGCGCGAAGCCGCCGAGCGTCAGCCCGATCAACAGGATCCTGCGCGCGCCAAAATGGTCGACGAGATAGCCGGTCGGCGCCTGCGTCAGGCCCGATACGACGGCAAGGGTCGTGAGCGCGAAGCCGAGCTCGACATAGCCGACGCCGAGCCTGTCCTTCAGGAACGGAAACAGCATCGGCAGGACCAGCAGATGGAAATGGCTGACCCAATGCGCGATCGAGATTCCCGTCAGCGTGCGCAGCGCGCTGTCCGCCTTGCCTTGCTGCGGTGCGGCGAGAACATCGACCATTGCAGTTCCGTTTCACTCCCTGAAGGGAGCGCAAACTATCGGGGACAGCGGTTATTTGTCCATGAACGCAGGCGCATGGCAGGTAGTGCGGGTGGCGCCGCTGTCTCAATCATTACCCGACGATGCGATCGGGCACACTGCGCTCCCTCCGCCCTTGCGGGGGAGGGCGGGAGAGAGGGGTAGCCCAGCAAAAGGTCTATCCGTGGTCGATGCAAAGATCGTCGCGCTCTCGAAAGAGTGTGCCGTGTGGCACCCCTCTTCCCGCAAGGGGGGAGGGAACGCACCATTCGTGGGGCAGGCTTCAACTCACAACGGCTCGTCATCGGGACCGTACCGGTCACGCTTCGGTGTTGCGATGTCGCCGTCTTCGTAATCGTCGTCGTCGGTGTCGCGCGGCGGCGGCTTCTTCGCCTTGTCGTCCGCCGGCTTCTCGCTGGCGGTTTTGGGCGGCGCGCTCGGCTTGGCGGTCTTGTTGGCGATCTTGGCCATGGCTGTTCCCGGATGGTGATGCTGCATCCGATCCTAGTCCCAATATGTGGGCGGTTCCTGACTTATCTCAAGAATGGCGCGCCGGGGCGTCAGTGCACCACCGGTCCGCCCGCCTTCTTCCAGGCATCGATGCCGCCGGCGATATGGGCGGTATTGGCGAGGCCCGCCTCCTTCGCCGCCGCGACGGCCATCGCCGAGCGTTCGCCGAAGGCGCAGAAGAATACGATGCGGCGGCCGGTGGCGGCCGCGACCTCGCGCAGCATGCCGCCGGGCTTCAGGCTCTCCTCGACGGACGGATAGGGCGTGTGCAGGGCGCCCTCGAGCATGCCGTGTTTCATCCGCTCGTTGGTCTCGCGCAGATCGACCAGCAGGATGTCAGGCCGGCCCAGGACGCGGATCGCCTCGCTGGCGGTTAGCGCGCGGCCCTCCTTTTCCAGCTCCTCCTGATGCAGGCCGACGCGCATGTTGGCGGGCACCGCCACGTCCATCATCTTCGGATTGGGCAGCTTCAGGTTCGCCATCAGCTCGATATATTCGTCGACCGAGCGCACCTGGAGCCGCGGATTGTAGCGCTTCTCCTCGCCGATGGTGGAGACGGTGTCGCCCTTGTAGTCATGCGCCGGGAACACCATCGTTTCGTCCGGCAGCTTGAGTAGGCGATTGAAGATCGAATCGTACTGCGCGCGCGAGGAGCCGTTCTGGAAATCGGTGCGGCCGGTGCCGCGGATCAGCAGCGTGTCGCCGGTGAAGACGCGGTCGCCCATCAGGTAGGAATAGGAATCGTCGGTGTGGCCGGGCGTGTACATCACGTCGAGCGACAGCCCCTCGATCGTCACCTTGTCGCCGTCGGCGACACGCATCGCCACCACGTCGGCCTTGGTCTGGTCGCCCATCACGGTCATGCAATGGGTGCGGTCGCGCAGCTCGCCGAGGCCGGTGACGTGGTCGGCATGAAGGTGGGTATCGACCGCCTTGACCAGCTTGAGGTCGAGCTCGCGCAGCAATTGGCAATAGCGGTCGACCTTCTCCAGCACGGGATCGAGGATCAGCGCCTCGCCGCCGTGGCGGCTGGCAAGGACGTAGCTGTAGGTGCCCGAAACACTGTCGAAGAGCTGGCGGAAGATCATGGCAAGACCCGGCGTGGAACTGATTGGAAATTCTACTACGGTTCTGGTCGAAAAGAGAAGCAATCCACTGTGAAGATGGGAAAATTTAGAAGATCTTTATTGTGAGGTAATGGGCCCGCGCGCTCCTCGTCACATACTCACTGTCATCGCCCGCCTTGTGCGCAATTGCGCACTGGGGCGGGCGATCCAGTATTCCAGAGACAGCGAGAGGTACGGAGAAGCCGCGGCGTACTGGATTCCCCGCCTGCGCGGGGAATGACAGCGCCGGGTGAGGCGTCGGCGCCCCCTACGGCCGCACCACCGTGTACCCATTCTCCGCCAGGAACAGGATCTGCCCGACCCCGACCTGCACCGGCGTCGCGGCGGGGATGAACTCCGGCCGCTTGCCTGTCTCCCGCTCGACCGTGTCGACGGTGTTGAGGCAGATGTCGAAGCGCACGCCTTGCGCGATCAGGCTCTCGACCTGCTTGCGGCGCTCGCTGTTCGACAGCAGCAGGTCGATGCCGGGTCCGAATGCCACCACCTCGATCGCGACCTTGTCGGGGGCGTAGGCCTTCAGGAGATTGTTGGCGACGCTGAGCACCAGCGCCTGCTTCCTGGCGTCGCCGTCGGAGAGCTGCAGCACGATCTTGTGCTCGGCGAACGGCTTGTCCTGAAGCGGCACCTGCTGCGCAAAAGCCGGCGGCATCGCGGCCAAGGCGAGCAGCGCCAGCATCATCGCGCGAAACATTTGCGAGCGCGTCATCCCTGTCCCGCAATGCCCGGATTGTTCTCGACGCCCTTCAGCGTGACGCCGGAGCCGAGCCGCTCCGAAAGCATCCGGCCCGAGCGCAGATATTTGGCCACCACGTCCCACACCGGTGCGCCCTGCTGGCCGTTGACCGAGGCCCAGCCCGCGACCTTGTAGCGGTGGTTGGCGCTGATCGCCTTGCCGTTGTTGAGCTTCAGCTCAGAGATGCGGCCGCCGATCGCACCCGCCGGCGTGCAGGTGTAGCTGAGGCCGCCGGCGCGCACCATGTCGCCGCCCTGCTGGTAATAGGGATCGGCGTTGAAGAGATTGTCGCAGATGTCCTCCAGCACGTCCTTGATCTGGGCGCCGGTCATTTCCTGCACATAGGTCTCGGGATAGCTGATCGCGGTTTCCGCGAGCACGTCCTCCATGGTCAGCGCCTGGCCGGACAGCGCGGTGACGCCCCAGCGGAAGCCCGGCGACAGCGCGATCTCGGCGTCGAGCTCGCTGCGCAACGCGGTGCAGATCAGCTCGTCGACCGGGCCGGAGAAATTGCCGCGGCGATAGAGCAGGCGGTCGAGCGTTGCGATCTTCTCCGACCAGTCGGCCACGTGCGGCGCGCGAACCCGGCCGATCAGCTCGGCCATCGCCGGATCAGGCTTCAGCAGCTCGGAATAGACCGGCAGCAGGTGATATTTGACGCCACTGACCTTGCCCTTGTCGAGCGCGAGATCGAGCACGCCCAGAAATTTCCCGTTGGAGCCGGCATTGGTGACGAGTGTCGTGCCGCCGGCGTTCGTCACGGGAATCGGCTGCGGCACGGCGTCGTGGGTGTGGCCGCCGAGGATGACGTCGATGCCGGTGACGCGGCTCGCGAGCTTGAGGTCGACGTCCATGCCGTTGTGCGACAGCAGGATGACGGCATCGACCTTCTCGGCGGTGCGCAAGGCATCGACATGCTTCTGGAGCTCTTCCTCGCGGATGCCGAAGGTCCAGTCCGGCGTGAACCGCTTTGGATGCGCGATCGGCACGTAAGGGAAGGCCTGGCCGACGATCGCGATGCGATGACCGCCGAGCTCCTTGATCACGGAGGGCTTGAAGACGCGCCCCGTCGCCTTGTCGAAGGCGCGGGCGTCGTTGAACGCGGCTTCCTCGGTCAGGAACACGTTCTGCGCCAGGAACTCGCCCTTGAAGCGCTCGAGATTGTCGCGCAGCGCCTGCTCGCCATAGGTGAATTCCCAATGCCCGGTCATCGCCTCGATGCCGAGCAGATTGGCGACCTCGACCATGTCGCGGCCCTGCATGACGTTGGCAAGCCCCGTGCCCTGCCAGAGATCGCCGCCGTCGACGAGCAGCGAATCTCTTTCGCCGACATCGCCGCGCAAGCGATCGACCAGCGTCTTCAGATGGGCAAAGCCACCGAGCTTGCCGAAGCGCGCCGCAGACTTCTCGAACTCGAAGCAGGTGAAGGCATAGGCATCGGCGCTGTCGGGCCGGATTCCGAACCGCTCGAGAAAGGCGCGGCCGACCAGATGCGGCGGCCGTCCCGCCATCTCCCCGATTCCGATATTGACGCTGGGCTCGCGGAAGTAGACCGGGTTGAGCTGCGCATGCGTGTCGGTGATGTGCAGGATCCGGGCATGGCCGAAACGTTCGAGGTCGTAAATGCTCGCCGCTTCAGTGCCGCGCGCAAGCCGCGGCAGGCCGAGCGATGCTGCGGCAACGCCTGCACTCTTCAGGAAATCACGGCGGCGGATCGCCATCCAGAATCCTCCGCGCCTCATCGGCAGTTCAACTGAGGTCCAGTCTAGCGGATTTCCATCGCCTTCCAGGCCTCTTTTTCGGACGTGGCCTGGAAGATCGACGCCTTCGCCAGCGCCTCGGACTCCTTGGCTGCGGCCAGGGCGCGGTCGAAATCGCCGCCATCGGCTGCCTTCTTCGCCGCCGCCAGCGTCGAGACGGTCACGGTCCACTGATTGCGCATGCCGGCTGCCTCCTTGGAGGCGGCTTCGGCGGCGGCATAGGCCGCCTTGTAATCCGCCTCATTCGCCGCGCGCGCCGTTGGCGCGAGGCTAAGGGCGAGCAGCATGGCGAGAGGAAGTGACCGCTTCATGGCCGCGCTCCCGGTCCTGATATCGGCAGTCCGTTGGCGACGTAGGACAGGAAATATTCGACGTCGCGATATTCATCCGCCTGCGGCTCCAGCGGAACCGCCCGGGTCTGGCTGTTGCAGGTGACGAAGCGGCGGCTGGTCGTGCCCATGCCGCTCCATTCGGAGCGGTAGATCGGCATCGCGTTCAAAATGCCGAGCGCAGGCGCCAGGATCTCGGCGCGGATGCGCTCGCCCGGGCTCTGCACATGGCAGCTGGCGCAGGAGAAATTCATCTGGCCGCGCCGCGTGTAGAAATAGCGCTTGCCGTTCTCGAACGCGGCGAGCGCGCGGGGATCGTCCGGGATCTTGATGTCCATCGGCTTGCCGCGCGAGGTGAAGGCCATGTAGGCGGTCAGCGAGGCCATCTCGTCCTTGACGTAGGAATAGGGCGCCTCGCCATTGGCCTCGCGGCAGCGGTTGAGCGCGAGCTCCAGCGTGACGACCTTGCCCTCCTTCTCATCGAAGTAGGGATAGTTCTGGCGGATGCCGATGCCGCCATTCGGGAAGCAGTCGGCATAGGTCTTGCCGTTCTTGAACGGGGTGGCGAACATCTCCTTGCCGGCGTCGAGCGCGAACTCGTAGGGCGGGAATTCCTCCTTCTCCTGCCACTGCCGCTTCATGTCCTCGTTCATGGAATAAGGGCCGTTGACGAAATCCTCGTGCTTCACGGTCGGAAACTTCTGGAAGAAGAAGTTCTGGAACGCTTTTGCGTCGGCAACTGGATCGACCTTGTCGGCCGCGATCACGCGCGGCGAGGTGAGGGCGACCGCGACGAGCGCGGCGCTGAGCGAACCAAGCAGGAGGGCGGAGCGGGCCTTCATCACGCGATCTTCGCGGTGGTCGTATCCGACCCGCCCTTGTTGTCGGTCCAGGAGATCTTGATGTCGTCGCCCTTCTTGGCGCCCTTGAAGCTGAACTTCACATAGGGGTCCTTGGAGATGGCGGTGCCCCAATCGGCGACGAAGACGTCCTTGCCGTTACATTCGAACTTCAGCTGCTGGATGAAATGCGCGGGGATCACCTCGCCCTTGGCGTCCTTGACCAGGCCGGTGTCCATGGGGTGCTGGATCAGCGCCTGCACCTCGGTGATGTCGCCGTTTGCGGTCGCGCGCACGCGAATGCTGGATGCCATGTCGATCTCCTTAGCCGCCGCAGCCGCCGACGGTGACTTTGACTTCCTTGGTCGCGCTGTAGAGCTTGCCGTCGGCTTCCACGATCGCGGTCACGTTGGTGGTCTTCGCCATCTTCAGCCGGTTGGCGACAGCAGGGATCGTGCCGTCGGGAATCTTGTAGGACGCGGCGAGCGCGTTCGGGTTCTCGGCCACGAAGAACGAGATCGAGGTCACCTTCTCCAGCGTCGTCGTCACCGAGATCGGAACCACGCCGCCATTCTCGGCGATCTCCGGCGCATCCAGCTTGACCTTGTCGGAGGGCTCGGCGGTCTTGCCGTAGAGCGCCTTGATCGCGTCCGCTTCGTTCTTCAGCTTGAACGCTTCTTCCGGATATTTGTCGTTGGCCGCGGCGTACGCGGGCGCCACGCCGAACGGCAGATTGCCGAGGCCGAGCAGCGCGACGGAGGCTGCGCCCTGAAGGATCAGGCGCCGCGTCGCAAGGGGGCCGGTGGTCGTGGTCATCTGAGCTCTCCTGGCGTGCCTGAAGTCACAGGGTTTGCAGGAAATCAACGATTGCGCTGATCTCCTGGTCGGTCAAAATCCGGTTCCGGCCGAACGGCGGCATCATGGTCTGCGGATTGCGTTTGGTCTCGTCGAAGATGATCGCGGCCAGCTCGTTGCGATCAGGGTATTTCGCCTTGAGGTCCTTCAGCTCCGGGCCGATCGTTCCCGGCAGGTCGCCGCCCTTGATGACGTGACAGGTCAGGCAATTGCCTTTGCCACGGTCGAAGGCGAGCTTCTGGCCCTCGGCCACGGCGGATTGCGCCCGCGCCGGGCTGGCGAGGCCGGCGGCGAAGGCCAGCAAAAGGAGCAGGGCAGGCATCCGGGAAAAGGCGGTCAAGGCGTCATTCCGAGGCGTTATGGCGATGCACTCGATCGCGGAAATAGCAGCGTTCCAAAGCACAAAGGGCATCACCTGACAATCAGGACTATGCACGCGGCAAAATGGAGTTAATATCTTCCGCATTGCAACTAAAGAGATTATTTGTTCGGCCGATTTGGCCGCGAGAGTAAGGTCCGTGAGCGCGGGCCGGCTGTTTCGAGGGCGTTTGGGCGCTCCTGCTGTTTTCATCGTGTTCTCGTTTTTTCAAGGGGACGTCACTTGGCTGAATATGTCGTCGAATTTGGCAGGGACGGCGGACGGGTCGAGCCCGATGGGCGGCTCGATGCACCGGCATTCCATCGCAATCACGAGCCGCTCCGGGCGGCTCTGGAAAAGCACCTTGCCGGCTGTTCCGGAAACGTTGTCGAGGTCGGCAGCGGAACCGGCCAGCACGTGGTCCATTTCGCCCGCCATACGCCCGACCTGGTCTGGTGGCCGAGCGACCTCAACCAGCGGCACGTGAAGAGCATCGAGGCCTGGCGCGTCCATTCGGGCCTGCCAAACATCCGCTCGCCGTTGCGGATCGATCTCTCCGATCCCGGCTGGTGTCCGGAAATGCGAAGCGGGCAGGGGCCGACGAACCTCGCCGCCGTGTTCTGCGCCAACGTCATCCATATCGCGCCATGGACCGTGGCCGAAGGCCTGTTCGCCGGCGCCGGTCGCTATTTGAGGGCCGACGGCAAGCTGTTCCTCTACGGCCCGTTCAAGCGCGACGGCAAGCATACCGCGCTCAGCAACGCCGTGTTCGACACCTCATTGCGCGAAGGCAATCCCGACTGGGGCGTGCGCGACATCGGCGATGTCGAGACGCTCGCGCGAGGCGCCGGCCTTGGTCTCGTCGATACGATCGAGATGCCGGCGAACAATCTGACGCTGGTGTTTGCGCGCTAGGTTGGCGCTTCTGACTTGGGTTCGGGTGCACGCCACAGCGGCGGTGCGCTCCCTCCCCCCTTGTGGGGGAGGGCGGGGGAGAGGGGTGGCCCAGGAAACGGTCTATCCATCTGCGACCGTGCCGCGCGTGCAAGTCGAGAGAGTCCCCGTGTGATACCCCTCTCCCTGCCCCTCCCCCGCAAGGGGGGAGGGAATGAGAGAGTGGTGCCCGCCTCACATCGTGATGGTGAGAGTTCGAAGAGGCAGCGCAATCACGCCTCCCCATCCTTCCATCCGATCTTGTCCCTGAGGAATCGAAAGCCCAGCACCTCAAAACCGGCGCGCTCCTTGTTGTCCTTGCCGTAGCCGTGACCGCCGGCTGCCGGCTCGTAGAACCAGGCCTCATAGCCCATCGCCTGGAGCTTTGCCGCCATCTTGCGGGCGTGGCCGGGATGGACGCGGTCGTCGCGCCGCGTGGTGGCGATCAGGATCGGCGGATAGGCCTGGCCGGGCTTTGCGTTGTGATAGGCGGAGTAGGTCTTCAGCCACTCCCATTCGTCGGGCTTGTCGGGGTCGCCATATTCCGCGATCCAACTCGCGCCTGCGAGCAGCTTGGTGTAGCGGCGCATGTCGATCAGCGGGATGGTGCAGAACAGCGCGCCGAAGCGTTCGGGGTAGCGCACCAGCATGTTGGTGATGAGGATGCCGCCGTTCGATCCGCCCTGCGCTGCGATGCGCTTCGCGCTTGTCACGCCGCGGCGGACGAAATCGGCGGCAACGGCGGCGAAATCGTCATGCGACAGCTTCTTGCCGGCGAGCCGGCCGGCATCGTGCCAGCGCGTGCCGAATTCGCCGCCGCCGCGCAGATTCGCCTGCACCGTGGTGCCGCCGCGCTCCAGCCACAGCTTGCCGAGCGATGGATTGTAATACGGCTTCACCGCGACGGCGAAGCCGCCATAGGCGCTCATATAGACCGGCGCATCGCCGGTCTCCTTGGCAGGACCGGTCTGCACATAGGGAATGCGCTCGCCGTCGATCGAGATCGCCTCGTGTTGCGTCACCACGAGGCCGTCGGCGGTGAACGTCTTCGGCGCCTGCTTCAGCACGGTCGGGCTTGCGACGCCGCGCTCCAACAGCAGCAGCGAGGGCGGCGTGAGCGGATCCTGCACGTTGGCGAGCAGGTCGCCATTGCTCTCGGAGGGATGACGGTCGAGCGGCCAGATATCGACGACACCGATCTGCGGGAGGCCGGGAAGCGTGGCGCGGCTCCAGCCCGCGGCGGACGGCGTGCAGATCTCGAATTGCGGCTTGAGCTCGTCGAGGATCGACAGCACCAGCTTGCTGCCCGCCCAGAACAGGCCCTGCAATGCGCGCCGCGGGCCGGGCTCGAACAGGACCGCGAAATCGCGGCTGCCGGCGAGGAACGCCGAGAGCGAGATGCCGAGCACGGTGTCGGTGGCAAAGGTTCGGCCTCCGGCCGACCAGTCCTTGCGCAGCTTCATCGCGAACCAGTCGCCATGCGCCTGCATCCAGACGCCGGTCGGCAGGTCGAGCTTCGTCGTCGCACCGGTCGCATCGCGCAGCCAGATCGCGTGATTGAAGAAGTCGATCTGATCGACGATCCAGACCCGCGGCACCGATCCGGTGTCGTCGGCCATGCCGGAGACCGCCATGTGATCGGCGGTGGTCTCGATGATCACCTGCGCCTGATCGGCAGGCTGGCCACGCCGCCACAGGCGAACGGTCCGCGCATATCCGGAGCTCGTCGCCATGCCCTCGCCATGCGCGCTCGACAGCAGCAGCGTGTCCTGATCGAGCCAGTCAACGCCGCCCTTGGCTTCCGGCAGCGTAAAGCCGTCCGCCACGAAGCTCTTCGTGTCGAGGTCGAATTCCCGCAAGGTGACGGCGTCGCTGCCGCCGCGCGACAGGCTCAGAATCGCCCGCGAGCTTGCCGGCATCGTGACGATCGAGCTCAGCAGCCAATCCTCGCCCTCCTTTGCCGCGAGCTGGTCGATGTCCAGCACGATCTCCCACGCCGGGCTTGCTTTGCGAAACTCCGCCAGATTGGTTCGCCGCCACAGGCCGCGCGGGTTGGTGGCGTCCTTCCAGAGGTTGTGCAGATCGCTGCCGCGCCGGCTGACATAGGGGATGTTGTCGGGACGATCGTAGATCGCCGCGAGGATATCGCGGTCGCGCGCGAAGGCCGCTCCGCCGAATGCGTCGAGCGTCAGGCTGTTCTGCCGCTCCACGAAATCGAGCGCGTGCTTGCCTTCGATCTCCTCCAGCCAGAGCCAGGGATCGTCGTCGGGAGCGCTGAGCGTAGGCCTGTCGTCGACCGTCATGAACGAAACTCCCAAAAGTCGCGGCGGATAGGATTTGATCGAGCGCAAGCCGTCAAGAGCGCAGCCCGCTATCATCTGCCCGATTGCGTCAGAGGCATGGCCTGCGCCCGTTTGCGCCGGTTGCCCGCCCTCCCGCGCCGCTCCATAGTGCCGGGAATCAACAAAGCCCTTGTGAGCCCGTTGGGGCGGAAATGCCGATGCTTGACGTGACTTCAGCCAATCAGATCGCCGCCGACGCCCGCGTGCGTGCCAATGTGGTGCGCCTTGCTGCCGCGCAGGCGCTGACCGGCGCCAACTCGGCTGTGATCTTCGCCACCGGCGCGATCGTCGGCGCCACGCTCGCGCCCGACATGTCGTTCGCGACCGTGCCGATCTCGATGTATGTGGTGGGCCTTGCCGCCGGCACGCTGCCGACCGGCGCGATCTCGCGCCGCTTCGGCCGCCGCGCCGCCTTCGTCATCGGTACCGGTCTGGGCGCGCTCACCGGCCTGCTCGGCTCGTTCGCCATCCTGCACGGCTCGTTCGCGCTGTTCTGCATCGCGACCTTTCTCGGTGGCCTCTATGGCTCGGTGGCGCAGTCCTATCGCTTCGCCGCCGCCGATGGCGCCAGCGCGGTCTACCGGCCCAAGGCGGTATCCTGGGTGATGGCGGGCGGCGTGTTCGCCGGCGTGCTCGGTCCGCAGCTCGTGCAGTGGACCATGGATGTCTGGCAGCCCTATCTGTTCGCCTTCAGCTTCCTGGTGCAGGCTGCGGTGGCGCTGGTCGCCATGGGCATCGTCGCCGGCGTCGACATGCCGAAGCCGGCGCCGGCCGATCTGCATGGCGGCCGGCCGCTGCTCACGATCGTGACCCAGCCGCGCTTCATCGCGGCGGCGCTATGCGGCGTCATCTCCTATCCCATGATGAATCTGGTGATGACCTCGGCGCCGCTCGCCATGAAGCTGTGCGGCCTCAGCGTTTCCGATTCCAATTTCGGCATTCAATGGCACATCGTCGCCATGTACGGGCCGAGCTTCTTCACCGGCGCGCTGATCGCGCGCTTCGGCGCACCGAAGATCGTCGCCGCCGGCCTGCTGCTCGAGGCCGGCGCGGCCACCATCGGTCTCTCCGGCCTCACGGCGATGCATTTCTGGGCCACGCTGATCGTGCTCGGCGTGGGGTGGAATTTCTCCTTCATCGGCGCCTCCGCCCTGGTCTTGGAGACGCACCGGCCGCAGGAGCGCAACAAGGTGCAGGCCTTCAACGATTTCCTGGTGTTCGGCATGATGGCGATCGGCTCGTTCTCGTCAGGGCAATTGCTCGCCAATTACGGCTGGTCCGCGGTGAACATGGTGGTGTTCCCGCCGGTCGTGCTGGGGCTTGCCGTGCTCTCGCTCGTCTCCTGGGCGCGCCGCCGCAAGGCGCGGCTGGACGCCGCCATGGGCGAGTTCCCGGACGCGGTCTGATGGCGGGAGGCTGTCAGCAACGTTGATACTTCGATCCAGGTCGAAGTGATTTTTGGGAGCCGCGTTGTTACATGATGCTCGTCATGAACAGGCTCGTCAGGCCAGCAACGTCCTTCATTTTCTGCCGTCATTCCGGGGCACCCGAAGGGTGAACCCGGAATCTCGAGATTCCGGGTTCGATGCTTTGCATCGCCCCGGAATGACGGCGAGGAGCAAAGAAATGCTCGACAATCCCCGCCACGCAGCTCCGATCGACGAATCCTCCCTCCGCTATGAAGGCTGGCGCATCGTCGCGGTCTGCTTCCTGCTCGCGACCTTCGGCTGGGGGCTCGGCTTCTATGGCCAGAGCGTCTATGTCGCCGAGCTCCAGCGCGCGCGGGGCTGGCCCGCCTCGCTGATCTCCGCAGGGACGACGTTCTTCTATCTGTTCGGCGCGCTGCTCGTCGTCTTCGTCGGCGAGGCTGTCCGAAAATACGGCCCGCGTCTCTGCCTGATCGCGGGCACGCTGGCGATGGCCGCCGCGGCGGTCGCGATCGGCGCGGTGCGCGAGCCCTGGCAGCTTTATCTCGCCGACGCCGTGCTCGCCTTCGGCTGGGCCGGCACCAGTCTCGCCATGATCACCAACACGATCAGCCTATGGTTCGACCACAAGCGCGGCATGGCGATCAGCCTCGCGCTGAACGGCGCCAGCTTCGGCGGCATCGTCGGCGTGCCGCTGCTGGTGACCATGATCAGCCATGTTGGATTCGCGACGGCGATGTACGCCACATCAGGCGCCATGCTGGTGCTGCTCGTGCCGGTGATCCTGCTCGCCGTCGGCCGGCCGCCCGAGCACCATGGCTGGCATGCGGCAGCGAAGGCAAAGCCGCAATCGTCGGCGCAAATCCGCGCGCACGCGCTGCGCGACGTCGGCTTCCTCACGGTGACGATTGCCTTCGCGCTGGTGCTTTTCGCGCAAGTCGGCTTCATCGTGCACCTGATCTCGTTCCTCGACCCCGTGATCGGCCGCGAGCGCGCTGCGGTAGCCGTCGCCGTGCTGACGGCCATGGCGGTGGTCGGCCGCGTGCTGTTCTCGATGGTGATCGACCGGCTCAACCAGCGCCTCGCCTCGGCGCTGTCGTTCCTCAGCCAGGCCGCGGCGCTCCTCGTCGTCATCAACCTGCACAACGACTACGTGCTGATCGCGGCCTGTGCCGTGTTCGGCTTCTCGGTCGGCAACCTCATCACGCTGCCCTCGCTGATCGTGCAACAGGAGTTCGATTCCGCCGCGTTCGGCGTGCTGATCAGCCTGAACACCGCGATCAACCAGGTGACCTACGCGTTCGGCCCCGGCGTGGTCGGCTTCCTGCGCGATTTCTCCGGCGGCTATGCGCTGCCGTTCTATCTGTGTATCGCGCTGGAGGTGGCGGCGGCGGCGCTGATCATGGTGCGGGGGAAGCCTCGTAGGGTGGGCAAAGGCGCATAGCGCCGTGCCCACCATCTTCTCAACGAGTGCCGCGAGAATTGGTGGGCACGCTTCGCTTTGCCCACCCTACGACATCACGCCTCCCGCTGCCGCAACAACGCCTCGACATCCAGCCGCTTCGTAATCATCGCAAGCTTGCCATCCGGCCCGAACGGCCATTGCTCCCTCGGCCGATCCCAGTACAGCTCGACGCCGTTCTGGTCGGGATCGCGCAGGTAAAGCGCCTCGCTGACGCCGTGGTCGCTCGCGCCGTCGAGCGCAATGCCGGCCGAAAGCACCCGGTGCAGCGCATCCGCCAGCGCGGGGCGCGTCGGGTAGAGGATCGCGGTGTGAAAGAGCCCGGTCGTGCCCGGCGGCGGCGGCGAGCCGCCCTTGCTCTCCCAGGTGTTGAGCCCGATGTGGTGATGATAGCCGCCGGCCGAGATGAAGGCCGCGCCCGAGCCCATGCGCTGCATCAATTCGAAGCCGAGCACGCCGCAATAGAAGCCGAGCGCGCGATCGAGATCGGCGACCTTGAGGTGAACGTGGCCGATCCGGGTGCCGGCATGGACGGCTGGGTTCTGCGACATGGCAATGCTCCGTTGATCAACCCCACATAGGCCGCGCCCCGGGACAGTGCCACTGGCCTATCCCGAAACCCAGCGTTTCCGGACGGGAAACTAAGACAGCTCCGGCACCTCGCCCTCCGGCAGCCCGAACTCGAACGCGTTCAGCGTCATCGACACCATTGTGTAGTAGCCGCACAGCCCGATCACCTCGACCACGCCGCGTTCGCCGAGCAACTTCACCGCCTCATCATAGAGGCCCTTCTCGACGCCGCGGCCCTCATGCAGCGACTTCGCGACGTCGTAGATCATCCTGGCCTTGGGGTCGTCGAACTCAGGCGTGCGGCGGTCGCGGATCGCGTCGATGATTTTTGGATCCATGCCGCCTGCAAGCGCGAGGCGCTTGTGCGCGTACCATTCGTAATGCGCGGTCCAGTGCCGCGCCGTCACCAGGATCGCGATCTCCGAGAGCTTGGCAGGGAATATCGTGTCGAAGCGCAGGACTTCGCCGAGCCGCGTCGCGTGACGGGCCATCTCCGGGCTGTTGAGCCAGGCCATCATCGGTGCCGGCGGCTTGCCGCGCTTGCCGGCAATCGACTCGTCATAGGTCTGCCGCTGGCTCTCGTTCATTTCGCCAGGCGAAAGAAGTGTCAGGCGCATTCTCGTTTCCTCTTTGTTTTCAAGCACCGTCGTGGTCGCGACTATAGCCGAATGCGCCTGCGGAAGTGGTTGAATTCCACGGTGCGATGGCCCAGAGTCGCGCCCAACAAGTCGATTTTGATTGATGGAAACGACCAATGACTGACTCTAAAACCAGCGATTCTGAAACGGCCGATCTCGAAACATTCCGCAACGAGACGCGCGCCTGGCTTGAAGCCAACTGCCCGCCGGAAATGCGCAGGCCCGCAACGTCGGACGCCGACGTGTTCTGGGGCGGGCGCAACGCAAAGTTCTCGTCCGAGCCGCAGCGCATCTGGTTCGAGCGCATGCGCGACAAGGGCTGGACCGTGCCCGACTGGCCGAAGGAATATGGCGGCGGCGGATTGAGCGCTGCCGAGCACAAGGTGCTGCGCGCGGAGATGGCCAAGATGGGCGCGCGTCCACCGCTGTCGAGCTTCGGCATCTGGATGCTCGGGCCGGCGCTGCTGAAATACGGCAACGAGGCGCAGAAGAAGGAGCACCTGCCAAAGATCGCGGCGGGCCTGATCCGCTGGTGCCAGGGCTATTCCGAGCCGAACGCCGGCTCCGATCTCGCTTCGCTCCAGACCCGCGCCGAGAGCGACGGCGATGATTTCGTCATCACCGGCTCGAAGATCTGGACCTCCTACGCCAACTATGCCGACTGGATCTTCTGCCTCATCCGCACCGATCCCGCCGCTAAGAAGCACGACGGCATCAGCTTCATCCTGTTCGACATGACCTCGAAGGGCGTGACGACCAAGCCGATCCTCCTGATCTCCGGCTACTCGCCGTTCTGCGAGACCTTCTTCGACGGCGTCCGCGTGCCGAAATCGCATGTGGTCGGCACCGTCAACCGCGGCTGGGACGTCGCGAAATATCTGCTCCAGCACGAGCGCGCGATGATCTCGGGCATGGGCGAGCGCGGCGTCGGCCGTCCGCTCGGCCAGATCGCAGCCGATTCCGTCGGCAGCGATGCGCAAGGTCGCCTCGACGATGCGATGCTGCGCGGCAAGATCGCGAGCTTCGATGTCGATGAAGCCGCGCTCGCCGCCTGCGCCGAACGCGCGGTCGATCTCGCCAAGGCGGGGCAGGCGCATCCGGCGTTCTCGTCCGCGATGAAATATTACGGCACCGAGCTCAACAAGCGCCGCTACGAGATCCTGATGTCGGCCGGCGGCGTCGATGCGCTGGAATGGGAGAGCGAACGCTCCAAGCAGGGCGCCCGTCCGCGCGCCTGGCTGCGCACCAAGGCCAACTCGATCGAGGGCGGCACGTCCGAAGTGATGCTCGGCATCGTCGCCAAGCGCATCCTCGATCTGCCGGGGGCCTAACTCCGCCGTCGTTCCGGGGCGGTCCGCAGGACCGAACCCGGAACCTCGAGATTCCGGGTTCGCGTCTTCGACGCGCCCCGGAATGACACCAACAGATTTACAAAGACGCTAGAGACTGAAGCCATGGCCCTCGTCCTCACCGAAGAACAATCGATGCTCCGCGACTCTGCGCGCGGGCTGATCAGCGACAAGGCGCCGGTGTCGCACCTGCGTCACTTGCGCGACTCCAGGGATCCGACCGGCTTCTCCAAGGAGTTCTGGCATTCCTTTGCCGAGATGGGCTTTGCCGGCCTGCTGGTGCCGGAAGAGTTCGGCGGCTCCGGCCTCGGCTTCGTCGAGGCCGGCGTCGTGATGGAGGAGATCGGCCGCACCTTGATGCCGTCGCCCTTCCTCGCCACCAGCGTGGTCGCAGCCTCGGCGTTGAACCGCGGCGGCAATGCCGCGCAGAAGTCGGAATATTTGCCGAAGATTTCCAACGGCTCGCTGCTGGCGACGCTCGCGATCGACGAGGGCGCCAAGCATCGCCCGCTCCGGACCAGCCTCCAGGCCGTGCGTGCCGGCAACGGATTCAAGCTCTCCGGTGCCAAGGCCCTGGTCGTCGACGGTCACGTCGCCGATCTCCTCATCGTCGCCGCACGCACCGCGGGCTCCGCCGGTGAGCGCGACGGCCTGACGCTGTTCCTGGTCAACCCCAAAGCCAAGGGCGTCGCGATCGAGCGCACCATCATGGTCGATGCGCACAACGCGGCGCGGATCGAGCTTGCCAATGTCGAGGTCAATGCCGACAGCGTGCTCGGCGAGGTCGATCAGGCTGCCGGTCTGCTCGACGGCGTGCTCGACATCGGCCGCGGCGCGGTGGCCGCCGAAATGGTGGGCCTTAGCGACGAGGTGTTCAATCGCACCGTCGAGTACCTGAAGAGTCGCAAGCAGTTCGGCAAGCTGATCGGCGAATTCCAGGCGCTGCAGCATCGCGCCGCCGAGCTCTATGTCGACATCGAGATCACCCGCGCCGCGGTGATGAAGGCGCTCCAGGCGCTGGATGCTGACGTCGCCAAAGCCACGTCAGCCGTCGCGGTCGCAAAAGCCCGCGCCGGCACCACCGCCACGCGCGCGGTCCAGGAAGGCGTGCAGATGCATGGCGGCATGGGCATGACCGACCAGTTCGACATCGGCTTCTTCATGAAGCGCGCACGGGTGTGCGAGGAGCTATTCGGGGATGCGAATTACCACACCGAGCAGTTGGCAAGGGCGCGGGGATATTGAGGCGGGTGGACGTGAGGCGCAGGACGCCGCCTCACAATCAGTGTCGTCGCCCGGCTTGACCGGGCGACCCAGTACGCCGCGGCGTCTCGATCAACAACAACTGGCTCTGGAATACTGGATCGCCCGCCTTCGCGGGCGATGACGGTTGAGAGTGTGGAAAGCTCGTGCCTCATCTCGTCATTGCGAGCGCAGCGAAGCAATCCAGACTGTCACCGCAGAGGGATTCTGGATTGCTTCGTCGCTGCGCTCCTCGCAATGACGGCGGAGGAACCGCCGTTACCGCATCGGCGGCGCGTACTGCACGCCACCGGCGTTCCACAGCTGGTTCATGCCGCGCGGGATCTTCAGCTTCGACTTCTCGCCGATATTGCGCTCGTACATCTCGCCGTAATTGCCGACATTGCGGATGATGCGGACGACCCAGTCCTTGGTGAGGCCGAGCTGCTCGCCGTAATTGCCTTCGGTGCCGACGAGGCGCATCACTTCCGGCTTTTTCGACTTCAGCGCCTCGTCGATGTTCTCGGAGGAGACGCCGAGCTCTTCGGCGTTGATCATCGCGTAGAGCGTCCACTTCACGATCATCATCCAGTCGTCGTCGCGCTGGCGCACCACGGGGGCGAGCGGCTCCTTGGAGATCATGTCCGGCAGGATCATGTGATCGCCGGGCTTCGACAGGTTCAGCCGCAGCGCGTAGAGCTGCGAGACGTCGGCGGAGAGCGTATCGCACTTGCCGGTGTCGTAGGCCTTCACCACGTCGTCCAGCTTGTCGAACTTCACCTCTTCGTACTTCATGTTGTTGGCACGGAAGTAGTCGGAGACGTTGAGCGCCGTCGTGGTTCCGGTCTGCACGCAGACCTTGCTGCCGGTCAGGTCCAGCGACGTTTCCTTGTTGCGCGAACGCGGCAGCATGAAGCCTGCGCCGTCGTAATAGGCGACGGCGGGGAAATAGAGGTCGTAGTCGAGCTCACGCGCCATGCTCCAGGTCGAGTTGCGCGAGAGGATGTCCACCTTCCGGCTCTGCAATTCCTTGAAGCGCTCGCTGGCGTCGAGCGCGACGAACTTCGCCTTGGCCGGATCGTTGAAGATCGCCGCCGCCACCGCGCGGCAGAAATCGACGTCGAAGCCGGTCCAGTTGCCCTTGTCGTCGGGGATCGAGAAGCCCGGCAGGCCCTTGTTGACGCCGCACAGCACTTCGCCGCGGCGAACCGTACGCTTCAGGGTGCGGGTGTCGTAGAACTCGTAGATGACGGCGAGCACGCCGACCAGCACGGCGACCGCGAGCCCGATGAGCAGGCCGCCTCGAAAAGTGCGCATGATGTCTCTCTCTCGAAATAATCGGGAAGAAAAGGAAGTGTTGCGAAGGCGGGGAACTTAGAGTTCGGGCTTCTGCCGGATGACCACCTTGGTGCCGACAGGGACGCGATCGTAGAGATCGGCGACGTCGTTGTTGACGAGACGGAAGCAGCCCGAGGACACCTTGGTGCCGATCGTATCAGGGCGGTTGGTGCCGTGAATGCGGTACACGGTGGTGCCGAGATACATGGCGCGGGCGCCGAGCGGATTGCCGGGGCCGCCGGCCATGAAGCGCGGTAGATAGGGCTGGCGCTGGATCATCTCGGGCGGCGGCGTCCAGTCCGGCCATTCCTTCTTGTTGGTGATGTTCACCAGCCCCTGCCACTGGAAGCCGTCGCGGCCGACGCCGATGCCGTAGCGGATCGCGCGCCCGCCCGGCTGCACCAGATAGAGGTGGCGCTCTGCGGTGGAGATGATGATGGTGCCCGGCGTCTCGGTGGTGCGGAAGTAGACCACCTGCTTCTGCCATTCCGGCTCGAGCTGGTAGGCGTCGTCAGCGACCAGACCCGGCTCGTCGCCGCGGTCGGGCTGCTGCGCGATGGCCTGTGGTGCGGACAGGATCAGGCCGATCGTGGCCACGAACATCCCGGTCAGGCGACGAAAATCCGTCATTTCAAGCTCTCCCCGCTGCCACAGCGCAAATCATTCAAAGCCATCAAATCTCAGGGGCATGTTCATGGCAAGTTGATGGCGCCCCCGGCTGGTATGTCACGAGAATGCTTTGCTTTTTTGACGGGCCCACGGCAATGCCACAAACAGGGGATGGCGCGAAAAGCCTAGATGGCGGCCGCGAGGCCGGTGCGCTCCCTCCCCCGCTTGCGGGGGAGGGTCGGGGAGAGGGTGCTTCTACAATCAAGGACCCCAAGAGGAGAGAGCCCTCACCCGCCGCGCTCGGGACGATGCTTCGCATCGACCGGGGCGCGTCGGCCTCTCCCGCAAGCGGGAGAGGCAAAGGGACCTCGCCAGGCGGCGACCCGTCAGATCTTGTTGTTCTCCGCCGCGATCCCGAGCCGGCGCACGATTTCGGCTCCCACGGCGCGGGCCTCGAGCCGCGAGCCGATGCGGGGGCTGCGAAAGCGTCGGCCCGAGCGCAACCGGATCGTGACGATGCAGTGCTCGTCCTCGGACCGGCCGCGGCGGTCGACGGTGATGGTCTTCACCTCGTGCCCCTCGATATGGTCGGTGCGCGGCCGGCCGTCGCCCCACAGGCGTTCGACGCGGATGTCGCCCTCGCGGATGATCCAGAACGCGCCGGTCACGAGGTTGGCGTAGCGATACACGGCGAACGCCGCGATCGCGCCGAGCGGCAGCAGCAGGATATCGACATGGCTCGGCGGCCATCCGCGCCAGAGCTTGTAGGCGTAGGGCACGGCGGACAAGGCGACGGCGATCAGTGCGACGATCCTTATGTCCCGTGCGGAAAACGCCTCGAGCGGCTCGCCGAGATGCATCTCGGAATTGCTGGCATCGAGCGGATTGACCGGCTCCTCGACGTGGGGAACGTCGAATTGCGTGGCGATCCGTGCCACGGTGTCGCGCACATGCGTGACATCCGAGATCGGCGGCGACGTCAGGCGCTCGCCCGAGACAAGCGTGAAGACCAGCTGAAAGCGGGCCTTCACCCGCTTGCTGCCGGGAACTTGCAACCCCGTGATGTCGTCCTTCGGAACGATCCGCGTCTGGAGTTTTCCGAAGGGACGCTGATGCCCGATCAGGATCTCGTCGGGTGTGATGATCCACACCACCGCCGGCGCCATCATGATGCCGACGACAAATCCCGCTCCCACCAGCAGCGCGACCACCGAGATGATGATTTCCAGCGTGTCGTGCGTGAACAGGCCGGGCGTGAAGCAGAGCGCAACGGCCGCCGCAGAGCCGGCCACGACCAGCCGCTGCGCGATCGATGAGCCTTCACGAAGGCGGATGTCGTTGCTGGTGGTCGCGTCGTCCATTGCGGGCGGCTGATTGCGTCGGTTGCGAAACTCCACGGACGGGTCCGTGGAGTCAAGCAACAAGGCCGTCAGGTGAAACCAGCCGCGCGATGTCCGTGCCGCGTCAGCCGCTGGTGTTCAGCAGCCTCGCCACCGTCCGGTCGATCTCGTCGTAGCGGCCTTCACCGGCATGCTGGAACACGATCTTGCCGGTCTGGTCGATGATGTATTGCGCCGGCCAATACTGGTTGCTGTAGGCGTTCCAGGTCTTCGAATCGTTATCCTGCGCCACCGGATAGGTGATGCCGTGACGCTTCAGGGCGGCCTGCACATTGGAGGCAGAGCGCTCGAACGGGAATTCCGGCGTGTGCACGCCGACCACGACCAGGCCCTTGTCCTTGTATTTTGCATAGAGGTCGGTGACGTGCGGCAGCGTGTTGACGCAGTTGACGCAGCCATAGGTCCAGAAATCGACCAGCACGACCTTGCCGCGGAGATCGGCGATGCTCAGCGGCTTCGAGTTGAACCAGGTGTTGATACCGGTGAAGTCGGGCGCGGTCTGCTGGCTTGCGGCCGCGCTGACGACAGGCGCAGCGCGTGCGGCCTCGTCGCAGATGCCGGGGATCACGGCGCCGGTCACGGCCATGCCGATCAGGGCTGCGGATACGGCGAGCAGTTTCAAGGTCATGGAAGCGTCCTCCGTTGAGATGCGAAGCAATCACAGGCCGATCTGGCCGGTGGGATAGAAGCCGGTGAGCCACGCCACGATCAGCGTGTCGTATTGGAAGTAGGCGGCGACCGCGAAGCCGATCACGACGACGCCAAAGCCCTGCTGCAGGCGTGGCGAAATGCGCGCGAGGCTGCGCACGCGCGTCGTCGCGGCCTGTCCGCCATAGGCGATCGCGAGCATCGGGATCGCCGCGCCGATGGCGTAGGCGACCAGCAGCGTGCCGGCCCAGGTCGCATTCTTCGTCGTCGCCACCAGCGTCAGGATCGAGCCGAGCACGGGCCCTGCGCAGGGCGTCCAGACCAGGCCCAGCGTGGTGCCGAGGATGAGCCCGCCAAGCGCGCCCTCGCGCTGCGCGGCGCTCGCAGCACCAAGATCGAGCCAGCCATTGAGTCGGATCGACAGCCATTCGAACGGCGCCGGCCACAGCATCAACAGGCCGAAGCCGAGCAGCAGGATGGACGCCGCTTCGCGCAGCACGTTCGGATCGAAGTCGAACAGCCGGGTGATCGCGCCGAGCAGCAGCGCTGTCGCCGAGAACGAGATGACGAATCCGAGCGCGATCATCGCCGGCCGCAGATGCCCCGCGCGTCCGATCGAAGCGCCAAGCAGGATCGGCAGCATCGGCAGCGTGCACGGCGCAGCGATGGTGAGGACGCCGGCAAGGACGGCGAAGATCAGGTCGAGCATGGGCCACTCGCGAGGGAGGTCACGAGGGCAGTTCGGGATGGGAGGGGCAGTCGTTACGTGGCGTCACGGCTTCGTGACGGGGTGCCCATCAGGGTGACGGTGCGCTCCCTCCCCCGCTCGCGGGGGAGGGTTGGGGAGAGGGTGTCTCCGCAACGGGATACTCCCCGAGAGGAGAGAGCCCTCACCCGCCGCGCGCGGGACGATCCTTCGCATCGCCCGGGCACGTCGGCCTCTCCCGCAAGCGGGAGAGGCGGGGCTCGCGGTGGCCACCTCAGGCCCAAACACAAAACGACCCGGAGGGGGGCATCCCGTCCGGGTCGTTGGAAGTCTTGGGAGGTTTAAGCAAAACCGTATGTGAGCTTTATAGGAGTGAAGTTTTTCCGCCTGATGTTGTGGTTTGTTTCAATTGTTTCGTCCGCGGTAACACTTCCGTGTCCGGGAATAGGGCCGCTGGTCAGGTCCTATCCCTTTGAAATCATGAGCTTTCAGGCAGCGAAGCGGTCGACGCCGCAGCCCTTAAGCAAATCCGCCAATTGCTTGCGGGCATAGAACATCCGCGTCTTCACCGTGCTCTGGGGGATGCCGATGATCCGACCGACCTCCTCCACGGACTTCTCGTGGTAGTAGACGAGGGTGATGATCTCGCGATGCGCGGGCGACAGTTTCTGCACGCAGGCGCGCAGGATGGCGCTGGTGTCGCTGCGGTCGAGCGAGGTCTCCGGGGTGTCGGTGTCGTCAGGGATCTGGCGCACGTCTTCCTGGTCGATGTCCTCGAAGCGGCGCTGGCGCATCGCGGTCAGCGCCTTGAAGCGGGCAATCGACAGCAGCCAGGTCGAGACCTGCGAGCGGCCCTGGAACTGGCCGGCGGTCCGCCACACGTCGAGGAACACCTGGCTGACAAGGTCTTCCGCGGTGGTGGCATCACGCACGATACGCAGGATGAAGCGGTAAACCCGCACATTGTGCCGGCAATACAGGATGTGCATCGACGTCCGGTTGCCGTCGGCAATGCTTTCCAGAAGCATATCGTCCGAAGTCGCCTGAGCGGCGATGATGCTCTGGCTGGCCTGGGCGTTGATGGCGATGACGTTCGGCATAGACTTGGCTCCCCGTAGCGCCGCAACCGAGCGGCGTTTCCTTGGACCAAAGTGTTAATCAGCCACCGTTTCGGGACGTCTGCGCGAAAAGCGGAAAATGGTTTCGTGCGCCGCCAAATTGTTTCGTCGGACAGGGCGCGACGAAACATTCGGGGCAAAAAAGCGTGGAATTTCAATGTACGGAAAATACGGGGGTGGGGATTTGGCAGCGAGCGGAGGCGCCGGGAACGAATTTTCGGGGTTTGCGTTCAGTCGCGCCCCGCACTCCGCCGTCGTCCCGGACAAGCGCGCCAAAAGCGCGCGCCGATCCGGGACCCATAATCACAGGGAGGCGTTGTGGCGCGAAGCTGGTAACTCCGAGTCTTCGCCAAACCCAATTTCGTGGCTATGGGTCCCGGATCTGCGCTGGCGCTTGTCCGGGACGACAGCTGTATTTGCCGCGCGCCCCTACGTCTTCTCGCCAGCCGGCGAGAACAGATAGCCGCCGCCGCGGATGGTGCGGATTACGGCGGGTTTTGCCGGGTCGGGCTCGATCTTGCGGCGGATGCGCATGATGCGCAGGTCCACGGCGCGGTCGAACGCCTCGGCGTCGCGCGCATTGGCCAGTTCGAGCAGGCGCTCGCGCGACAGCACGCGCTTCGGATTGGCCGCGAACACCTTGAGCAGCCCGAACTCCGATGCGGTCAGCGGATGCTCGTTGCCCTCGTCGTCGCGCAGCGCCTGGGCTTCGAGGTCGAGCCATTTGGTGCCGAAGCGGACCAGCTGATCCTTGTCCGATTTCGCCGCCGCAGCCTCCGGCGCCGCGGCCTTGGCCGGCCCGCTTCTGCGCAGCACCGAGCGGATGCGCGCCATCAGCTCGCGCAGCTCGCAGGGCTTTGCCACGTAGTCGTCGGCGCCAAGCTCAAGCCCGACGACGCGGTCGATCGGGCTCGCGGTCGCCGTGAGCATGATGACAGGCACGTTGATGCGGCTCTTGAGGTCGCGGATGATCGACAGCCCGTCTTCCTCGGGCATGTTGAGGTCGAGCACGACGAGATCGGGCATGCCGCCGTCGATCGCGGCGCGCAACGACTTGCCGCCGTCGCACAGCGTCACGGTGAAGCCGTGCATCTTGAGGTAATCGCCGACCATCTCCCGGGCCGGGGCCTCGTCGTCGACGATCATGATGTGCTGGCTTTGGGTCATGGTCTTGAGATCACGGCAGTTCGGTCGCGGGGAGGGTGATGGTGAAGGTCGAGCCCCTGCCGGGGCCGTCGCTGTCGGCGGTCACCTCGCCGCCATGCATGTCGATAATACGCTTGACGATGGAAAGCCCAAGCCCCGTCGAGCTCTCGCCGGCGGTCGGTTTTGCCGACAGCCGCTGGAACCGGCCGAACAGGCGGCCGAGATCCTCCGGCGACAGGCCGGCGCCCTCGTCGCTGACGCGGACGATGGTCTCGCTGCCCTCATGGGCGACGGCCACGCTGATCTTGCCGCCGATCGGTGAGTACTTGATGGCGTTGCTGATGAGGTTGTCGATCGCCTCCCGGATGCGGTCGGTGTCGCACATGGTGACGATGTTGGACGGCGCGGCGACGCTGATCGCCTGCTGCTTGTTGACGGCGAGCGGCTGGTTGGCGTCGGCGACCTCCTTGACCAGGGCGGCGACGTCGACCGGCTCGCGGCGGATGGTGATGTCGAAGGCATCGGCCATCGCGTCCGAGATCAGGTGATCGACCATCGTGGTCAGGCGCTTGGTGGCGTCGCGGATGTGATCGACCTGGGCGACCACGCCGCTGGACGAGGCGCCGGTCGAGATCAGCTCCTTCAGCATCTCGGTGCGGCCGAGGATGACGCCGAGCGGATTCTTCAGATCGTGCGCGACGGTGCCCAGGATCTCGTTCTTGAAGCCGTTGGCGCGCTGCAGCCGCAGCCACTGCGCCGAGAGGCGGCGGTTGGCCTGCATCAGCGCGCGGGTGCGCTGGGCGACGCGGTCTTCCAGCTGCGTGTTGGCGTCCTGGAGCTGCTGATAGAGGATGACGTTGTCGAAGGCGATTGAGAGCCGGCTGGAGAAGATCTCGACCAGCGAGCGGTCGGTCTCGGACAGCTCGCGCTCGGCCTGCAGCAGCACGACCACCTCGCGGCCGCTTCCGGTGCGCAAGTAGATCACGCTGCGGTGGTCGGCGAATTCGTTCTTGCGGCGCTGGAAGGCGGCCTCGACCATCTCGCGCAGGTCGGGGTCGAGCGCCTTCGACGTCGTGGTGCCGATGAAGCGGCTGTAGCAGCCGCTGCCGGCGAGTACCGAGAGCTCGGGGTCGACGCCGCCATTGTCGCGCAGGACCAGTATTCCGGCGCAATCGACATTGAGCAGCGAGGCGAGCTGGGTCAGCACGCCCTCGGCGAGCCGCTGCATCGACTTGAAGTCGTACAGCGTCGAGGCCGCGTCGATGATGATCTCGAGCCCGCGCCGCGTCTGCACCATGCGCTCGAGCTGCTGATAGGAGCGCAGCGCCGCGGTCAGCGAGGTGAACAGCTTGTCGGCGGTGAGCTCGGTCTTGGCCTTGTAGTCGTTGATGTCGTACTGCACGATCACGCGCCGCTCCGGCGCCTGGCCGGGCTGGCCGGTGCGCAGGATGATGCGCACGGTCTCGTTGCGGATCTCGTTGCGGATGAACTCGACCAGCTCGAGGCCGGCGACGTCGGTCTCCATGATGACGTCGAGCAGCACCGCGGCGATGTCGTTGTGCGCGGCCATCAGCTTGCGGCCTTCGGCCGCGGAATAGGCGGAGAGGATCTCCAGGCCCTGGCCGTTGAGGCTGTAATCGGACAGCGCGAAACGGGTGCCGTCATGCACGGCCGGATCGTCGTCGATGACGGCGATCTTCCACTTCCGGGCGTCCGTATCCTCCGACGCGGTGCCGGTGTCGTCGATCAGGTGGAGGACATCGTCCTGTTCGGCCATTGAGAAGTCCCGTCAGTCTCTGTGCTTTGCGCGCCGCCCTTGGCGACCCGGGGCATGATAATGCGAAAAGTAGTGCCTTGTCCCAGCTTGGATTCCAGCATCATCCGCCCGCCGAGCTGCTGGGTGACGAGGTTATAGACGATATGGAGGCCAAGTCCCGTACCACCTTCATTGCGCCGGGTGGTAAAGAATGGGTCAAAGGCCTGGCGCTGCACGTCCGGGGTCATGCCGGCCCCGTCATCGGTGAAGATGATCTCGATGTCGTCGGCCCCGCGCGGCCGCGCCGAGATCGTGATCGTGCCGGCGCGCCCGTCGGCGAAGGCGTGGTTGGCGGCGTTGAGGAAGAGGTTGGTCAGGATCTGGCCGTAGGAGCCGGGGTAGCCGTCGAGCAGCAGGCCCTCGGGTACGTCGACCTGGAGCGTGATCGGCGAGCGCTTCAGCACCGGGCGCAGGCTGGCGATGATCTGGTCGGTGGCTTCGCTCAAGCTGAACTGCCGCCGCTCGGCATGGGAGCGGTCGACCGCGACCTGCTTGAACGACTGGATCAATTCGCCGGCGCGCTGGAGGTTGGCGACCAGCTGCTGCGAGGCATCGCGCGAGGCCTGCACGAACTCTTCGAGCTGCGAGCGGCGCAGGCCGCCCTCGCCCTTGAGCTGGGCCTCGAAGATATCGCTGCGCCGGGCAAAGCTCGACGCAACGGTGAGGCTGATGCCGATCGGGTTGTTGACCTCGTGCGCGACGCCGGCAACGAGGCCGCCGAGCGCCGCGAGCCGCTCGGCGTCGATCAGGTTCTGCTGCGCGGTGTTGAGCTCGAGCAGCGCGCTCTCGGCCTTCTCCTTGGACGCGCGCAGCTCGTCCTCGGTCTCACGCTTGGCGATCGCGTTCTCGCGGAACACCTCCACCGCGCGGGCCATGGCCCCGACCTCGTCGCGTGCCTTGGTGCCCTGCACCTCGCGGTCGAGGTCGCCGAGCGTGATCGCGCGCATCGCCGCCATGATCTGCTGCAGCGGCAGGCGGATCGACAGCGCGATCAGCACGCCGGCGGTAAGGATGATGCCGAGGAAGATCACCGCGATCGACAGCACGCGCCGCGAAATATCCGCCAGCGTGCGGTCGAACGTCTCCTGCGCCTTCTGCTCGCGCTGGCGCATCTTAGTGGAGAGGTCGTCGATGGCGCCGATCGCCTCGGCCTGGCTGGCGTCGATGGTGTTGCGCAGCAGCTCGGTGCGGCTCATCAGCTGCTCGGAGAGTTTTGCAAAGCCCTCGCGCAGCGCCACGGTGCGGGTCGCGAGCCGTTGCAGCGCCATGCGCTGGAGGTCGTTGTCGGCGAGGTCGATCATCACGGGGATGGTCTTCTCGATCGTCTCGGTGTTGTGGCGCGCGTCGTCGGCCGCGCCTGATGACTGCGACAGATAGTAGGAGTTGGCCGCGACCAGCATCGCGGTGAAGGCCTCGCGCGACTTGCCGAGCGAGGGCCAGATGAGCGCGTCGCGATGGCCGGTGGCGCCTTCGATGATGGAATACAGGCCCGCCATGTCCCTGGCCGGGCCCTGCACCTGGTCCTCATAGGTCTTGGCGATGGTGGCCTGGACGCTGCGCAGCTCGCCGAAGCCGTTGAGGAAGCGGTCGGTGGTGCGCTCCAGCTCCTCGACCGAGCCCGACAGCATCGGGTCCTTGGCGGCGCGGTTGGCGAGGGTCCCCAGCACCGCCTCGCGCAGCAGCAGGATCTCGGCGAACAGGTCCGGGCTCGGCTGGTTGATGTAGCGGTGGATCAGATTGTGCAGCCGCCCGGTCTCGCTTTCGAGCAGCGCCAGGATCCGGTCGGACTCGCGCACCTGGCGCACGTCGTCCCAGGCCGAGCCCAGCACTTGCGAGCCGTTCCAGATCAGCGCCACCAGCACCACCACCACGGCGGAGTTCAGCGCCGCGATCGACAGGATGCGCCAGCGGATCGGCACCGCCCGGAGCGCGCCGACGAGGCGCGCGCGCAGCCGCCCGAGCGGCCCGGGCTGCCTGTCTGCGTGCTCGCTGTGTCCAGCTGCGGGCAACGAGGCTCACTCCACCTTGCGAATGCGTTCGATCAGTGCGGCCGCGGCGGGATCGCGCCCGGCCTTGGCGTAGATCGCCGCCATCGCGTCCCCGAACGGCTTGCGATCGATATCCCTGACGATGGTGACGCCGGCTTCCTCCGCCTTGCGCTGCGACTGCTCCTCGAGGTCGCGCCACTTCTCGCGCATGAAGCGGCTGGAGCGCTGCGCGGCCTCCCGGAAGATGGTCTGGTCGTCCGCCGACAGGCTGCTCCAGGCCTTGAGCGAGATCACCAGCACTTCGGGGCTCATCGTGTGCTCGGTGAGCGCGAGGTAGCCGGCATGTTTGTAATGGTCCGTCGTCACGAAAGATGGCCAGTTGTTCTCGGCGCCGTCGATCAGATGATTGGCAAGCCCGGCGAGCACCTGCCCATAGGGCATCTCGACGGGCTCGGCGCCGAGCGAGCGCATCATCTCGCTCATCAACTCCGATTGCTGCACCCGGATCCGCAGGCCCCGGAGGTCTGCGATGTTTCTGACGGGGCGGGCGCCGTTGTAGATCGAGCGCGCCCCGGAATCGTAGAAGGCGAGCCCGACGAAACCGTAGGGCTCGAAGCTGCCAAGGATCTCGCTGCCGATCGGCCCGTCCAGCACCTTCTGCATGTGCTCGATGGACCGGAACAGGAACGGCATGGCGAGCACGTTCATCGCCGGGACGAAATTGCCGATCAGCGCCACATTGGTCCGGTTGAGGTCGATCGCGCCGGCCCGGGTCTGCTCGATGGTCTCCTTCTCCTCGCCGAGCTGGCGGGAATGAAAAACCTTGATCTCGTGCCGGCCGCCGGTGCGCTCGGCGATCAGCGCGCCCATGTAGCGCAGCGCCTGGACGGTCGGGTAATCCTCGGTCTGGGTGTCGGCGGCGCGAAATTCACGCGCAACGGCGCTCGTCGCGCAAATGGCGAACAAAAGCGCGACGAAAACCACCCCGGTCCGTGAGAGTTCGGCACGGTTCAACACTGGCACACTCAACCCCTCAGTGGTGGAGTCTATGGCGAGACCAAAAGGTTCAATGCAATCTAGCAGATGGTTAAGGGAAGGCCATCCCGCCCGGCCCGCGGGGTGATTGTGCGGCGCGGCCGGCCCTCATTCCCGGTTGAAACTGGAAATGCCGCGCCGTAAGCAGGACGGGGTCGCCTTTTGCCGCGCGACATGGAAAGAGCCATCGTGATTTCAGCATTGCGCTGTTTGCAGGTCGTTGCCACCGCCGCGGCCTTCACGTTCACCGCGCAGGCCAACGCCGCCACCGACATCGCGTGGTGGCACGCCATGTCGGGCGAGCTCGGCCGGCAACTGGAAAAGCTCGCCGCCGACTTCAACGCCTCGCAGTCCGATTACCGGATCGTGCCTGCTTACAAGGGCAACTATACCGAGACGGTGACGGCGGCGATCTTCGCCTTCCGCTCGCGCAGCCAGCCCGCGATCGTCCAGGTCAACGAGGTCGCCACCGCCACCATGACCGCGGCCAAGGGCGCGATCTATCCGGTGTTCAGCCTGATGCGGGACCAGGGCGAGCCGTTCTCGCTCAACGACTACCTTCCCGCCGTCTCCGGCTACTACACCGATGCGGCCGGCAATCTGTTGTCGTTCCCGTTCAATTCGTCGACGCCGATCCTCTACTACAACAAGACCATGTTCCGTGACGCCGGCCTCGATCCGGAGGCGCCGCCGAAGACATGGCCCGAGCTTGGCGCGATCGCAAAGCGTCTGCGCGACCGCGGCGCTCCTTGCGGCTTCACCACGTCCTGGCCGTCCTGGATCCACATCGAGAATCTCTCCGCCTTCCACAACCTGCCGCTCGCGACCCGCACCAACGGTTTTGCCGGGCTCGATGCCGAGCTGACCATCAACAATCCGGTCGTCGTCAAGCACGTCGCCCAGCTGGCTGAGTGGCAGAAGACCAGGCTGTTCGACTATGGCGGCCGCGGCCAGTCGGCCGAGCCGCGCTTCCAGAACGGCGAATGCGGCATCTTCATCGGTTCCTCGGCGACGCGCGCCGACATCAACGCGAACTCGAAATTCGAGATCGGCTACGGCATGATGCCGTACTGGCCCGAGGTGAAGGACGCGCCGCAGAACTCGATCATCGGCGGCGCCACGCTGTGGGTGCTGCGCGACCGGCCGCGCGCGGAATACAAGGGCGTGGCGCGGTTCTTCGCTTATCTGTCGCAGCCCGGCGTGCAGGCTGCCTGGCACCAGAACACCGGATATCTGCCGATCACCCGCGCCGCCTACGAGCTGACGCGTGCGCAAGGCTTCTACGAGCGCAATCCGGGCTCGGCGATCTCGTTCGAGGAGATCACGCTGCATCCGCCGACGTCGAACTCGAAGGGCATCCGGCTCGGCTCCTTCGTGCTGATCCGCGGCGCGATCGAGGACGAGCTGGAGCAGGCCTTTGCCGGCCAGAAGAGCGCGCAGGGAGCTCTGGATTCCGCCGTCGAGCGCGGCAACAAGCTGCTGCGCCAGTTCGAGCGCGCCAGCCCGGAGCGATAGGCGCTGCTCGGCCCGCTGCGCGCGCACGCGACTCCACATCACGAAATTTGAAGCGATGCGCGGACCCGCGGGCGGGCCGCAAATCCACGCTCTCGAAACAATGACGCCCGTGTGAGCCACATCACTTGTGCCGCGGGCGCGCAGCGATAATCTTCAGGTTGTTTCATCTATCATTTTTTCGGAAAAGTTGTGATGGAGATCGCTTATGTTTTGCTCATGTTGCATCATCCCGAACGACGTTCTGACCAGACTTTCCCAGGACAAGAAGCTGTCCGCCGTGCTTCGCAAGCAGATGGTCGACACCGTCCAGGTCAGTCATGAACTGCGCGAATTGCGGACGCAGACGGCGAAATTGACCAGCGTCGTGGCGGCGCGCGCCGCAGGTCTGGTCACGCTGGCCGCGGCGCCGTCGGTCACGGTCTACGACTGCAAGCACACGCAGACGCTGCCCGGCACGCCCGTGCCGAAGCCGAAGACGTCCTCGGACGGCTCCGTCAAGCGCACCTTCAACCAGACCACCAAGGTGGCCAGGTTCTACCAGCAGGTCTTCAACCGGAATTCGATCGACGATCACGGCATGACCATGATGTCGTCGGTTCATTTCGGCGAGAAGTACAACAACGCGATGTGGAACGGCTCGCAGATGGTCTATGGCGACGGCGACGGCAGCATCTTCCTCGACTTCACCCGCGGCAACGACGTCATCGGCCACGAGCTGACCCATGGCGTGACCCAGCACAGCCTCCAGCTCGCCTATAGCGGCGATGCCGGCGGCCTGAACGAGAGCATCTCCGACTGCTTCGGCTCGATGTTCCGGCAGTGGGAGGCCAAGCAGGACGTCAAGAAGGCCGACTGGCTGATCGGGCGCGACATCATGGGGCCGGCGGCCAAGAAGAAGGGGTTCGCCTGCCTGCGCGACATGGCCGATCCCGCCGCCAAGCACTGCCTGGCGCCGCAGCCGACCAAGTATTCGCAAGTGACGCCCGGCATGGACCCGCATTACGCGAGCGGGCCGCCGAACCTCGCCTTCTACACCGCCTGCACGACGCTTGGCGGATACAGTTGGGCCAGGATCGGGCAGGTGTGGTACCATTCGCTCACTGGTTTCGGGCCGACGCCGAACATGACGATGAAGGCATTCGCGGCGCGGACCCGGCAGGGTGCCCACACATTGTACCCTGGTGATGCCGCAGTCCTCGCCGCCGTCGATACCGGATGGAAGAAGGTCGGGCTCTAAAGCGTGCGATACGAAAGGAAGGAAGCGTGGATCGCTTGAAGATCGAGCGCGTCGGAGGGTTCGCCGGCTTCGGCGGCCCTCACCTGAAAAGTCGTGGTGAAGTGGCGCTGTCGGATCTGTCCGCCGCCGATCAGAAGACGGTGGAGCAGCTGTTTGCCGATCCGAAGAAAGTCGCGCCCGCACATCCGGGTCAGGCCGACGCGTTCAGTTACCGGATCACGCGCGGTGCGCAGACCATCGAAGTCCCCGAGCATGCGGTCCCCTCGGCCATCAAGAACAGCGTCAAGGATGTCCTGGAATAACACCGGGCGGAGCCGGGCGCTGTGATGGAGGAGATGCTGCCGCCGGATTCCGCCGCTGCTTGTTCGGCAGGTGCTTGTTCGGCGGGTGCCTGGGGCGTGTCCGCGTCGACGAGCCTCGAGGCCTACCGTGCCTTGCGCGCCGACCAGTCCCGATGGCTGCCGATCGCGCTCGACATCGCGCGCAGCCACGGCCTCGACGTCGGCGCGCCGCAGGTGTTTGTAACAGGTACCAATCTCGTGGTCGGCCTCGGTGAGCGCCTGATCCTGAAGATCTTCCCGCCGCTGCTCCACGCGCAATTCGTCTCCGAGCGCGGTTCGCTGACGCAGCTTGCGGGACGTCTTTCCTTGCCAATTCCGCAGGTCGTCGCGGAAGGGATGCGCGACGGCTGGCCCTATCTCGTCATCACGCGTCTTGCCGGCACGCTCGGCTCGGAGGTCTGGCCGTCTCTGCCGGAACAGCAGAAGGAGCGCCTGCTGCGCCAGATCGGCGAGACCATCGCGGCCGTGCAGCGCGCGCCGCTTGACCCTCTCGCAGCAATAGAGCCGCGCTGGGACGCGTTCATGCGCAGGCAGATGCAGGGGTGCCGCGCCAGGCACCAGCGTCTCGGCCTTGCGCCCAAATTCCTTGGAGGCCTCGACGATCTGCTGCGCGATGCGGCGCGCCTCATTCCGATGGACGCGCCGCCGGTGATCCTGACCGGCGAATACATTCCGGAGAACTTTCTGCTCGCCTGCCATGACGGGCAATGGTCGCTCGCCGGCCTGTTCGACTTCGGCGACGTGCGGGCTGGATGGCGCGACTACGACCTGCTCGGCCCCAGCGCCTTCATGGCGGCGGGCCGGCCGGGGAGGGTGCGCAGCCTGCTCGAAGGGTTTGGCTATGCGAAGCTGGACTATGCGCTCAAGCGGCGCCTGATGGCCCTGATGCTGCTGCACCACGCCAGCGATCTCAACAGCCACATCTGCATCGAGGGCTGGCAGGACAAGGCGAAGGATCTCGTCGAGCTGCAGGACCTGATCTGGGCGGAGTGAGTGCTCCGGCCCCACCCCTCTCCGTCATTCCGGGGCGCCGCGAAGCGGCGAGCCCGGAATCCATTTTCCCACGCATTCTGTGGCCCGATGGATTCCGGGCTCGATGCTGCGCATCGCCCCGGAATGACGGCCGGGCCTGGTGGCTTCAGCACGGGCGCCGCGCTACCTGCGCGATGAGTCCTGCCGTCGCCTCCCGAATGGGCTCTCACGCTTTATCGATGAAATTTTGAGCAATTCTCCGTCTTTGTATGCAAGCAGGAACTGCGCCGCTCTCCGGAAAATCAGGCAAAAATCAAAAAGATCAAGTGATATCAGTTGATTAGCGCGAGACTAACGCCTCGTTAAGCTCTGGCACGAACCTTGCGAATCCAGTTCCAACCAGAAACTTTTGTGTTGGAGCGATTTCATGAAGCGCCGCGATTTCCTCAAGTCCGTTTCCGGATTGGCCGCAGGCGCGGCGCTTCCGGCCATGCCGTCCGTGATCTCCTCGGCCAAGGCCGATGCGCGTTCGGAGACGCTGCTGATCGTCTCGGAGGGCGGCCCCAACAATCTCGATATCCACGGCGTCGGCACCAACGTGCCCGGCTATGAGGTGTCCTGGAATTGCTACGACCGGCTGATCAGCCACGAGATGAAGAGCGGTCCCAGCGGCGTGCCCTATTACGACCGCGACAAGTTCAAGGGCGAGCTCGCCGAGGACATGAAGATCGACGACATGTCGGTCACCTTCAAGCTGAAGAAGAACGCCAAATTCCACGATGGCGCGCCGGTCACCGCCAAGGACGTGAAGTGGTCGTTGGACCGTGCCGTCAGCGTCGGCGGCTTCCCGACCTTCCAGATGAGCGCGGGCTCGCTGACCAAGCCCGAGCAGTTCGTCGTGATCGACGACTACACCGTGCGCGTCGATTTCCTGAAAAAGGACAAGCTGACGATTCCCGATCTCGCGGTGATCGTGCCCTGCATCGTCAACTCCGAGCTGGTGAAGAAGAACGCCAGCGAGAAGGATCCCTGGGGTCTCGAATTCACCAAGCAGCAGACCGCGGGCTCCGGCGCCTACAAGGTGACGAAGTGGACCGCCGGCACCGAAGTGATCATGGAGCGCAACGAGGATTGGGTCGGCGGGCCCTTGCCGAAGATCAAGCGCGTGATCTGGCGCATGGTGCCGCAGGCGGGCAATCGCCGTGCGCTGCTGGAGCGCGGCGACGCCGACATCTCCTACGAGCTGCCGTTCAAGGATTTCCAGGAGATGAAGGCGAGCGGCAAGCTCAACGTGGTGTCGCTGCCGTTCTCCAACGGCATCCAGTATATCGGCATGAACGTCACCAAGCCGCCGTTCGACAACGTCAAGGTGCGGCAGGCGATCGCCTATGCGCTGCCCTACCAGAAGATCATGGACGCGGTGCTGTTCGGGCTCGGCAATCCCATGTTCGGCGCCGCCAAGGACAAGCCGACCGAGGTCGCCTGGCCGCAGCAGCACAAATACAACACCGACATGGAGAAGGCGAAGGCGCTGCTGACGGAGGCCGGCTACGCCAACGGTTTCGAGACCACGATCTCGTTCGACCTCAATTTCGCCGGCGTCAACGAGCCGCTCTGCGTGCTGGTGCAGGAATCGCTCGCCCAGCTCGGCATCAAGACCACCATCAACAAGGTGCCCGGCGCCAACTGGCGCACCGAATTGAACAAGAAGGAGATGCCGCTCTTCACCAACGTGTTCTCGGGTTGGCTCGATTACCCCGAGTACTTCTTCTATTGGTGCTATCACGGCAACAATTCCGTCTTCAACACCATGAGCTACAAGTCGGCGGAGATGGACAAGCTGATCGACGGCGCGCGCGTCGCGGCCGCGAGTGGCGACACCGCGACCTACGACACCGACGTGAAGGGTTTCGTCGATCTCGCCTACAGCGACATCCCGCGCATCCCGCTGTACCAGCCCTTCGTCAACGTCGCGATGCAGAAGAACATCAGCGGCTACCAATACTGGTTCCATCGCCGCCTGGACTACCGCGCGATGGCAAAGGGGTGAGGTGTCATGCTGATGGTCGGCGACGCATCGGCATGTGTTGGTCTCTTCCACTGGAGTGAGGTGGGCACTGTCATCTCATTCCCTCCCCCCTTGTGGGGGCCGAGGCGAGCGAAGCTCGCTCTCGAGGGCAGGGAGGGGGGTAGCCACGAACTCCGACCCCTCCCGGAGCCACCCCCCTCCCTAGCCCTCCCCCACAAGGGGGGAGGGAACGCAGCTGAGCAGGTCGTTCGAATTTGCTTCCAATGGCTAGGCAGAAGGAGAGCACTCCCATGCTGACCATGATCGGCAAGCGCCTGATGTTCGCGATACCCTCGCTGATCGGCGTCGTCATCGTCACCTTCCTGCTGACGCGCGCGCTGCCTGGTGATCCCGCCGCGTATTTCGCCGGTCCCGCCGCGACGAAGGAGGCCGTCGAGCAGATCCGGAAGAAGCTCGGTCTCGACCGGCCGCTGATCGAGCAGTTCTTCCGCTACACCACCGATCTCGCCCATGGCGATTTCGGCAACTCGCTCACCACAGGCCAGCCGGTCGCGGCCGAGATCCGCAACCGCCTGCCGGCCTCGGCCGAGCTGACGCTGCTCGGCCTCATCGTCTCGATCGTGATCGCCATTCCGCTGGGCGTGCTGGCGGCGACGCGGCCGGGGTCATGGGTCGATCACCTCTGTCGGGTCACGACGACGGCGGGCGTCTCGCTGCCGGTGTTCTTCACCGGCCTCGTTCTCGTTTACGTTTTCTATTTCCGGCTCGGCTGGTCGCCCGCGCCGCTCGGCCGTCTCGACGTGTTCTACAGCGCGCCGCCGACGGTGACCGGTTTCTATCTGATCGACACCCTGATCGCGCGCGACCTCGAGGCGTTCCGCTCGGCGCTGAGCCAGCTCATTTTGCCGGCCACCACGCTTGCGATCTTCTCGCTGGCGCCGATCGCGCGCATGACCCGCGCCTCGATGCTGGCGGTGCTGTCGTCGGAGTTCGTCCGCACTGCGCGCGCCAGCGGCCTGTCGCCGGCGACCGTCATCGTCACCTATGCCTTCCGCAACGCGATGCTGCCCGTGATCACCACGCTCAGCATGGTGTTCTCGTTCCTGCTCGGTGCGAACGTGCTGGTGGAAAAAGTGTTCGCCTGGCCCGGCATCGGATCCTATGCGGTGGAAGCGCTGATCTCGTCGGACTTCGCGCCGGTGCAGGGTTTCGTGCTGACGATGGCGGTCATGTACGTGCTGCTCAATCTGGTGATCGACATTTTGTACGGCGTGATCGATCCGCGCGTCAGGTTGGAGGGCTAAACCATGAGCTCCGTTGCGCCTGCTGTCGAACCCGTCGGTCCCGCCCGTACCTCGGGACTGACCGCGATCCTCGAACAGACCCGCTACGTTCTCGGCGAAAACAAGGTCACGGGTTTTGCCTTCGCCCTGCTGATTGTGATCCTCATCGCCGCGATCTTCGGTCCCTATGTGGTGCCGTATGATCCGCTCGCCTCCGACACCGCCGCGGCGTTGAAAGCGCCATCGGCCGCGCACTGGTTCGGGACCGATCAGCTCGGCCGCGACATCTTCAGCCGCGTCGTCGTGGCGACGCGGCTCGATACGTTCATCGCGGTCGCCTCCGTCGTGCTGGTGTTTTTGATGGGCGGCCTCGCCGGCATCGCAGCGGGCTACTTTGGCGGCTGGACCGACCGCATCGTCGGCCGCATCGCCGACACCATCATGGCGTTTCCGCTGTTCGTGCTGGCGATGGGCATCGTCGCGGCGCTCGGCAACACGGTGCAGAACATCATTCTTGCGACCGCGATCGTGAACTTCCCGCTCTATGCCCGCGTCGCGCGTGCCGAGGCCAATGTCCGCCGCAATGCCGGCTTCGTGCAGGCCGCGCGCCTGTCCGGCAACGGTGAATTCCGCATCCTGCTGGTGCACATCCTGCCCAACATCATGCCGATCATGATCGTGCAGATGTCGCTGACCATGGGCTACGCCATCCTCAACGCCGCCGGCCTCTCCTTCATCGGCCTCGGCGTCCGCCCGCCGACCGCCGAATGGGGCATCATGGTCGCGGAAGGCGCGGGCTTCATGGTCTCAGGCGAATGGTGGATCGCCCTGTTCCCCGGCCTTGCTTTGATGATCGCCGTGTTCTGCTTCAACCTCCTCGGCGACGGCCTCCGCGACATCGTCGATCCGCAGCGGAGGACGTAGGTGATGGTTCCTTCACCTCCAAATTCCCCGTCGAAATTGTCCAATGAATCCAACGCCCTTCTACTGTGCATGGGGTTGTTTTCGACCTTTTTGAGTGACGGGAGCCATCCATGACCGCCCAGCCGCTGCTCGACGTCCAGGACCTCACGGTCGAATTCACCACCCGCCGCGGCACCGTGAAGGCGGTGCAGCACGTCAACATCTCCGTCGCCAAGGGCGAGACGCTCGCCATCGTCGGCGAGTCCGGCTCCGGCAAGTCGGTGACGTCCTATGCGGTGATGCGCATCCTCGACCGTGCCGGGCGGATCGCCGATGGCTCGGTGATGTTCTCCGGCATCGACGTGAAGGCTGCGACCGAAGACCAGATGCGCGACCTGCGCGGCCGCGAAGTCTCGATGATCTTCCAGAACCCGCGCGCCGCACTCAATCCGATCCGCAAGGTCGGCGACCAGATCGAGGACGTGCTGCGCACCCATGTGCAGCAGGCCCAGGTCGCCGATCACGGTGAGAAGGCGATCGAGGCGCTGGAGCAGGTCAAGATCGCCCGCCCGCGCGAGCGCTACCACGCCTATCCGTTCGAACTGTCCGGCGGCATGTGCCAGCGCGTCGTCATCGCGCTGGCGCTGGCCTGCAACCCGCAACTCCTGATCGCGGACGAGCCGACCACCGGCCTCGACGTCACCACCCAGAAGGCGGTGATGGACCTGATCGTCGAGCTGACTAGGCGCCGCGCGATGTCGACCATCCTGATCACGCATGATCTGGGTTTGGCCGCCGCCTATTGCGACCGCGTCGTGGTGATGGAGAAGGGCCGCGTGGTCGAGACCGCCAAGGCCGCCGATATCTTCGCCAATCCGCAGCACCCCTATACGAAGAAGCTGATGCGCGCGACGCCGCGGCTCGGCGTGAGCTTGCGGGATCTGTTGCCGGAGGAGGAGGGGGCTTCCTTCGCCTCTCCCCGCGTGCGGGGAGAGGCCGACGCACGAAGTGCGGGGGGTGAGGGGGACTCTCCAAGCACCGTGCTCGCGGAGACGCCCCCTCACCCCAACCCTCTCAGCGCGAGCGAAGCTCGTCGCGACCCCGCAAGCGGGGAGAGGGGGAAGAGCGAACAGCCTCTCCTTCTCATCGAAAAGCTCGTGAAAGAGTATCCCCGTCAGGGCGCCACCGCCACGCTCGGCAAACTGTTCGGCCGCAAGCCGCCGGTGGAGCCGGATGTATTCCGCGCCGTCGACGGCATCAGCTTCTCGATCGGCCATGGCGAGAGCGTCGGGCTCGTCGGCGAATCCGGCTGCGGCAAATCGACCACCTCGATGATGGTGATGCGGCTCCTGGACCAGACCTCCGGCCTGATCCAGTTCGACGGCGAGGACATCGGCGGCATCGCGCCGGCCTCGTTTGCCCGGCTGCCGCAGCGCAGCCGCATCCAGATGGTGTTCCAGGACCCGACCGACAGCCTCAATCCGCGCTTCACCGCCGCGCGCGCCATCGCCGACCCGATCATGCAGCTCGGCGACGTCAGGGGCCGCGATGCGCTGCGCGCCCGCTGCGAGGAGCTGGCCACCATGGTCGGCCTGCCGCACAATCTGCTGGATCGGTTTCCGCACCAATTGTCCGGCGGCCAGAAGGCCCGCGTCGGCATCGCCCGGGCGATTGCCCTGCACCCGAAACTCGTCATCCTGGACGAGCCGACCGCGGCGCTCGACGTCTCGGTCCAGGCCGTGGTCCTCAATCTGCTCCAGGACCTCAAGGCGCGGCTAGGTATGAGCTATCTGTTCGTCTCGCATGATTTGAACGTAGTGCGCTTGCTGTGCGATCGTGTCATTGTGATGCGGACGGGTCGAATCGTCGAGGAAGGCTCTTCCGAGAGGGTTTTGAGCGATCCGCAGGACGACTACACCAAGGAGCTGCTGACGGCGATCCCGCATCCGCCGTTGCCGGTACACTGATTGTTTGGGAGCGTGATGGCCGAGCCGCTGGACGATTATATCGACGCCGTATCGAAAGCGCTGGCATTGCCGATCGAGGAGGCCTGGAGGCCGGCGGTTCGCGCCAATCTCGAAGTGTCGCTGCGGCTCGCCCGCCTCGTCGACGAATTCGCGCTGCCGGACGAGACCGAGCCGGCGCCGATCTTCTCCGTCTGACGCCGCCATGACCACCAAGCCAGAGATGAGTGCTGCCGACATCGCGAAAGCGGTGGCAGGCGGCAAGATGTCCGCCCTCGCTGCCACCGAAGCCGCGCTCGCGCGCATCAAGCAGCACGACACCATCCTCAATTCCTTCACCGACGTCACCGCCGAGCGCGCCCGCGCCAAGGCGCGTGCGATCGACGCCGACATTGCCGCCGGCAAGGAGGTCGGCCCGCTCGCCGGCGTGCCCTTCGCGGTGAAGAACCTGTTCGATGTCGCGGGCCTCTCGACCCGTGCCGGCTCGAAGATCAACCGCGACCTCGCACCCGCCAAGCGAGACGCCACCTTGATCGAGCGGCTGGAAGCGGCCGGCGCGGTTCTGGTCGGCGCGCTCAACATGGGCGAGTACGCCTACGACTTCACCGGCGAGAACATTCACGACGGTCCATCGCGCAATCCGCACGATACGACGCGCATGAGCGGCGGCTCCTCCGGCGGCTCCGGCAGCGCCGTCGGCGGCGCGCTGGTGCCGATCGCGCTGGGCTCGGACACCAACGGCTCGATTCGCGTGCCGTCCTCGTTCTGCGGCATCTTTGGCCTGAAGCCGACCTATGGCCGGCTGTCGCGGGCGCGGTCGTTTCCGTTCGTCGCGAGCTTCGATCATCTCGGCCCGTTCGCGCGCTCCGTCACCGATCTCGCGCTCGCCTACGATGCGATGCAGGGGCCGGATGCGGGCGATGCCGCCTGCACCACACGCGGTCTGGAGCCGACGGTGCCGCTGCTCGCCAATCCGGTCTCGGACCTGCGCATCGCGATCGCCGGCGGCTACTTCCAGAAGAACGTGTTTCCCGAGGCCGTCGAAGCCGTGAGCCGCGTCGCCAAGGCGCTCGGCGCGACGCAAATCGTGGATGTGCCCGAAGCCGCGCGTGCCCGCGCGGCGGCTTACGTCATCTCCACCACCGAAGGCGCTTCGCTGCATCTCGATCGCCTGCGCAAGCGTCCGAACGATTTCGATCCCGCCGTGCGCGACCGCCTGATCGCGGGCGCCATGGTGCCCGCGCCGCTGGTCGATCGCGCGCAAAAATTCCGCCGCTGGTATCGCGCGCAGTTTTCCGAAATCTTCAAATCGGTCGACGTGCTGCTGGCGCCGGCGACGCCGTGCACTGCGCCAAAGCTCGGGCAGGTGAATTTCAATCTCGACGGCGTCGAACTGCCGGTGCGCGCCAATATCGGCATCCACACCCAGCCGATCTCCTTCATCGGCCTGCCCGTGGTCGCGGTGCCGGTGCCGCTCGAGCCGCTGCCGATCGGCGTGCAGATCATCGCCGCGCCCTGGCGCGAGGACATCGCGTTGCGCGTCGCGCATGCGTTGGAACGGATGGGCGTTGTCGCGGCGCCAGCCCCGAGAGGATTCTGAGATGGAGATCGATCTCCCAGAGGTGATCGCGGAAGTCAAAGCCGCATTCGATCGTTATGAGCAGGCCCTGGTCACCAACGACGTAACCGTGCTCGGCGAGCTGTTCCGCAACGATCCCCGCACGCTGCGCTACGGAATCGGCGAGAACCTCTATGGCTATGAGGCGATCTCCGGCTTCCGCGCCGGCCGCTCGCCGGTCGGCCTCAACCGTCGCACCGCGAAAACCGTCATCAGCAGCTATGGCCGCGACACGGCCGTCGCCTCCACCCTGTTCTATCGCGACACGGCGCCCGGCAAGGTCGGCCGGCAGATGCAGACCTGGATTCGCTTCCCGGAGGGCTGGCGCGTCGTCGCCGCCCATGTCAGCATCATCGACGAGTCGAAAGAGAACTGATCGTATGACGCTTGACGACCTTCCGCAGGGAACACTGCCGGCCGAGCCGGTGGTGCCCCGCGTCGACCGGGCCCTGCCGTCGGTGCAGAAGGTCACGCGCGCCGAGGAGCTGCGCCTTCAGCTCGCCGACGAGATCGTGCGCGGAGCCCTGGCTCCCGGCTCGCCGCTGGACGAGACCGACATCGCGCGGCGTTTCAACGTCTCGCGCACGCCGGTGCGCGAGGCCCTGCGCCAGCTGGTGGCGAGCGGCCTCGTCGAGGCCCGGCCGCACCGCGGCGCGGTGGTGGCGCAGCCGTCGATCGAACGGCTGAAGAGCATGTTCGAGGCGATGGCGGAGCTGGAAGCGCTGTGCGCCGGCCTTGCCGCCGAGCGCATGTCCGCCGCCGAACGCCACGGCCTGGAGGCCATCCACGAAGAGCTGCGTGTCCTCAGCTACACCGGCAATCCTGATCGGTTCCACGAGGTCAACGAGCGCTTCCACAACGCGATCTATGCCGGCTCGCAGAACGGTTACATCGCCGAGATCACGCTGGCGACCCGCGTCCGCGTGCAGCCGTTCCGCCGTGCCCAGTTCCGCAACCTCGGCCGTCTCGCCAAGTCGCAAGCCGAGCACGACCGCGTCGTCGTCGCCATCATGCGCGGCGACAAGCAGGGCGCCGCCGCCGCCATGCGCGCCCATATCGAGTTGGTGCGCGGGGAGTACGAGATCTACGCGGTGTCGGTTTAGCGCCGCGCATTCCGTGCCGTAGGGTGGGCAAAGGCGCAACGCGCCGTGCCCACCACCCATCCGCAATGATGTTGGAATTGGTGGGCACGCTACGCTTTGCCCACCCTACGAGAGCTACGCCGTGGCCGCCTCCGCCATATACGCGCGCCAACCGCCGTAGCTTGTGATGTCTCGCGCTTCGCCGAGCACTTCCGGCTCGACGAGAAAGCCCTTCACGCTGCGGCCGTCGGCGAGCCTGATGGTGCCGATCGCCATCGGCGCCGGAATCGCGTTGACGAACTTGCCGAACGCAGCCGCAGAAAGCGACCAGATCTCCAGCTCGATGGCCGCGCCTTTGCCGGCTGCGACGCGCAGCATGCCCGGCTTCGGTGGCGTCGTCGGAAGCGCATAGAGCTTGTAGTCCGGTGCGGTTTTGGTCGCCTCGATCAGCTTTCCGTTCAGCGCCTTCAACTCGCCGTTCAGCGCCATGCCGGACAGATGCGCGCCGACGACGGCGATCGGAATCTCGTCGATGCCGCCTGCGGCAAGCGGCGCGAGCGCGGGTTGCGCGACGCCCTTCGCGCCGACGCTCAGCCTGGTATCCGCATGGAATACGCGGCCGATGCTCGCCAGCAGCGCATCGCGGCCGGCCGGCGCCAGCAGCGTGATGCCGAACGGGATGCCGTCGGCGCGCATCGATGCCGGCACGGCGAGGCCGCAGAGGTCGAGCAGGTTGACGAAATTGGTGTAGGTGCCGAGCCGGCTGTTGAGCTCGATCGGGTTGGCCAGCACCTGCGCGGTCGTATACGCGGTCGGCGCCGTCGGCAGCACCAGCGCGTCGATATTGGCAAAGGTGCGCTCGGCGATCTTGCGCAGGCCCTGCAGGCGATAGAGCGCGGAGAAGGTGTCCGCCGCCGTCAGCCGCGCACCGGCCGCGGTGATCTCGCGCGTCACCGGATGGATCATATCGGGCGCGGACGCCAGCAGGTTCTTGATCACGAGATAGCGCTCGGCAACCCAGGGCCCTTCGTAGAGCAGTCGCGCCGTCTCGTAGAACGGCTCGAGGTCGAATTCGACCAGCGTCGCGCCAAGCGCGGTCCAGCGCTTCAGCGCCTCGCCATAAGCGGCTTCCGCCTTCTTGTCGCCGAAGAAGATCAGCTGCCCGTTGCGCGGCACGCCGAGGCGCAGGTTTGCGGGGAACGGCGTGAGCGCGCCGAGCGGCCGGTCGCGCGAGAATGGATCGGCCTGGTCAGGTCCCGCCATCACGGAGAGTGCGAGTGCAGCATCGTCCACCGTCAGGGCGAATACCGAGATGCAGTCGAGCGTGCGGCAGGCCGGCACGAGGCCCGCGGTCGAGATCATGCCGAGGCTTGGCTTCAGCCCGACGATGTTGTTGAGCATGGCCGGCACGCGGCCGCTGCCGGCGGTGTCGGTGCCGAGCGACAGCGGCACGAGGCCGGCGCCGACGGCGGTCGCCGAGCCTGAGCTGGAGCCACCGGGAATCAGATCCTCGCGAATCGAATTTTTGGGAATGCCGTAGGGCGAGCGCACGCCGACGAGGCCGGTTGCGAACTGGTCGAGATTGGTCTTGCCGATGATGATGGCGCCGGCTGCGCGCAGGCGCTCCACCGCGGTCGAGTCATGGGTCGGTGTGTAGGAGAAGGCGGGGCAGGCCGCCGTGGTCGGAAAGCCCAGCGCGTCGATGTTGTCCTTCACCGCGACCGGGACGCCATAGAGCGGTATGCTGGCGGCATCCGCGCGCGCGGCAAGCTTTTCAGCTTCCGCGATCGCGTCCTTCTCGTCGCGCAGGCTGATGAAGACGGCGGGATCGTTGTGGTCGCGGATGCGTTGATAGGTGCGCGCGATGGTCTGTGCCGGCGTGAGCGTGCCCGCGCGATGCGCGGCCACAATCGCGGCGATCGTTTCAGGCTGTTCAGCCCCCATTTTCAGCCCTCATGGCGACAAAACTCCGGCAACATGTCCTCACCCGGATTGAAGCAAGCGATGTGCCATTGTGTACAGAATCGTACAGAATCCGGGCAGCGCGGCTGCTCCGGATATTATCGGGAGATCAGTAGGTTGGGGGATATTTCGGCGGCCGGGCGGGGCATCGCGCCAACGCCTTGTTCCGGGCATTTGCGCAAATTTTGGGCAGTCTGGATCAGGTGAAGCCAGCGAGGATCTGGAGCAGCCGCTCCCGGTTCTCCTTGCCGATCTTCGCCTCGACATGGCGCTCGTGCTCGTCGGCGAGCCGCTTGAACTTCGCCAGCGCCGTCTCGCCCTGGGCGGTCAGGTGCAGGGCGTGGGAGCGCCGGTCCGCCTTCGACTTGACCCGTTTCACCAGCTTGCGCTGTTCGAGGCTGTCGAGCAGATGCACCAGCCGGGCGCGCTCGATGCCGAGGCGCTTGGCCACCGCCATCTGCGACAGGCCCGGATTGGCGCCGATTACCGTCAGCACCGAATATTGCGTCGGCCGGATGTCGACCCCGCCCAGCGTCTTGATGAAGTCCTGAAAGATCCAGATCTGGAAACGCCGCACCGCGTAGCCGGCGTGTCCGACCAGCGCGTCGAGCCCTATCTCGTCCGCGTCGTTCCGCCGCGCCGCGCCGTTGCCGGCGCGTTTGCGTGGGGAAGTTTGGGCTACCGTGGCTGTCACGTCGCGTCTCCTGCCATGCATCCCTTGTAGCGCCTCGGACGGCCGTGCGGAAGATTGTTGTTGACGACAACAATTGTCGTGCCCAACATTATGGCCAAGGCAGAATGGCCAAGGCAGTCCGGAACGAGGCTGCGGCCGATCCGGACATCCGGGCGGAGGAGGAAACACATGACAGCCGCCTTACGCGGTGACGCGTCAAGTCTGTTCGCAGCGCCCAAGACGATCGCCGAGCATCGCACCGACGGCAGCATCGTGCTGCGCTCGCCGGAGCCGTTGCGCGACAGCGCGCGCTGCATCGGCGACTGGCTGGAGCAATGGGCGCGGCAGACGCCCGATGCGATCTTCCTCGCCGAGCGCGGCAATGCCGAAGCGCCATGGACCACCGTCACCTACGCGCACACCTTGCGCCAGGTGCGTGGTGCGGCGTCGTGGATCCTGGCGCAAGGCCTCAGCGCCGAACGCCCGCTCGTGATCCTCTCCGATAACAGCATCGACCATGCGCTGCTTGCGCTTGCCGCGCAGCATATCGGCGTGCCCTCCGCCGCGATCTCACCGGCCTATTCGCTGATGTCCAGAGATTTCGACAAGCTCAAGAGCATGATCGCGCTGCTCGAGCCGGGCGCGATCTACGTCTCCGCGACGAAGCCGTTCGCGGCGGCGCTGGCTGCGATCGAGCCGCTGCACAAGGCGCAGATCATCAGCGGCAACGGCGCTGACGCCGACGCACTCGCCTTCAGCGCCGTTGCGGCAACGCCCGAAATTGTCGACGTCGCAAAAGCCTTTGCCGCGGTGACGCCGGACACGATCGCAAAGTTCCTGTTCACGTCAGGCTCGACCGGCACGCCGAAAGCCGTCATCAACACCCAGCGCATGCTGACCTCGAGCCAGCAGGCCAAGGCGCAGACCTGGACCTTCCTCGAACAGGCTGGCAGCGATCTCGTCATTCTCGACTGGCTGCCCTGGAGCCACACCTTCGGCGCCAACCACAATTTCAACCTGGTGCTGCGCAACGGCGGCTCACTCTATATCGACGGCGGCAAGCCTGCGCCCGGTCTCTTTGCGACGTCGCTCGCGAACCTGAAAAGCGTGATGCCGACGGTCTATTTCAACGTGCCGCGCGGCTTCGACATGCTGATCGCGGCATTGCGCGGTGACGAAGCGTTGCGCCGCCGCTTCTTCAGCGAGGTGAAGTTCGCCTTCTATGCGGGCGCAGCGCTGCCGCAGAACCTGTGGGACGCGCTCGAACAATTGTCCGTCGAAACCGTCGGTCGCCCGCTGCCGATGGTGTCGGCCTGGGGCTCGACGGAAACCTCGCCGCTGGCGACCGACTGCCATTTCCTCGCCGAGCGCTCCGGCAATATCGGCGTGCCGATACCCGGTACCGAGCTGAAGCTCGTCACCTCCGGCGACAAGCTGGAAGTGCGCGTGCGCGGCCCCAACGTCACGCCGGGTTACTGGAAGGCGCCCGAGCTGACCAGGCAGGCGTTTGACGACGAGGGCTTTTATCTCATCGGGGATGCGGTGAAGCTTGCTGATAGCGCGCGGCCGGAGCGCGGCCTGTTCTTCGACGGGCGTGTCGCGGAGGACTTCAAGCTCAATTCCGGCACCTGGGTCAGCGTCGGCACGCTGCGGCTCGCCGGCATCGCCGCGCTGGCGCCGCTCGCGCAGGACATCGTCGTCGCCGGTCATGGCGGAGACGAAGTGCGCTTTCTGGTGTTCCCGAACATCCCGGCGTGCCGTGGGCATGCCGGTTTGCCGGAGACGGCCGATGTGAATGATGTGCTGGCACATGACAAGGTCAGGACTGCGATCGCTCAGGGCCTCGCAAGGCTGAAGCAGCAGGGCGCCAATTCCTCCGGCCACGCCACCCGTGCGCTGCTGCTCGCCGAACCGCCATCGGTGGACGGCGGCGAGATCACCGACAAGGGCTACATCAACCAGCGCGCGGTGCTGACGCGGCGTGCGGAGGCGGTGGCGCGGTTGAATGACGATGCGTCGGGGGAATGGATTGGGTGCGTCGGGTGAATTGACCGCGGAGGCGGCGCCTCATCGAGACGATGAAGCAACCGCGTAATAGCGCAGTCGAGGTCGTCTCGCCGTCATTCCGGGGCGCGCCTCTTGGCCCGAACCCGGAATCCGTTTCACTGCAGGGGCTGTTGCACGATGGATTCCGGGTTCGCGCTACGCGCGCCCCGGAATGACGAGCTGAGTGTGAGACAGACTGCCCATAGGCCAGCCAACCTGCCGCAATATCCTGCCAGATTCTTTTGTTGCCTAAGCAACTAATTTGTGCGAACCGTTCCGGACAAGGATGACGGTGGACGAACCGCCGCGCCTGATCTCGGAGGAAACGATGCTCGGCAGGAATGGTGCCGCGGGCAAATGCCGGCGCATGCCTGAAAGCGGCGATGCGGCGCGCTTCACGCGCGGTGCGTCAGGCGGTGCTGCTGCCCGTCACCGCGCCGAGATTTTCGTGCAGCCGGCGGAGCAGATCGATCAGCACCTCGCGCTCGTCCTTGCTCAGGCAGGACAGCAGGCGCCGTTCGCGCTCGAACGCTGCGACGATCACCTTGTCATGGGTGGCGCGTCCTCTCGCCGTCAGCGCGATCGAATGGGTGCGACCGTCATTCGGGTCGGTGCGGATCGACACCAGCCCGCGCTTCTCGAGGCCGGCAAGCGTCCGGCTCACCGGCCCCTTGTCGAAGCCGATGACGTGGCAGATGCGCGAGGCGGGAATGCCGGGCTCGATCGCCAGCAGCGACATGATCCGCCATTCCGTGACGTTGACGCCGAACTCGCGCTGGTAGAGCGCGGTCGCGCTGTTCGAGAGCTTGTTGGCGATGAAGGTGATGAACGCCGGGACGTAACGATCGAGATCGAGCGTCGGCCCGGTCTCGGCGGGCGCGGGCTTTTGGCGGGCTCTGGTCGAAGACGTCGGCATATCGGGCTTTTGACTCGCGTGGTGCCCGGAGACCTAAGGGCAAGCGCGGCCCTTTCACAAGATCAAAATGAGGGAGGACTTCCATGAGCGTACCCGGCTCCGCCGCATCAGGCGTCCCGCATCTCGACGTCGATCCCTTCGACATGAATTTTTTTGCCGACCCCTATCCCACGCACGAGCTGCTGCGGGAGGCGGGGCCGGTGGTCTATCTCGACAAGTGGAACGTCTATGGCGTGGCGCGCTATGCCGAGGTCCACGCCGTGCTGAACGATCCCGCGACGTTCTGCTCCAGCCGCGGCGTCGGCCTCTCCGATTTCAAGAAGGAGACGCCGTGGCGGCCGCCGAGCCTGATCCTCGAGGCCGATCCGCCCGCGCACACCCGGACCCGCGCCGTGCTGTCAAAGGTGCTGTCGCCGACGGTGATGAAGCAGGTGCGCGACCGCTTTGCCGCGGCGGCCGAGGGGCGGGTGGACGCGTTGATCGAAAAGCGCAGCTTCGATGCGATCGCCGACCTCGCCGAGGCCTATCCGCTCTCGATCTTCCCGGATGCGCTCGGGCTGAAATCCGAGGGGCGCGAGCATCTGATTCCCTACGCGAGCGTCGTGTTCAACGCGTTCGGGCCGCCCAACCAGCTGCGCCAGGAGGCGATCGCGCGCTCGACGCCACACCAAGCCTATGTCGCCGAGCAATGCCAGCGCGAGAACCTCGCGCCCGGCGGGTTTGGTGCCTGCATTCATGCCCAGGTCGACGAGGGCGCCATCACGGCGACCGAAGCGCCGCTGCTGGTGCGCTCGCTGCTGTCGGCCGGCCTCGACACCACCGTCAACGGCATCGGCGCGGCCGTCTATTGCCTCGCGCGCTTTCCGGAGCAATGGCAGCGCCTGCGCGGCGATCTCTCACTCGCGCGCAGCGCCTTCGAGGAAGCGGTTCGTTTCGAAAGCCCGGTGCAGACCTTCTTCCGCACCACCACACGTGAGGTCGAACTGTCGGGCGCGACGATCGGCGAAGGTGAGAAGGTGCTGATGTTTCTCGCCGCCGCCAATCGCGATCCGCGCCGCTGGGACAAGCCCGACAGCTATGACGTCACCCGCCGCTCGTCCGGCCATGTCGGATTCGGCTCCGGCATCCACATGTGCGTCGGCCAGCTCGTCGCGCGCCTCGAAGGCGAAGTGATGCTGACGGCGCTGGCGCGGCGCATCGCGAAGATCGAGATCACGGGCGAGCCGAAACGCCGCTTCAACAACACGCTGCGCGGGCTCGACAGCCTGCCGGTCACTATCACCCCGGCCTGACGAGGAGCCTCGATGCCTGCCATTACTTTCATTCGTGCCGACGGCAAGTCCGATCGTGTCGAAACGTCAGCCGACGAAAGCGCCATGCAGGCCGCGACCCGCCATGGCCTCGACGGCATCCTGGCCGAGTGCGGCGGCAATGCCATGTGCGCGACCTGCCACGTCTATGTCGATGAAGCCTGGCTCGCGCGCCTGCCCGCGATGGCAGATGACGAAGACGCGCTGCTCGACGGCACCGCCGCCGAGCGGCTGCCGAACAGCCGGCTGTCCTGCCAGATCATGATCACGCCCGCGCTCGACGGGCTCGTGCTGAGACTGCCGGAACGACAGGTCTGAATTCCAAACGTGCCGGCGACGACCGGCGCGACACACATAAGGGGAGGGAACAATGAAACACCTGAAATGGACGCTCGCGCTGGCCGCAAGCCTCGTGAGCGGCGCAGCAAGCGGCGAAATCTCCGACAATGTCGTGCGCATCGGCGTGCTCAACGACATCTCCGGCATCTTCCAGGACACCAACGGCATGGGCTCGGTCGAAGCCGCGCGCATGGCGGCCGAGGATTTCAACGGCGGGGGTAAGAACATCAAGGTCGAGATCGTCTATGCCGACCACCAGAACAAGGCCGATGTCGGCAATGCGATTGCGCGCAAATGGCTCGATGTCGAGGGCGTCGATGCCATCGTCGACGTGCCGAATTCTGCGGTCGGCCTCTCCATCAACACGCTGCTGCGCGACAGCCGCATGACTTTCCTGGCGTCGTCCACGGCGAGCTCGGATCTGACCGGCAAGGCCTGCTCGCCCAACACCATCCAGTGGGTCAACGACACCTGGGCGACCGGCAACACCACGGCGGCCGCGATGGTGTCGCGCGGCGGCAAGGACTGGTACTTCCTCACGGTCGATTTCGCGCTCGGCAAGGGTATCGAGGCCGAAGCGCAGAAATATATCGAGGCGCATGGCGGCAAAGTGATCGGCTCCTCCAAGCACCCGCTCGGCACGTCTGACTTTGCCTCCTTCCTGTTGCAGGCGCAGAGCTCGAAGGCGCAGGTGATCGGCCTTGCCAATGCCGGCGGCGACACCATCAATGTGGTGAAGCAGGCCGCCGAGTTCGGCATTCAGCAAAGCGGGCAGAAGCTCGTCGCCTTCCTGCTCTTCATCAACGACGTCCACGGCATGGGCATCAAGGTCGCGCAGGGGCTCCAGCTCATGGAAGCCTTCTACTGGGACATGAACGACGACACCCGCGCGTTTGCCAAGCGCTTCGGTGCGCGGCCGGGGATGAACGGCAAGATGCCGAGCGGAAACCAAGCCGGCGTCTATGCCTCCACGCTCGCTTATCTCAACGCGGTTGCCGCCACCGGCAGCGACAATGCGAAGGACGCCGTGCCCGAGATGAAGAAGTTCAGGGGCAAGGACAAACTATTCGGCGACACCGCCATCCGTCAGGACGGCCGCGTCGTGCATCCCATGTATCTGTTCGAGGTGAAGAGGCCGGAGGAGTCAAAATACCCTTACGACTATTACAAGCTGGTCTCGACGATTCCGGCGGAGCAGGCGTTTCGCCCGCTTGCGGAGGGCGGGTGCGAGTTGGTGAAGTAATTGCTCTTTGCCTCTCCCCGCTTGCGGGGAGAGGCCGGATTGCATCGAAGATGCAATCCGGGTGAGGGGGTGCTTCCGCGAGTCACATGTCCGCGGGAACGACGATCTTTCAACGCGTCATTGCGAGCGCAGCGAAGCAACCCAGAATTCCTCCGCGGGAAGACCTGGATTGCTTCGCGGCGCTCGCAATGACGGTGGGGGAGCATCGAAGGATTCGACTCCTACTGTCCCCGCGGAGACTCCCCCTCACCCCCGACCCTCTCCCCGCAAGCGGGGAGAGGGAGAAGCCGTCACCCCACCACCTTGCTCGATCCCTGCGTAATCAGCCTCGCCGCGCGCTGATCTCGCGCGTAGATCCAGAGCCAGCTCAGGGCGACGCTGAGGCGGTGGCGGAGGCCGATCAGGAAGTAGATGTGGGCGATGCCCCAGATCCACCACGCGATGGTGCCGCGCAGCTTGATGCGGCCGAAATCGATCACCGCGAGGCGCTTGCCGATCTGCGCGAGGCTGCCAGAGTGCTTGTAGCGGAACGCTCCCTTCGTCTCTCCGCGCAGGCGCGCCTTGACGGTCTCGGCGACGTGCCGCCCCTGCTGTTTGGCGGCGGGCGCGATTCCGGGCACCGGCTTGCCCTCCCAGGCACTGATCGTCACGGTGTCGCCGATGGCAAAGATCTCGGGATGGCCGGGGATCGTCAGGTCGGCCTCGACCTGCACACGGCCGGCGCGATCAGCCGGCACGCCCAGCCATTCGGCGGCGGGCGAGGCGCGCACGCCCGCGGCCCAGATCTTGGTCTTCGCGTCCAGGCGCGTGCCGCCATAGACCACGCCGTCGCGGTCGATCTCGGTGACGGGCTGGCCGAGCACGACCTCGACGCCGATCTTCTCCAGCGACGCCTGTGCATAGGCCGAGAGCTCGTCGGCGAAGCCTGCGAGCACGCGCGGCCCCGCCTCGATCAGCACCACGCGCGCCTTGGTCGTATCGATGTTGCGGAAATCTTCCGGCAGGGTGTGATGCGCCATTTCGGCGATGGTGCCGGCGAGCTCGACGCCGGTGGGGCCGGCGCCGACGATGACGAAGGTCAGCCGCGCCGCGCGCTTGGCCGGATCGGTCTCGCGCTCGGCGCGCTCGAACGCCACCAGGATATGCCGGCGCAGCGTGGTCGCGTCCTCCAGCGTCTTCAGGCCGGGCGCGAACTGCTCCCATTCGTCATGGCCGAAATAGGCGTGACGCGCACCGGTGGCGAGCACCAGCGTGTCGTAGGGCACCTCGCTGCCGTCGTCGATCAGCACGCAGCGCCTGTTAGCATCGACGCCGCTGACCGTCGCGAACAGCGTCGTCACCTCGCGCCGGTCGCGCATGAGATGGCGGACCGGCCAGGCGATCTCGCTGGTCGCAAGCGATGCGGTCGCGACCTGGTAGAGCAGCGGCTGGAACAGATGATGGTTGCGGCGGTCGATCAGCGTGATGTCGACCGGGGCGCCCGCCAGCCGGTAGGTCGCCTCCAGCCCGCCGAAGCCGGCGCCGACGATGACGACACGATGGGGTGTGGTGGTCATGATGCGCCCTCGACTCTTGCTGCTTCTCCGCTTCATTTAAGTGCGGAAAGTGACCCGCGGTCCAATAGCCGTCATCAATCGCGGAATAGGCTGGGCGTATCGTCGTGCCGCGAAAAAGCGCCGCAGCCTCCACCGAAGTGAGTAGAATTATATTTCTTGCCATCGCCGATGGGGGCGAAATATGGTGCAGGGACGGGTGCTGAGCCATTGGCGGCTCGACAGATTTTGCGTTCAATAGAGACAGGCCCCGGGGCGGCGATCACCCCGTTTCCGGGATCAATAATAAGGAGGGGAGTGGTTATGAGGACGGCATTCTGGCTGGCGGGCGCAGCGGCGCTGGTGCTGGCAAATCCGGCATTCGCCGGCGACACCATCAAGATCGGTTTCGTCTCGACCTTCAGCGGCCCGACCGCCGTGATCGGCAACGACATGCGCAACTCGTTCGAGCTGGCGCTGGATCATCTCGGCCGCAAGATGGACGGCAAGCCGGTCGAGGTGATCTACGAGGACGACGGCCAGAAGCCCGATGTCGGCAAGCAGAAGACCGAGAAGCTGGTGCAGTCCGACAAGGTCGATTTCATCGTCGGCTATATCTGGTCGAACGTGCTGCTGGCTTCCTTGAAGACCGCGGTGGACTCGCAGACCTTCCTGATCTCGGCCAATGCCGGCCCGTCGCAGCTCGCCGGCGAGCTCTGCTCACCTTACGTGTTCTCGACCTCCTGGCAGAACGACCAGACGCCGCAGGCCATGGGCCTCTACATGAACCAGAAGGGCGTCAAGAGCGTCTTCCTGATCGGGCCGAACTACGCGGCCGGCAAGGACATGCTCGCGGGCCTCAAGAACACCTTCAAGGGTGAGATCAAGGGCGAAGAATACACGGTCTGGCCGAGCCAGCTCGACTTCTCCGCCGAGCTCTCCAAGGCCCGCGCTTCCGGCGCCGAGTCGATCTTCGTGTTCTACCCCGGTGCCGCCGGCGTGCAGTTCCTCAATCAATATACCCAGGCCGGCCTGAAGAGCACGATGCCGCTCTACACCGCCTTCACCGTCGACGAGCTGTCGTTGCCGCTCCAGAAGGAGAACGCGTTAGGGGTTCCCGGCGCGCAGCAGTGGGTGAACGACCTGCCCAACGAGCAGAACAAGCGCTTCGTTGCCGACTACCGCAAGAAGTACCCCAATCTGCGTCCGACCTATTACGGCGCCCAGACCTACGACGCCGCCCAGCTCATCAACAGCGCCGTCGTCGCGGTGAAGGGCGACACCAGCAAGAAGGACGCGATGAAGGCCGAGATGGAGAAGGCCAACTTCAAGTCGCTGCGCGGTGCGTTCAAGTACGGCAACAACCACATCCCGGTGCAGAGCTTCTATCTCCAGGACGTGGTCAAGGACGCCGATGGCCAGCTCGCGCTGAAGACGGTCGCCACCATCGTCGAGAACGACCAGGATCGCTTCCATCAGAAGTGCGCGATGAAGTGAGCTGGTTGGGCGAGCTCTCTCCTCTCCCTCTCCCCGTTGTTACGGGGAGAGGGGCGGGGTGAGGGGCTGTCTCCGCGAGGACGGAGCGAGTCGAATTCCTCGAAATTCCCCACATCGTCATTGCGAGCGCAGCCAGAGCCTTTCCGCGGAGGGATTCTGGATTGCTTCGCTGCGCTGGCAACGACGTATTGAGAGAGTGGTGCTCCCGATTGTCATGTCTCTCGCGGAGACTCCCCCTCACCCGGAATCCGCGCTACGCGCGAATTCCGGCCTCTCCCCGCGAGCGGGGAGAGGTGAAGAGCTACACCCGCGGCATGCTCGCGGGCCGCACTTCGCGTGATTGCGCCGCGAGCCTGATCCCGGCATTGGCCGCGCCGAAGCCCTGATAATTCCTTCGTTCGACGATCTCAAAGAAGAAGCGCTCGTCGAAGATGTGGGTGTAGACTTGGAAGAACTCGCCGTCGCCCTCGCGGTCGTAGAGGATGTGGTTGGCGCGCAGCTGCGCCATCAGGTCGGGCGCGAGGTCGTATTTGGCTTCGATGTCGTCGTAGTAATTGTCGGGAATATCCAGAAAGCCCGCGCCGCGGGCGCGCATCGCGGCGACCGCTGCAAAGATGTCCCGGCAGGCAAACGCGACGTGCTGCACGCCCGAGCCGAAGAACTCCGAGATGAAGCGGGCCGGCAGGGTGCGGTTGGCGGAGGAGCCGTTGAGCACGAAACGCAGGCTCTGGTCGCCGTTGATGATGGCCTGGCTCTGCACGAGGCCCCTGGGATCGGCGATCTCCATCTGCGGCAGGCGCTTGAGGTCGAGGATGCCGGTGTAGAACAGCAGCCAGGACAGCATCTCGTCATAGGGCATCGACTGCGCGATATGGTCGACGGCGAGCAACGCGTCCGCGCTCGCCTCGCTCGCAACCGGTTCGAAATCGGTGTCCCAGTTCTTGCCGGCCTGATCGAGGAAATAAAGCAGGCTGCCGCCGACGCCGTGGATCGCGGGAATCTCCAGCTCGCCCGGCCCGACCGGCTGATAGAAGGTGCGCGCCTTCAATGCCTCGGCGCGCTGCATGGCAAGGCCCGCATTGTCGACGTCGAGCGCGATGGCGCAGACGCCGGGGCCATGCGTGACGTAGTGCGAATGCGCAAAGCCGTCGGTCTCGCAATTGATGACGAGCTCGACCTTGCCCTGCGACCAGCGCTCCACCGCCTTGCTGCGATGCTTGCCGGTCTTGCGGAATCCGAGCTGCGACAACAGGCGGGCGAGTTCGCCGGCCTTGGTCTCGTTGACGGCGAACTCGATGAAGCCGGTGCCGTGACTTTTGGCCTTCGGCGCCAGTGGTTCGCTGACGAGCTTCGGCCAATCCGGTGCAAGCTGGTCCTCCAGCAGGATCAGCGACCGCAGGCCGTCGATCGCGGTCTGGGCCGCCGAGCCGGCGCGGAACTGGTCGTTGAAAATCTCCAGCGACAGCGGTCCGGCATAGCCGGTCGCCGCGACCGCCGCCATGAATTCGCCGACCGGCAGGTCGCCCTGGCCTGGAAACGAGCGGAAGTGCCGGCTCCAGGACAAAATGTCGAGCTCGAGCTTCGGCGCGTCGGCGAGCTGCACCAGAAAGATCTTGTCGCCGGGGATCGAGGCCATCGCGCGGACCGGAAAGCCCGGGGCGAGTGCATGAAAACTGTCGAGGATGACGCCGATCGCGGGATGATCGGCGCGCCGCACGATCTCCCAGGCATCGCGGTAGTCGTTGACGTGCCGTCCCCAGGCCAACGCCTCGTAGCCGACGCGCAAGCCCCGCTTGGCCGCGCGATCGCCGAGCTCGCGAAAATCGTCCGCGGCGCGGTCGATGCCGCCGAGCGAGCTGGGGGAGACGTTGGAGCAGATCAGCAGCAGGTCGGTGCCGAGCTCCTGCATCAAGTCGAACTTGCGCTCGGCGCGGGCAAAGTTGCGCGCGCGCTGCGGCTCCGGCATGCCCTCGAAATCGCGGAACGGCTGGAACGCGCAGATCTTGAGGTTGAGATCGCGGCAGAGCTTTGCGATGTCGCGCGGGCCTGCGCCGAACGACAGCAGGTCGTTCTCGAAGATCTCGACCTCGTCGAAGCCGGCGGCTGCGATGGCGCGCAGCTTTTCATCCAGCGCCCCTGAGAGAGAGACGGTCGCGATCGAGCGCTTGTTCATGCTGCTGTCTCCTCCATGGCTCCCCCGAGGAAGAGCTGGCCGATGCGGGGATCGTTCAGGATGCGCTTCGCGCCGTCGACCATGCGGGTCTGGCCGAGCTCGAGCACGATGCCGATATCGGAGATCTCCAGCGCCGAGCGCGCGTTCTGCTCGATCATCAGGATAGTGACGCCGCGGTCGCGCAGGCTCTTGAGGATGTCGAAGGTCTGCTGCACCATCAGCGGCGACAGGCCGATCGAGGGCTCGTCGATCAGCACGAGCTTCGGCTCGAGCAGCAGCGAGCGGGCGATCTCGAGCTGCTTCTGCTCGCCGCCCGAGAGCGTCGATGCCTGCTGTGCCGACTTGCGACGGAGCGCCGGAAACAGGTCGAGTGCCGCCTCGATCCGCTTGGGCAGGTCGAGACCCTTTCCGGCGGCGACGCCGCCGAGCTCGACATTGTGGCGCACCGACAGCTCGGGGAAGATGTTGCGGCCCTGCGGAACGTAGCAGATACCGGCATTGAGCAGCCCGCGCTGGCTTAAGTTCGTGACGTCGCGACCGGCAAAACTGACCTTGCCCTCGCGCAGCCTGAGCAGGCCGAAGATCGCCTTGAATACGGTCGACTTACCGGCGCCGTTGGGGCCGATGATGGTGGTGATGGTGGCCTGCGGAACGGAAAACGTCGTGCCGTTCAGGATCGTCATCTTGCCGTAGCCGCCGACGAGATTGTGAACCGAGAGGATCGGGTCGCTCATGGCTCGTGCCCTCAATGCCCCAGATAAGCTTCGATCACGGCCGGGTTCTTGCGGACCTCGTCCGGCCGTCCCATCGCCAGCACCTTGCCTTCCGCCATCACCATCACGCGCGAGCACAGCGACATCACGAACTCCATGTTGTGCTCGATCACGACGAAGGTCGCGTTCTTCTCGCGGTTGATCGCGACCAGCCGGTCCTTCAGGTCCGCCAGCATCGACGGGTTGACGCCGCCGGCGGGCTCGTCGAGCAGCACGAGGCGCGGTCCGCCCATGAAAGCCATGGCGGCATCGAGCAGCTTCTGCTGGCCGTAGGACAGGCCGCCGGCAGGTTCAGCCGCGAGGTGATCGAGCTTGAAGAAGCCGATCATCTGGTTGGCGGCCTCCGTCAGCCCGGCATCGGAGCGGCCGACCAGGCGCGAGGCCATGTTGCCCTGGTGCTCCTGTCCCGCGAGGATCAAATTCTCGCGCACCGACAGTTTTGGAAACACCTGCAAGAGCTGGAAGGTGCGGCTGACACCGAGCTTGTTGAGCTCGGAGGGGCGCAGCCCCGTGACCACCTTGCCGTCGAGCTTCACTTCGCCGCCTGATGGCGTGAGCTGGCCAAGAATGCAGTTGAACAGGGTCGACTTGCCGCAGCCGTTCGGCCCGATCAGGCCGAGGATCTCGCCTTCGCGGACGTCGAAGCTGACGTCGGCGACCGCGCTGATGCCGCCAAAATTCTTCTTGATGTTGGTGACTTCGAGGACCGCACTCATTGCACCGTCTCCAGCCGGGATTTTGCCACGGCGCGCAGCGCGGAGGCCGCCTTGGTGCGGCGCTCGGCGAGGTAGCGGTCGAGGATTCCCAAAATGCCGGTCGGCGACCAGATCAGCAGCAGCATCACCGCGATCGCATAGAGCATCAGGTAATACCCTTCCGTGAAGCGCAGCCATTCCGGCAGCAGCACCGCGATCATCGCGCCCAGGAAGGGACCGAAATAGAAGCCGGCGCCGCCGACGATCACCATCATCAGGAGATCGAGCGACAGCGACAGGTTGAACGGCACCGGATCGATATATTGCGTCAGCGGCGCGTAGAGCGCGCCGGCAACGCCGCCAAGCGCCGAGCCGATCGCAAACGCCATCAGCGTGTAGCGCCTTGTGTCGATGCCGAGCGATTGCGCGCGCAGCGGGTTTTCGCGCAGCGCCATGAAGGCGCGGCCCCAGGGCGAGCGGATCAGCCACCACACCGCGAGCGAGACGATCGCGAGCGAGCCGAGGCAGACATAGTAGAAGGGCAGCGGCTTGTTGGTCGCGATTCCGAAGAAATGCGGGCGCGGAATGTTGGAGATGCCGTAGATGCCGCCCGTCAGCCAGCTCTCGTTGCGGAACACGAGGAAGGCCAATGTCGAGAAGGCGAGCGTGACGAAAGCGAGGTAGTGGTGCTGCACGCGCAGCGCGGGATAGCCGAGCACCCAGCCGACGCCGAAGCTCAAGACGATCGCAACCAGGATCGCGACCGGCAGCGGCCAGCCATGGGTGGTCATGATCGCCGCCGCATAGGCGCCGATGCCGACGAAGGCGCCCTGGGCGAGCGAGACCTGGCCGGCATAGCCGAGCGTGAGGTTGAGGCCCATCGCGGCGATGGTCATCACCGCCCACTGGCTCAGGATGAACAGGCCGTAGCGGTTGAAGTTCATGGGGACGATGATCAGGCCGGCGATGACGATGAGGCCGAGCGCGATCTTCAGGGGTTTGCCAAAGCTGCTCATACCGTGCGCTCCTCGGCGCGGCCGAGCAGTCCTTGCGGCCGGAACAGGATGACGACGATCAGGAAGATCAGCGGCACGGCCGCGCGGTATTGCGTCGAGACGTAGCTTGCCGCGAGATTGTCGAGCACGCCGATCAACAGGCCGCCCGCGATCGCGCCGCGCACCTGGTTGAAGCCGCCGACGATCGCCGCGATGAAGGCAGCCTGGCCCAGCACCTCGCCGGACGAGAATTTCGCGAGGTAAATCGGCGTGATCAGCAGCGAGGCCAGCGCGACCAGGAAGGCGTTGATCAGGAAGGTCAACAGGATCATGCGCTCCACCGGCACGCCGATGATGCGCGCCACCGTCGGATTCTGCGCCGCCGCCTGCATCTGGTGGCCGAGCGAGGTGCGGTTGAGGAGCGAGGTCAGGCCGAAGACTGCAAGAATGGCGACGACGAGGACGCCGATGCTTTGCAGCGAGACGGCGTGGCCGAGGATGGAGATATCGCCGGTCGGCACGATCGAGGGGAACGGCGAGGCCTCCGCGCTGAAGAACTGCTTCACCGATTCCTTGATGCCGATCGCCAGCGCCATGGTCGCGATCGCCAGCGGCAGCACGCCATGGCGCATCATCGGATCGACCAGCAACATCTTGAAGGCGAGGCCGAGCAGGATCATCGAGAGCAAGATGCCGAGGATGATCGCGAGCCAGAACGGCGCGCCAACATGCATCGTCGCGAGCATCAGGAACGCCGGCAGCATCACGAACTCGCCCTGCGCGAAATTGATGGTCTGCGAGGTCTGCCACAGCAGCGTGAAGCCGACCGCGACCAGTGCGTAGATGGCGCCGGTGGCAAGTCCTGCGACCAGAAGATCGAACAGATTGGACATTTTCCCCTCTCGTGTCCCTAGCGCTGCTCAGTCGTCGCCCTCTCCCCGTTCTCTTTTTTCTCCCTCTCCCCGTTCTTACGGGGAGAGAGCTGGGGTGAGGGGCCTCTTTCCGCGAATACCAGCGACAGTTGGATTCGCAGAAGCACCCCTCACCCCGACAGGAGAGATCCCCGCGAGCGGGGAGAGATGAAAGACCAGAGCCTCACTTCACCTTCGGCAGCACCTGCTTCACCACCTGCTTGCCTTCGACCACTTCGACCAGAAAACTCTGGCGGTCGATGTCGCCGGTCTCGCTGAAGGTGACGTCCATCAGGATGCCCGGCTCGTCGGCGGCCTTGATGGTCAGGCCGTGCAGCGTGTCGGCGAACGCCTTGGAATCGATTTTGCCCATCTTTTCGGTGGTGGCCTTCACCATGTAGACGGCGAGGTAGCCCTTCAGGCCGTTGTGGTCCGGCACGTAATTGTACTTCTTGGAAAACTTCTCGCGGAACGCCTTGATCAGGTCGACCGGTGCGTCCGTGGTGAGGCCGACATGGCCGCGCGCGCCGTTGGCGGCGTCGCCGGCGAGCTCGATCACCTTCTGGCCGATCAGCGTGGTCTCGCCCATCAGCGGCGCGGTGACGCCCTGGCGCTTCAACTCTTTCAGGATGCGCGCGCTCTCTTCCTCGTTGAGATAGACGAACACGGCATCGGGATTGGCGGACTTGATCTTGCCGACGTCGGCGGCGAAGTCGGCCTGGCCTGCTTCGGTGGAGAGATCGGCGACGACCTTGGAGCCGAGCCGGTCGAGCTCCTTCACGACGACGTCGCGTCCGCCGCGGCCGAAGTCGTTGTTGACCCAGACCACCGCGACCGACTTCGCCTTCATCTCGTCGTGGATGTATTTCGCGACCTTCGGCATCGAGGATTGCTGGCCGAACGAGGTGCGGAACAGGAACTTGTTGCCGGCTTGCGTCAGCTCGGCGGCTTCGCCGCCCATGATCTGCGCGATGCCGGCTTCGGCCGCGAGCGGTGCGGTGACCTTCACCGAGCCGGAATAGCCGGGTCCGAGCAGCACATAGGGCTCGGCATCGAGTGCCTTCTGCACTTGCGCGCGGGCAACGCCCGGATTGGATTGCGAGTCGGCATGGGTGACCTCGAGCTTGCGGCCGAGCACGCCGCCCTTGGCGTTGATCTCCTCGATCGCGAGGTCGATGCCGTTCTTCCAGTTGGTGCCGACGGTGGCGCCGCCGCCCGACAGCTCGGCGACGTCGGCGAGCTTGATCGCCTGTGCGTGGACGCTGGTTGCAGTCGCGAAGGCAAGCAGGGCGCCTGCCAGAATAGTCGATTTCATCGTCTCTCCTCCCGTTCCCTCTGATGTTGTTGTCCGCGGCCTTGTGTCCGGCCGCTTCGGTTACGCTGCGTGATAGGCTGAGCTTCGTGCCGCCATCACCTCGTCAAAAGCCTCTCCCATGACTTCGGTCGATGGGGCAAGGCCGGTGAACAGTTCGAAAGCGTCGGCGGCCTGGTAGATCGCAAGCTCCCGCCCGGTCATGATCTTCGCGCCGCGCTCCTGCGCCGCGGCCAGCAGCGGCGTGATCAGCGGCGAATAGACGGCGTCGGCCACCCAGAGCTTCTCGTGCAGCAGCGCAGCCGGAACAGGCATGCCGCGGTTCGGCAGCATGCCGACCGGCGTGCCGTTGACGAGGCCGGTCGCGCCGTCGAGCGCGTCCTCGACGCTTTTCGCGACCCTGGCGCCGCCATGCTTGGCAAGCAGTGCGGCAAGTTTTTCGGCCCGCGCCGGTTCGGAGTCGAAGATGCGGAGGTCGGCGACCTCAAGGCTCGCCAGTGCGAAGGCGATCGCCTTGCCGACGCCGCCCGTGCCGATCACGGCAACCGCATTTCCAGACGGCGCCAGCAGCGGCGCCACCGCGCGCGCAAAGCCGGTGGTGTCGGTGTTGTGGCCGGTCAGGCGGCCGTCCCTGACAACGACGGTGTTGACCGCGCCCATCGCGGCGGCGCCCGGCGCCAGTGCGTCGAGCAGTGGGACCACCGCTTCCTTGTAAGGATAAGTCACGTTGACGCCGGCAAAGCCGAGCCGCCGCACGCCTTCGAGCATCAGCCTCAGTCCGGCCGCGTCGGCGCCTGCGACCTCGATCAGCTGGTAGTGACCGCGCAGGCCGAGCGCCTCGGCGGCGCGCTCATGCATGGCGGGGGAAGCGGAATGCGCGATCGGCGCGCCGATCAGGCCGGTGAGGAGTTTCTTGCTGGCGGCGTATCCGCGCTTCGACATGGTTCGCTATCGTCTCGTTGGGAGCGTTCGGTCCCGGCCATTAGCGGGGAAACCTGCGCAATTCCAAGGGGGCTTCCGCGTGCGACGATAGCCTTTCCCTCGCCTAACACAATTACCCTTATGCCCCGCAAACCTAACATCATGTTATTTCTTCCGTCCGCGTGCAGGCGCAGCCCTGCCGTTGCCGCGGGACGGCTCGACCGCGCGCATCTCGGCGCGCAGGGATTCGATGAAATACTCGACGTGAAGCGACAGCGGTGCGCCGCGCTTCACCGCGATATAGGTGTCGAACCGCGTCGGCTCGGTGATCTTGAGCAGCTCGATCCCGGGATAGCCGCCATGGGCCACCGTGAACTGGTCGATGACGGCGATGCCGAGCCCCGCTTTCACCAGCGCGCAGACCGTGGTGCCGAAGCGCGCGCGGATGGTGATGTTGTAATCGAGCCGGTTGCGCGAAAAGATCCCGGCCATGATCCGGCCGTAGGGGTCGTTCGGATCGATGCCGATCAGCGGATAGCGGGTGATCTCGGCCGCCGACACCTGCTTGCGGCCGGCGAGCTCGTGGCCGGGCGGCACGATGCAATAGAGCTCGCCCGAGGCGAGCGGCAGGAAGTCGAGCCCGGAATGCTCGAGCCGGTAGCTCATCGCCACGCACTCGCCGCGGCCGAGCAGGAGATAGTCGATGGCCTCCTCGAGCTTGAGGATGTTGATGTCGATGCCGAGATCGGGATAGCGGCGCCGGACGCGCTCGATCGCGCGCGGCACCATCACCTGCGAGATGCTCGGCACCGAGCCGATGCGCAATTCCGACAGGCCGCCGCGGCCGATCTTGGAGATGATCTCGGAGAGGTCGTCGACCTTCTTGTAGACGCCGTTGATCTGCTCGAAGATGTTCTCGGCTTCCGGCGTCGGGAAGTAGCGGCCGTTCTGGCGCTGGAAGAAGCGGATGCCGAGCGAGCGCTCGGTGTATTTGACGAGGCGGCTGATCCCCGGCGCCGAGACGTTGAGCAGCTTCGCCGCACCGCCAATGGTGCCCGTCACCATAACGGCACGGATCACTTCAACCTGGCGCAGCGTCATCATGTCCCGGGCTTCCGAAAGAGGATCGTGCGGCGATCATCTCACGAGAGAAGCGAGGTCAGCCAGCGGCAAATGGCGAGCCATGGCAGCGCAGCGAGCGATTCCCCTGCCCTCCAGGGGAGGGTAAGGGCGCCGCTCATTCGCTGACGATGATGGCGGAGTAATTTCGCGGTTGGCGTGTTTCGACTAAAATCTGCGCGTTCAAATGGAAGGGCGGCGGCGTGGCGCGATCTGTTGCATCGGCGTCGTCTGCTAGCTCGCCGGCCCTTCGGGCGATACGCTGTTCGCGAACTCGGCGCGCTCGCTCTGTAGCACCTCGCGCGCGAACTCGATGATCCTCTGCTTGTTTGCCGTTTCACGGACGGCGAAAAACACGCGGTTCAATTCCAGGCCGAGCACGCTGTTGAGGGCGATGTTCTCGTCGTCCATCGTGGTTTTCCCGCTTTGTACGTCACAGGTGTAACTTGACGTCCCTTCTTCCACAAGTAGATTAAAGCTTCGGAGCAGGCGGATACCGGAGAACTACGGAAGCAGCGAATTGAGGCAGCCCCCAAATACGTGCTATAGCGGACGACGAGGGTCAGGAAACGCACCGATGTCCGCCGTCGATTATGGCCGGGAAGCGCTCGACTTCATCGAAGGCCTGGGTGTCTATCGCAAGGTACCGGACGCCATGAACGCGCTTGAAGCGGCCTTCGGCCGTTTCGGCTTCGAAACTATCATTGTGACGGGATTGCCGAATCCCGATCAGCGGTTTGCGCAGATGGTGCTCGCCAAGCGCTGGCCGGCGGGATGGTTCAATCTCTACACTCAGAACAACTATGACCGCTTCGATCCCGTGGTGCGGCTGTGCCGGCAATCGGTCAATCCGTTCGAGTGGTCGGAGGCGCCCTATGATGCCGAGCTCGAGCCGAGCGCGGCCGAGGTGATGAACCGCGCCGGCGATTTTCGCATGTCGCGCGGCTTCATCGTGCCGATCCACGGGCTCACCGGCTATGAAGCCGCGGTGTCGCTCGGCGGCGTCCATCTCGACCTCAATCCCCGCAGCAAGCCGGCGCTGCACCTGATGGCGATGTATGGCTTCGACCACATTCGCCGTCTGCTCGAGCCGACGCCGTATCCGTCGACGCGTCTCACCCCGCGCGAGCGCGAGGTGATCTCCTGGGCCTCGCAGGGCAAGTCGGCCTGGGAGATCGGCGAGATCCTGCACATCACGCAGCGCACCGCCGAAGAGCATCTTGCAACTGCTGCGCGCAAGCTCGGTGCGGTCAACCGTACGCATGCGGTTGCGCTGGCGATTCGCCACAAGATCATCAATCCCTAAGCGACGTACTGGGAAATTTCCCAATATCGAACCTGCCTCTTTTCGCAGAGGCTGCCCCCCATTGAGGCTGAATGGGGGTTTCCATGATTCACGCAATTTCCGCGGTCAATCGCCACTTATACGAGGACGTAATCGAGCAGCATTTCCGGCTGCGTCATGACATCTTTGTCGAGGAGCGGCACTGGGAGACGCTGCGCAGGCCGGATGGCCGCGAGGTCGATTCCTATGACGACGAGGATACCGTCTATCTGCTTGCGCTGGAGGGACGACGCGTCGTCGGCGGCCACCGGCTCTACCCCACGACCAAGCCCTCGATGATGAGCGAGGTCTTCCCGCATCTGGCGGCGGTTCGCGGCTGCCCCTCGGATCCGCTGATCTGGGAATGGTCGCGCTACTTCGTTGTCCGCGATCGCCGCGACGGTGCGCTCAACCTGCAACTGATGGCGGCGGTGCAGGAGTTCTGCCTCGACCAGGGAATCGCGCAGGTCAGCGCGATCATGGAAACCTGGTGGTTGCCGCGCTTCCACGAGGCCGGCTTCGTCGTGACGCCGCTCGGCCTGCCGGCTCTGGTCGAGAACGCCTGGACCATGGCGGCCACCATCGACATTCGTCGCCAGACGCTCGATGTCCTGCATGATCGCATCGGCATGCCTTCCATCGTGCAACAGGACGGCCCGCGTCTGGACGCCGTCGCCCGTGCCAACCTTTGCGGCCTCGCTGCCGCGCAACGAAAGAGCGCCTGAAATGTCGAATATGATGCGGGACAGCCAGATCATGGCGCAAATCAAGGACGAGAATCTCGGCTACATGTCCGACATGGCGCTCGAGCTGGCGCAGATGGCGGACGACTCCGGACTGACGACGCTTGCCTATCTGTTCCGGATGGCCGCACTGGAGGCCTCGACGGCAAACAGCGTGCTCGCCGAGCCGGACGATCTTCCCCGGCAGATGACGTCGCACTAGACGCAACCTTCTTCACTTCTTTCATTCCGACGACGTCCTCACCCTCTCCCCGGCCTACCCGGGGGGAGGGTGATCGTTTGGGTGCGGCAGGTTGCCCCATGCTGCGCGGCAGCCTTCTTGCATCGCAGGACAGGTTTCGGCCGTGTGCGCCGGGATGCAACAAAGTGCATGTTTGGTGTCAAATCGCTCTTGCCTCTGAACGATACTGCCATTACCCATTTTTCGGCCTTGAAGAGGCAGGGGGAGCTCTTTCACTGATGGCGACCGTGTTCGAACATCGGCGCGACGCTGCGTGCGCCTGAAAGAGTCTTGATGCTGCTCGTCGTCGAACAGTTTCTGAACGGATTGCAGTTCGGCCTGCTGCTGTTCCTGCTCGCCGCCGGCCTGACGCTGGTGTTCGGGATCATGGATCTCGTCAACCTCGCGCACGGCTCGCTCTACATGATGGGCGCCTATTTCGCCGCGACCTTCGCGGCCTGGACCGGCAGCTTCCTGCTCGGTGCGCTGATGGCGCTCGGCGCAACGCTCGTGCTCGGCATCGTGCTCGAGATGACGGCGCTGCGGCATCTCTACGGCCGCGACCATCTCGACCACGTGCTCGCGACCTTCGGCCTGATTCTGTTCTTCAATGAAGCCGTGCGGCTGATCTGGGGCCCGGCAGGCCTGGCGCTGCCGCTGCCGGCCTGGCTCACCGTGCCGGTGCCGATCCTGCCCGGCATTCACTATCCCGCCTATCGCCTCGCCATCATCGTGGTGGCGCTGCTGGTCGCGCTGCTGCTCTATCTCGGCGTGATGCGCACCCGCATCGGCATGCTGATCCGGGCCGGCGCCTCCAACCGCGAGATGATCGGCGCGCTCGGCATCAACATCAAGCTGCTCTACACGCTGGTGTTCGGTCTCGGTGCCGCGCTCGCCGGCCTTGCCGGCCTGATGCAGGCGCCGATCCTCACCGTGCAGATCGGCATGGGCGAGAACATCCTGATCCTGGCCTTCGTCATCATCGTGATCGGCGGCATCGGCTCGATCCGCGGCGCGTTCCTGGCCGCGATCTTCGTCGGCATGATCGACACGCTCGGCCGCGCCTTCCTGCCGAACCTGCTGCGGCAGGTGCTCAGCGGCGCCGCTGCCTCCACCGCCGCGCCCGCGCTGTCGTCCATGCTGATCTATCTTGTGATGGCGATCGTGCTGGTGGTGCGGCCGGAGGGGCTGTTTCCGGCCAACCGTCGATGAAGGCTTTCACGGTGAGCAAGGCCGTCACGGCCCTGATGCTGGCAGGCCTCGTGCTGCTGCCGCTCTATTCGCAAGCATCCGGCAACGTCTTCATCCTGACGCTGTTCACCCGCATCGTCATCCTAGCGCTGGCCGCCGCGAGCCTCAACCTCATCATGGGTTTTGGCGGCATGATGAGCTTTGGCCACGCCGCCTATCTCGGCATCGGCGGCTACGCCGTCGGCATGCTCGCGCAGGAAGGCGTCGGAAGCGGCTTCATCCAGTTTCCGGTCGCGCTGGCGGCCTCCGCGATCTACGCACTGGTGATCGGCGCGCTCTCTTTGCGCACCCGCGGTGTCTATTTCATCATGATCACGCTCGCCTTTGCGCAGATGGCCTATTACGTCGCCTCGGGGCTGGCGCGTTACGGCGGCGACGACGGCCTCACCGTCTACAAGCGCAGCGACTTCTCCGGGCTGATCAATCTCGGCAATCGCGTGCAGTTCTATTATCTCTGCCTCGCCTGTCTTCTCGGCGTCCTGTTCCTGATCTGGCGCATCGTCAATTCGCGCTTCGGTCTCGTCGTGCAGGGTCTGCGCTCCAACGAGCAGCGCATGCAGGCGATCGGCTTTCCCGCCAAGCGCTATCAGTTGGTCTGCTTCGTCATCTCCGGCATGATGTGCGGACTCGCCGGCGCGCTGCTCGCCAACAACACCGACTTCATCAGCCCGGCCGTGATGTACTGGACGCGTTCCGGCGACCTCATGGTGATGGTGATCCTCGGCGGCATGGGTACGCTGTTCGGCCCGGTGATGGGCGCGGTGGTGTTCCTGCTGCTGGAGGAATTCCTGTCGCAGATCACCGAATATTGGGCGCTGATCATGGGGCCGCTACTGCTGCTGATCGTGCTGTTCGGGCGCGGCGGCATCATGGGCATGCTCGGGAGGGCTGGCCGTGGCTGAACCGTTGCTCCGCGTCGAGAAGCTGGTTCGCCGCTTCGGCGGCATCATTGCAACGGACAACGTCTCGCTCGACGTCGCGGCCGGCGAGCTGCACGCCATCATCGGCCCGAACGGCGCCGGCAAGACCACGCTGATCAGCCAGCTCACCGGGCATCTCGAACCGCATTCCGGCAGCGTCTCGCTCGGCGGGCGCGACATCACCTACCTGCCGGCCTATCGCCGCTGCGCGCTGGGGCTGGCGCGGTCGTTCCAGATCACCTCGCTGCTGCTCGACTTCACCGCCGCCGACAACGTCGCGCTGGCGGCGCAGGCCCATGCCGGCACCTCGTTCCGCTTCTTCGCCAGCGCGCGCAAGGAAAAGGGCCTGCGCGACGCCGCCCATTCCGCGCTCGATCGCGTCGGTCTGTTGCATCGCGCCGACGTCGTGGTGTCGAGGCTCAGCCATGGCGAACGCCGGGAGCTGGAGCTTGCGGTCGCGCTGGCCAGCAAACCGAAATTACTCCTGCTCGACGAGCCCATGGCCGGCCTCGGCGTCACCGAATCCCAGCGCATGGTCAAGTTGCTCCAGGAGCTGCGCAGGGAGGTCTCGATCGTGCTGGTCGAGCACGACATGCCGGCGGTGTTCGCGCTGGCCGACCGCATCTCGGTGCTGGTCTATGGCCGCGTCATCGCCTCGGGCGATCCGGCCGCGATCCGCGCCAACGAGGACGTCAGGCGCGCCTATCTCGGCGACCAGCATGTGGTGACGCACCATGGCTGACCTGCTGCTCGACGTTGACGGCATCGAGACCTGCTACGGCCTCTCCCAGGTGTTGTTCGGCCTGTCGCTGTCGATCAAGCCGGGCGAGATGGTCTCGCTGATGGGCCGCAACGGTATGGGCAAGACTACGACCATCCGCTCCATCATGGGCCTGACACCGGCGCGCGCCGGGAGCATCCGTTTTGCGGGCTCCGAGGTGCGAACGCAGCCGTCCTACAGGATCGCAAAACTCGGCGTCGGCCTGGTGCCCGAGGGACGCCAGATCTTCCCGAACCTCACCGTGCGCGAAAACCTGGTCGCGGCGGCGGCCGACCGCTTCGGCAGCAGCAATCCCTGGACGCTCGCGGCCATCTACGTGATGTTCCCGCGCCTCGCCGAACGCGCGTCGAACATGGGCAACCAGCTCTCCGGCGGCGAGCAGCAGATGCTGGCGATCGGCCGCGCGCTGATGACCAATCCGAAGCTCCTCATTCTGGACGAAGCGACCGAGGGCCTTGCGCCATTGATCCGCGAAGAAATCTGGAACTGCCTGTCGCTGCTCAAAAGCCGGGGCCAGTCGATCCTGGTCGTCGACAAGAACGTCGATCACCTCGCCCGCATCTGCGACCGCCACTTTATCATCGAGCGCGGCAAGACGGTGTGGAGCGGCACGTCGGACGAACTGATGGCCGAGCCGGATCTGCAGCACAAATATCTGGGGATCTAGCGGGCTCGGCGAGGTGAGGGGCAGAGCGCTCCCGCCGATCTCTCGGTGTCGTCCTGGCGAAGGCCAGGACCCATACCGCGAGGTCTATCTATTTCATGTGGTATCAGTTCCGAACCGCCAGTCTTCGCCAAACCCCTCCCTGGCGTAATGGGTCCTGGTTTTCGCCAGGACGACGCCGGGGTGCGAACCAAGTCACCAATAAATCCCATGCCGGTGCAGCTCGCGGATCACGCGGGCCTCGGTGGACGGCTGGCGGCGCTTTGGCTTCGCCGTTTCGGTCGTGCTGGCCACCGGTGCGGCAGTGGACTGAGTGGGGGGCGTGGCAACCGGGCCGGTCGCGACCGGTGCGGCTGCTGTCGGCGGCGTCGTAGCAGTGATTGCGGCTGGCGGTGTTGAGGTCGGCGCGGTCGTCGCCGTCTGCAGATTTGGCGCCTGCGTTGCCGCCGGAGCCTGCGTCGTCTGCGCCGGCACGGTTGCCGTCGCGGCCGGCGGCTCGGTGGCCTGCTGGTTCGAATTGGTTGCCGCAAGGCTCAGGCTCCGCGGACCACCGGCATAGGCCTCGGTTGCGAGCAGCGACATCACGGCGATCAGGATCAGCTTGCGCATGAGAACCCCCGTTATCTGGCCAATATGTCTTACCCAATTCGCATGCGCCGGCGCCTAACGCGACAGGTGGTGCGTGCCGATTTCGATCAGGGTGGCCCGGCAGGACAAGCGATAGATCAGACTGAACAATCGACCCAACATGACCGAACTCCGTTGTTGATCATCGGCAGGAACTCTAGACCCCGTGTCTTTCCGGCGGTTTTCGAGGGGGGAGGAAAATGGCTTCGTCGGATGGTGCGGAGATGTCGTCGGAACAGGCGGGACGAAGTCGCCTCACAGCGGCGTGAGCCGTGCGCTATGGTGCTCCCCAGGGCCGCCCGTCGAGAGGGGTGTCAGAATATCTCGAAATATTCGCGGTGCTCCCAGTCGGTGACCTCGGCGAGGAAGCGGTCGATCTCGGCGTTCTTGATGTGGGTGTAGTAGTCGACGAACTCCGCACCGAACTTCTCGCGGAAGAACGGATCGTCCTTCAGCGCCGCAACCGCATCGCGCAGTGACTTCGGCAGCAGCGGCGCCTTGGTCTCGTAGGGGGTGTCGGCCGACGGGCCGGGATCGAGCTTGCGATCGACGCCGTCGAGGCCGGAGAGGATTTGCGAGGCCATGTAGAGATAGGGATTGGCAGCCGGCTCGCCGATGCGGTTCTCAAGGCGCGTGGCGGCATCGCCGGCAGCCCCGAGCACGCGGATCATCACGCCGCGATTGTCGCGGCCCCAGATCGCGCGGTCGGGCGCCAGCGAATAGGAGCGATAGCGCTTGTAGCCGTTGATGGTCGGGGTGGTGAATGCGGTGGACGCGCGGGCGTGGTCGAGCAGGCCGGCGAGGTAGGCGCGGCCGAACGCGCTGAGCGGCTCGCCGCCTGCCTGCGCCATGAACTGGTTTTCGCCGCTGGTGCGCGAGACGATCGACTGGTGCAGATGCCAGCCGCTCGCGAACAGGTTCGGCAGTTTGGGGCGGCACATGAAAGTGGCGTGATAGCCGTGGCGCCGCGCGATCTGCTTCACGGCCGAGCGGAACAGCACCATGTTGTCGGCGGGCTCGAGGCCCTTCCTCGGCGCGAAGGTGAACTCGCACTGGCTTGGCCCGAACTCGACCTCGACCGATCGCAAGGGCAGGCCGAGTGCGACGACGTCGCGGCGCAGGATCTCCAGCACCGGCTCCATCTGATCGAAGCGCTGCTCGGTGAGGTACTGGTAGCCGTGGCTGAGCAGGCTCACCGAGGGCGGCGTCCCGGGCTGGCCGGCGTCCTCCGCACGCATATGCGGATCGTCGAGCTTGAAGATGTGGAACTCGACCTCGAGCCCGGCGACGAAATCGTGGCCGCGGCCAGCAAGCTCATCGAGCACCTTGCGATAAAGCCCGCGCGTTGCGAACGGCACCGGGCGGCCATCATTGAAGTAGAGGTCGCACAGCACCCAGCCCGTGGTCGACGCCCAGGGCAGCACGCGGAAGGTGGTGGGATCGGCGACCATCAGCACGTCGGCTGCGCCCTCCATCTCCTTCATGCCGAAGCCGCCGCCCGATGTGAACACCGGGAACACCGTGCGGTGCGAGGTGTCCTTGGCGAGCATGGTGGTGGTGATGGAGCAGCCGCTCTCCAGCGAGGCGATCGCCTCCGCGGCGATGATGGTCTTGCCGCGCAGGATGCCGTGCTGGTCGGGGAAGGCGAGGCGGATGACCTCGAGGTTCTTCTCCTCGACGATGCGGCGCATGCGTTGCGCCGCGTCCTTCTGTTCATCCGACCACAGCGCATGACGCGCGACGAAAGTCACTGCTATTGCTCCCCGATAGCTGTCGTTCCGGGATGGTCCGAAGGACCAGACCCGGAACCTCGAGATTCCCAGGTGCGCAAGTGCGCACCATAGTTCGATGCTATCGCATCGCCCCGGAATGACGATGCCCCAAAAATCACTCCGCCGCCGTCAGCCGATGCACCTTGCCTTCGATCTCCTTGGGCACCGGCGCGGTCCACGGCGCGCCGCGGCGGCGCTTAACGTCGACTTCCATCCAGTAGGTCTCCCAGCCCCGCGTCGGCCCGATGCCGTCCATGGTCGCCGGTCCCTGGATGCTGCGCGCGTTGGCCTCGTCGAGGAACAGCATCGGCTTCTCGCCGCCGCTGACTTTCTCGATCTCCTGCCGCAGCAGGCGCCGGTATTGCACGATTGCCTTGTCGCTCTGGCCGAGGTGCTCCTTGGTGCGGTCCTGGATCGCGCCCATCGACTCCACCGCCCACTGGTCGTGGACGTTGATGTCGTTGCCCATGCCGGTATAGGTCGCGGTCTGCTGCTCGTGCGGATCGAAGCCGTAATCGTTGCTGCGGTTCTTGCGCGACTTGTAATCGGGCAGCTCATAGAGCTCGAGCCGCTGGTCGCGCATCTTCTGCTTGTCGACCGGATTCGAATAGCTGGTGAAGATCGCGTACCAGTAGCAGTTCTCGTCATCGATAGGCACGTGCCACTGCGTGATCGTCATCTCCGTGCTCATGGGGATGACGAAGCCGTGCGGGAACAGCTGGTTGGTGACGCGCACATGGGTGCGCTCCTCGTCGATCTCGCGCAGCGCGATCAGCCGGAGGCCGTATTCGGTGTGCTCGACATTGATGATCGGACGGTCGTATTCGCGCAGGATCTTCGTCATCGGCAGGTCGCTGCCCGCGGAGGCGCCGCGGAACTGCTTGCCGTAGGCGGTGGAGGTGTCCTCGTCCTCGAAGAAGCGATGCAGGTAGGATGCGTGCGCGGGATCGATCCCGACCTCGAGCGCCTGGAGCCAGTTGCAGGCCATGTGGCCCTTGAACGCGAACGTGTGAGTATCAGGCGCGACGAAGCAGTCGATCTCGGGGAATGCAGGCGGCTCACCCTCGCCGAGATAAGCCCAGAGGATGCCGCTCTTCTCCACGACCGGATACGAGCGCTGGCGGATGTTCTGGCAGAGCTTTGAATCCTTCGGCTCTGCCGGCGTCTCGATGCACTGGCCGGTGGCGTCGAACAGCCAGCCGTGGAAGGCGCAGCGCAGGCCGCCATGCTCGAGCCGCCCGAAGGCGAGGTCGGCGCCGCGATGCGCGCAGTGGCGATCGATCAGGCCGTAGCGCCCTCGCTCGTCGCGGAACAGCACGAGATTTTCGCCGAGCAGTCGCACGGGGCGGATCGGCCGCGCGCCTTCCAGCTCGTCGACCAGCGCCGCCGGCTGCCAGTAGCTCCGCATCAGCTTTCCGCAGGGGTCCTTGGGCCCGGTGCGGGTGATCAGGTCGTTCTGCTCCTGGCTCATCATGGCGAGTGCATCCCATATCTCGGAGTGGCGTTTGTTCGCCTATTGAACGAATGGGCGAATTATGACATGCCTAGGATCGGCAGCAAGCACTATTTTGCAGGAAAGTCCCGACGCCATGCCCAAGCTGAAGCGAAGCGAGACCGATGAGCGTGCGACGGATTTCGTCGAAAGCCTCGATCGCGGCCTGCGCCTGCTTCAATGCTTCGGCACGACGGTCGGCCCGATGACCCTGAGCGACCTCGCCCGCGCCGCTGATCTTCCGCGCGCCACCGCCCGGCGGATGCTGTTCACGCTCCAGCGTGGCGGCTTCGTCGGTGGTGACGGCAAGCTGTTCACGTTGACGCCGCACGTGCTGACCCTTGCGGCCTCGTATCTGCGCTCCAACCAGCTCGTCGCGGTTCTGCAACCGGTGCTCGATCGCGTTGCGACCGCGGCAAATGAAATTTCATCGCTCGCGGTGCTCGATGGCGACGACGTCGTGTTCGTCGCGCGCAGCAGTCCGGCGCGGATGTTTTCAGGCGGGCTCGAGATCGGCTACCGCCTGCCGGCGTTCTGCACGTCGGTCGGCCGCGCCATGCTCGGCCAGCTCGATGATGCCGAGCTCGCCCCGCGCCTGAAGACAATGACGCGCGAAGCGCTGACGCCGCAGACGGTGACCGATCCCAAGGCGCTGCTCGCGCGCATTACGGCCGACCGTGCGCAGGGCTATTCGCTGGTCGATCGCGAGGCCGAGCCGCATTTCCGCTCGATCTCGGTTCCCGTGCGGCGCTACGATGGTGTGATCGTCGCCGCCGTCAACATGGGCGCCCATGTCGACCGCGTGCCGGCGCAGGAGCTGATCGACCGCTTCCTGCCGCTGCTGCGCGAGGGCGCCGAAGCAGTGCGTTCGCAGTTGCTGTAGCTACAGCGCACTTCGCTCTTCCTGCCTGGCAGGCTATAATGCGCGCGGCACAAGAGAACAGGGAGGATGCCATGCAACACACCATGGTTCCCAGTGATCGCGTGGAGCACGTCGCCGTCTACGGGCGCGACGGCACGAAGCTCGGCACGATCGAGCGGCTGATGCTCGACAAGGTCAGCGGAATGGTCGCCTATGCCGTGATCAAGACCGGCGGGCTGCTCGGTGCTCATCACCATTATCCGGTGCAGTGGAGCGCGCTGAAATACGATCGCGGCCGTCAGGCGTTCCAGGTCGAGCTGACGATGGACGAGTTCAGCAGCGGTCCATGCGAGTTCGATGGCGACGAGTTCGATTGGGGCGACCGCTCGCGGTCCTACCCGCATCCGAATTACTGGTCGGTCTGAAGAGCCGGACGGGTTCGCAGCCGCATCGCTCTTGCGGGCTCGATTGAGCATTGCCCCGCCCACCGAGCGGCATCCGAAGCAACCGTCTGGCCTATCCCGGCAGCGACTCTTCGCCGACCTTGGGCCAATAGGTTCCAAAGCTCCAGAGGCCGCCCTCGGGATCGCGCGCCGCGAAATCGCGGCTGCCATAATCGGTATTGTAGGGCTCCATTTCGATCGTCGCACCGGACGCCTTCACCTTCTCATAGAGTGCGTCGGGATCATCGACAGCCAGATAAATGGCATCCGTACGGTGGCCGCCGATGTCGCCGACCCGCTTTGCGTACGCATCATCGCGATGCGCACCGAGCATGAGGATTGATGATCCAAATGCCAATTCGGCGTGAACGACCGTGCCCTCCTTGCGATAGACCACGCGTTCGGCGAAGCCGAGAACGTTTTTCAGCCAAGCGATCATCGCCTCCGGATCCTTGCAGCGCATGGTGTGGTACAGGCGCGGTGCTTCATAGCCATTCTGCTGGTTCATGAAATTCTCCGGGAAATTATCCAGGTCTATTGCAGCGCCAAGCCTAGTTCGATCGCACCAGTCCGGCTTGAACAAATGGGACCGGACGCTACCCGCCGCCGTCCCGCATCAGGCGTGGATCCGCAAGATCGAGCCGCGCGGCCCATCCGGTCGGCGTCTCGCCGCTGAATAGCCGGAAGTCGCGGGCAAGATGCGCCTGGTCGGCATAGCCGGCGTCTGCCGCGACGGCTGCCCAGCCGCCTGTCCCGTCCGTGCGGGCCAGTGAGCAGGCCCGATGAAAGCGCAGCATCTGGGCCATTGTCTTCGGCGGCACGCCGATCTCGTTGTGGAAGCGGCGCGCCAGATGCTTGCGGCTCCAGCCTATGTCGGTGGCAAGCTCGGTGATCCGGACCGCGCCTGCCCGTCGCCAGAGCGTATCGAGGGCGAAAGCGATCGCCGGCGAGGGCTCATGCACGGCGCGACGATGCACGAAGTCTTCCACGATCTCAAATCGTCGCTGCCATCCGACCGCCTCGGCAACCCTGGCGCGGAGGTTCTCGCCTTCCCGTCCCAGAATGTCGTCCAGACCGACCATGCGCGCGGTCAGATCCGGCACTGCTCCTCCGAAGAAGCGATACGCTCCAAGCGGGGTGAAATCGACCTGAACGCATTCGGCGCGGCCATCGGATTCGATAAGGACCGGTCCGGGAAAGAGACCAGCCGCGAAACTCGGCTGAGCGTCGGCAACATCCGGCTCGCGCCCAAGTGCAATACGGAAGGGTGTCCCCAAATTCACGAGAAGAGGCAGCGCAAGCGGCGCTGCGTGCCGGAAGCCGGCCAACCCGACGCCGCGCTCGCGATAGAACGAGATGCTGGAGACCAGCCGCGCAAGGCGTGGCGAGGCGGGCCGACGGATGACATCGGGGTTTGCGGCAGCGTCCATCGCGCGCAGCATAGCGCCGCAGCGGTGCCCCTCCAAGTGGACGGCGCGCCCCGCCTTGCCCGTGTGGTGGCTAGCGGTTGCGCATCCAGTCGGCGAGGCCGGACAGCGCCTTGTCGAGGTCCTGCCGCGCGGCAGCGTCCGTGACCGTCTCCTCCAGCGCGCCGCGCATGCAGGTGAGCCACGCATCGCGTTCGGCATCGCCGATGGCAAAGCCGATGTGACGCTGGCGCAGCCGTGGGTGTCCCTTGTCGACGGAATAGAGTCTTGGGCCGCCGGTCCATTCGGTGAGATAGCGCTTCAGCACGTCCCTGATCAGGCCGAGATCGGCTGCATGCATGGCGCGGATGACTTGCGCCTCCGGCAGCGTATCCATCCGTTCGTAGAAGCGATCGACCAGAAGGTCGATCGTGGCACTGCCGCCGATCCGCTCGAACATGGAGATTGCGACGTCGCTATCGGTCATCATTTGTCTCGAGGCTTGCTTGCTGGTCGTTGATACAGTGTTGCCGGAGGTCGCGCAAAATCCTTGCTGTCGTCCCGGACAAGCGCAGCGAAGCGGAGCGCTGATCCGGGACCCATAACCACAGGGGGTAGTTTTGCGATGACTCGTGGTTACCAGCTCGCGCAACAACTTCTCCCTGGGGGTATGGGTCCCGGATCGGCGCGCGCTTGTGGCGCGCTTGTCCGGGACGACAGTGGAGTGTGTAGCTGTAGCGAGCTCGAAACGACCTACAGCGCCACGCTGCGCAGACCAAAGCTGCGCGCTTCGTTCTGGAGCACCGGGCGCACCGCGTCGATCAGGCGCGCGGCGGCGGCATCGACGGAGAGGCCCGCCGTGTCCACCACCGCCGTCGCACGCGAGTACAGCGGCTCGCGGCTCAAGAGGATGTTGCGCAGCTCGGCCATCGCGGAGCGGTCGTCCGCCATCGGGCGCAGGTCGCCCTGGCGGCGGACGCGAGCCATGTGCTCCTCGGGCTCGGCCTTCAGCCAGATCGTGTAGAACGACGACAGGATCTGGTCGAAGGTCAAAGGCTCGGAGACGATGCCGCCGCCGGTCGCCAGCACCATCAGCTCGTTGCGCGCGAGCAGCTGTTGCAGCGCCGCCTGCTCCATGCGGCGAAAGCCTTCCTGGCCGTACAGCGCGATGATCTCGGCGACCGAGAGGCCGTTCTGCTGCTCGACCTCCTTGTTTAGCTCGACGAAGCTCCAGCCGACCTTCTTCGCCAGGATCTTGCCGAGCGTGGACTTGCCGGCGCCGCGCAGGCCGATCAGCGCGATGCCGCAGAACGGGGCGCGCCGCGGCGCGGATGCGCTGCCGCCGGCGAGCACGTCCTTGGCCTGCGCGATCTGCGCGGGCGTCGCCTTGCGCAGGAGATCGCGAAACATCTGCCAGTCCGGCGTCGGATCGGCGCTGGGCAGCAGATCTTCGAGATGCGCGCCCATCGCGTCGGAGACGCGGCGGAGCAGCACGATCGAGACATTGCCCTTGCCGCTTTCGAGCTGCGCGATGTAGCGCTCCGAGATTCCTGATACCTTGGCGAGCACTTTGCGCGACATGCCGCGCAGTGCGCGCGTGGTGCGCACACGCTGGCCGAGCTGTTCGAGGAAGCGGGATTCAGCGTCGGGACTGTCGGTCATGAGCCTTCTTTACAGATGTCCTGCGGCGCGTTTTAATGAAACATAATGCCTGCTGGCATTGACAGCAAGCCGCCGCGGTGTCTTTCTATGAATTATAATTCTAAATTCAGGGGAGAAGTCCGTGAGCGAGGGATCCTATAACGCGGTGACCTGGCTGCTCGACCGTAACGTCGAGGAGGGGCGCGGCAACAAGCTCGCCTTCGACGACACCGTCTCGCGGCTGACCTATGGCGAGCTCCAGCGCGAGAGCCGCCGCGCCGCCAACATGCTGCGCCGTCTCGGCGTCCGCCGCGAGGAGCGCGTGGCGATGATCATGCTCGATACGGTCGATTTCCCGATCGTGTTCCTGGGCGCGATCCGCGCCGGCATCGTGCCGGTGCCGCTCAACACGCTGCTGACCGCGGACCAGTACGCCTACATCCTCGCCGACTGCCGTGCCCGCGTGCTGTTCGTTTCCGAAGCGCTCTATCCCGTCATCAGGGACGTCGTCGGCCGCATGCCGGATCTCGAGCATGTCGTCGTCTCCGGCGCCAAGCAGAATGGCCACAAGCAGCTCGCCGAGGAGCTCGCTGATGAGAGCGACCAGTTCACCACCGCCGCGACTCATCCGGACGAGCCGGCATTCTGGCTGTATTCGTCCGGCTCGACCGGCATGCCCAAGGGCGTGCGCCATCTGCATTCGAACTTGCAGGCGACTGCGGACACCTACGCCAGGCAGGTGCTCGGCATTCGCGAGAGCGACGTCTGCCTCTCCGCCGCAAAGCTGTTTTTCGCCTATGGTCTCGGCAATGCGCTGACCTTCCCGATGTCGGTCGGCGCAACCGTCGTGCTGAACAGCGAGCGCCCGACTCCGGCGCGCATGTTCGACCTGATGAACCGCTATAACCCGTCGATCTTCTACGGCGTGCCGACCTTGTTCGCGGCGATGCTCAACGACGAGACGATGAAGAGCGAGCGTGGCGGAAAGAGCTTGCGCATCTGCACCTCGGCCGGTGAGGCATTGCCCGAGTCTGTGGGCAACAGCTGGAAGGCGCGCTTCGGCGTCGACATTCTCGACGGCGTCGGCTCGACCGAGCTCTTGCACATCTTCCTGTCGAATGCGCCCGGCGACATCAAATACGGCTCCTCCGGCAAGCCGGTGCCGGGCTATGCGGTGCGGCTCGTCAACGAGGCCGGCCAGGACGTCGCCGACGGCGAGGTCGGCGAGCTGCTGGTCGATGCGCCCTCCGCCGGCGAAGGCTATTGGAACCAGCGCCACAAGAGTCGCCGCACCTTCGAGGGCCCGTGGACCCGGACCGGCGACAAATATGTCCGCGACGCCGAGGGCCGCTACACCTTTTGCGGCCGTGCCGACGACATGTTCAAGGTCTCCGGCATCTGGGTCTCGCCGTTCGAGGTCGAGAGCGCGTTGATCACGCACCCGGCGGTGCTGGAAGCCGCCGTCGTGCCCGAGGCCGATCCGGAAGGCCTCTTGAAGCCGAAAGCCTTCGTCGTGCTGCGTCAGGGCGCGAAGACCGCGAACTTGCAGGAGATGCTGAAGGAGCACGTCAAGCAGAAGATCGGCCCGTGGAAATATCCGCGCTGGATCGACGTGGTGGACTCGCTGCCGAAAACGGCGACGGGGAAGATCCAGCGGTTCAAGCTGCGGGAAGGGGCGAATTGATTGGCTTCGTCATTCCGGGGCGCGCGAAGCGCGAACCCGGAATCTCGATCCGCAGACTGCAATCTCGGGATTCCGGATCAACTCGCTTTGCGAGTTGTCCGGAAATGACGGAATGAATGGAACCGACAGCATGACCAACCTCACCCCCACGGGCTTCCTCAGCGTCAGTGGCGCCAGCCTCGAATATAAATGGCTCGCGCCGCAATCAGCGGAGGCACCGACCATCGTCATGCTGCACGAAGGTCTCGGCTCGGTCGGGCTCTGGGGCGACTTCCCGGAACAGCTTCGAGAGGCGACCGGTGCCGGCATCTTCGTCTATTCGCGTGCGGGCTACGGGCAGTCGAGCCCGGTCGCGCTGCCGCGGCCGCTGGATTACATGCACCGCGAGGCGCTGGAGGTGCTTCCGAAACTGCTCGATGCGATCGGCTTCAGGCGCGGCCTCCTGCTCGGCCATTCCGACGGTGCCTCGATCGCGACGATCTACGCCGGCGCGCACCAGGATCATCGCCTGAACGGCCTCGTGCTGATCGCGCCGCATTTCATCGTCGAGGACATCTCGGTGAAATCCATCGCCGCGATCAAGACCGCCTATGAGACCACCGATCTCAAGCCGAAGCTCGCGCGCTGGCACAAGGACGTCGACAACGCCTTCTACGGTTGGAACGGCGCCTGGCTCGATCCGAAATTTCGCGACTGGGACATCTCCGAATACCTCGCCTATATCCGCGTCCCTGTCATGGTCCTGCAAGGCGTGGACGACCAATATGGCACACTGCGCCAGGTCGAAATCGCGCAGGAAGAGTGTTATTGTCCGGTAGATTTGAAAATTATTTCAGGCGCGGGCCATTCCCCGCATCGTGAAGCGCCGGGGGCGACGCTTGACGCAATTGAGCAATTTGCAAAGGCGGCCCTGCGCGACGATCAGGGACTTCAGGGACGCGCCGCATGATGTTGCGGAGGCGCACCTCGCATGAGTGCGCCGCCGAATGCGAGCGGCCCGCTGCCGTGGCCGCAATGGGCCTATGTGCCGGGCGAGGCCGGGCTCGATGCCGACTACGAGACGCTCGCCATGGCCAAGGCGCTGGTGCCTTCGGCGTTTCGCGGCCATGTGCCGGCGCGCCATCCGGCGCTGCGCTACGGGCTCGCGCTCAACGACCGCGGCTATTTCTGGGAAGCGCAGGAGGTGCTGGAGGCGGTGTGGGCCGCAGCGCCCCAAGGCGGCCGCGAGCGCATTCTGCTGCGGGCCTGCATCCGCATCGCCAATGCGAATTTGCGGCTGCGCATGCAAAGGTCGCATTCGGCGGCACGGCTGTTTGGCGATGCGCTGGCGGAGCTGCGCGCGCTGAGCTCGCGCAAGGCGGCGGCCGGCGACGGCTTTGTCGAGAGCTTTCCCATTGCTGCGCTGACGGCCTTGCTCCAGGCCAAGCTCGGTCGTCCCCAGCTCTCCAAGGCCGACTGGATCGCACTCGGCGCCATCGTGCGATCCTAGGCGCTGGCATGAAACAAAGTGCATGTATTGGCTGCTAAGGACTAGACGCGCTCTGAAATATGCACTATTGTGCATCTAACGTTAAAACCAAGACGAACTCAAGGGTGGCCCATGGCCGGGGAAGATCGGCGCCTCGCAGGCGGCGCGACATTCATCGATTTCCAGACCGAACCGTCCCGCTACAAGCACTGGAAGCTCGCGGTCGACGGTGACGTCGCGACCCTGACCATGGACGTCGACGAGAACGGCGGCCTGTTCGAGGGCTATCTGCTCAAGCTCAATTCCTACGACCTCGGCGTCGACATCGAGCTTGCCGATGCGATCCAGCGGCTGCGCTTCGAGCATCCCGAGGTGAAGGTCGTGGTGATGCGCTCGGCCAAGAACCGGGTGTTCTGCGCCGGCGCCAACATCCGCATGCTCGCGGGCTCGACCCACGCCCACAAGGTCAATTTCTGCAAGTTCACCAACGAGACCCGCAACGGCATGGAGGATTCGTCCGAGAATTCCGGCCAGCGCTTCATCACCGTGGTGAACGGCTCGGCCGCCGGCGGCGGCTATGAGCTCGCGCTCGCGACCGACCACATCCTCCTCGCCGACGACGGTGCCTCTTCGGTGGCGCTGCCCGAAGTGCCGCTGCTCGCGGTGCTGCCGGGCACCGGCGGCCTCACCCGCGTCGTCGACAAGCGCAAGGTGCGCCGCGACCATGCCGACTTCTTCTGCACCATCGAGGAAGGCGTGAAAGGCAAGCGCGCCGTGCAGTGGCGTCTCGTCGACGAGATCGCGCCGAACTCGAAGCTGGAAGGCAGGATCGCCGAGCGCGTCAAGGAATTTTCCGCGGCCTCCAGGCGCAGCGGCAGCGGCAAGGGCATTGCGCTGACGCCGCTCAGGCGCATCATCGACGAGACCAGCCTGCGCTACGGCTTCGTCACCGTCGACGTCGATCGTGCCGCCCGCATCGCCACCATCTCGATTAAGGCGCCGGAGGCGGCGCCGCCGGCCGACATCGACGGCATGATGGCGCAGGGCGCTGCATTCTGGCCGCTCCAGGTCGCGCGCGAGCTCGACGATGCCATCCTGCACTTGCGCATCAACGAGCTCGAGATCGCCATGCTGGTGTTCAAGAGCCATGGCGACCGCGCCCATGTGCTCGCATCCGATGCCTTCCTTGAAGCCAACAAGGCGCACTGGCTGGTCAACGAGATCAGGCATTACTGGAAGCGCGTGCTCAAGCGTATCGACGTCACCTCGCGCACGCTGGTGACGCTGGTCGAGCCCGGCTCCTGCTTTGCCGGCACGCTCGCCGAGCTCGTCTTCGCCGCCGACCGCTCCTACATGCTGATCGGCACCCGCCAGGGCGACAACCGCCCGCCGCCCGCGATCGAGCTGTCGGCGATGAATTTTGGCCCGTATCCGATGAGCCATGGTTTGACGCGGCTTCAGTCTCGCTTCCAGGCCGACCCGGCCGATCTGGAACGCGCCGAAGCCACCATCGGCACGAGCCTGGACGCCGAAGAGGCCGAGGAGCTCGGCCTCGTCACCTTCGCGCTCGACGACATCGACTGGGACGACGAGGTCCGCGTGTTTCTGGAGGAGCGCGCCAGCTTCTCGCCCGACAGCCTCACCGGCATGGAAGCGAGCCTCCGCTTCGTCGGCCCGGAGACGATGGAATCAAAGATCTTCGCGCGCCTCACTGCCTGGCAGAACTGGATCTTCCAGCGCCCGAACGCGGTCGGCGAGGAGGGCGCGCTCCGCCGTTACGGCAGCGGCCAGAAGCCGAAATTCGATATGACAAGAGTTTAGGGAGAAGCACGGCCATGAACATGAACATCATGAACGTCGACTACTCGACCAAGATTCCGAACAACGTCAACCTCGCCGAAGACCGCCAGGTGCTGAAGGCACTCGAAGGCTGGCATCCCGGCTACATGGACTGGTGGAGCGACATGGGGCCGGAAGGCTTCCAGGAGTCGCTGGTCTATTTGCGCACCGCTTATTCCGTCGATCCGCGCGGCTGGGCCAAGTTCGACTATGTCCGCATGCCCGAATATCGCTGGGGCATCCTGCTTGCGCCGCAGGAAGAAAATCGCGTCGTTCCGTTCGGCGAGCATTTTGGCGAGCCGGCCTGGCAGGAAGTGCCGGGCGAGCATCGTGCCATGCTGCGCCGCCTGATCGTGATCCAGGGCGACACCGAGCCCGCCTCGGTCGAGCAGCAGCGCCATCTCGGCAAGACCGCGCCCTCGCTCTACGACATGCGCAACCTGTTCCAGGTCAACGTGGAAGAGGGTCGTCACCTCTGGGCGATGGTGTATCTGCTGCAGAAATATTTCGGCCGCGACGGCCGCGAGGAGGCCGACGATCTGCTCCGCCGCCGCTCCGGCGACGCGGACGCGCCGCGCATGCTCGGCGCCTTCAACGAGGCGACGCCGGACTGGCTGTCCTTCTTCATGTTCACCTACTTCACCGACCGCGACGGCAAGATGCAGCTGCACAGCCTCGCGCAGTCGGGCTTCGATCCCTTGTCGCGCACCTGCCGCTTCATGCTCACGGAAGAAGCCCACCACATGTTCGTCGGCGAGACCGGCATCACCCGCGTCGTGCAGCGCACCTGCGATGCGATGCGCGAAGCCGGCATCACCGATCCCACCGACATCGCAAAAGTCCGCGCGCTCGGCGTCATTGATCTTCCGACCATCCAGAAGAAGCTGAACCTGCACTACACGCTGTCGCTCGACCTGTTCGGCTCGGAGGTCTCGACCAACGCGGCCAACGCCTTCAATGCCGGCATCAAGGGCCGCTATCACGAGACCCAGATCGAGGACGATCACCAGCTCAAGAACGCCACCTATCCGGTGCTGAAGTTCATCAACGGCGAGATCAAGCTGGTCGACGAGCCGGCGCTGACTGCGCTCAACATGCGCCTGCGCGACGATTATAGCCAGGATTGCGTCAAGGGCATGCTGCGCTGGAACAAGGTGATCTCGACCGCGGGCTACGACTTCAAGCTGACCTTGCCCAACGTCGCCTTCCACCGCCACATCGGCGAGTTCAAGGACGTCCATGCGACGCCCGATGGCATTTTGATCGACGATGCGACCTGGGCGAAGCGCAAGGACGAGTGGCTGCCTTCGACAGCCGACGGCGACTTCATCACCTCGCTGATGCAGCCCGTCACCGAAACCGGCAAGTTCGCCTCCTGGATCTCGCCGCCGAAAGTCGGCATCGACAACAAGCCCGGCGATTTCGAGTACGTGAAGATCGAGTCGTAGGCGCGGCCTGCGAGACGCGACGACCGCGCCATACGAAGACTGTCATCACCCGCGAAAGCGGGTGATCCAGTATTCCAGAGACAACGCAAGGATACCGAGAAGCCGCGGCGTACTGGATGCCCCGGTCAAGCCGGGGCATGACAGCGGAGTGTGAGGCGCCGCCGCCTGCCCTCCCTAATCCCCTGACGCGCGACGCCTACCCCGCGATCTCCAGCCCGGCATTGGCGTAGACCACGCCGCCGTCGACGGCGATGGTGTTGCCGACCACGTAATCGCCCGCACGCGAGGCGAGATAGATCGCGACCCCTGCCATGTCCTCGTCGGTTCCGATGCGCCGCGCCGGAATGCGCTTGGCGACGTCGTCCGCATGGTCGCGCGCGGCCCGGTTCATGTCGGACTTGAACGCGCCCGGCGCGATCGCGGTGACGTTGATGTTGTCCTTGATCAGTTTCGTCGCCATGCGCCGGGTCAGATGGATCACGGCGGCCTTGCTGGCGGCGTAGGAATAGGTCTCGCTCGGATTGACGAAGATGCCGTCGACCGAGGCGATATTGATGACCTTGGCCGGATGTTCCGCGCTTGCCGCCGCGCGCAGCGGCTTCGCCAGCGCCTTGGTCAGGAAGAACAGCGACTTGACGTTCAGGTCCATCACCTTGTCCCAGCCGCTTTCCGGGAATTCGTCGAACTCAGCGCCCCAGGCGGCGCCGGCATTGTTGACGAGGATGTCGAGCTTCGGCTCCAGCTTGATGATTTCGCCGGCGAGCTTGTCGCAGCCTTCGACGGTCGAGATGTCGATCGGCAGCGCGATGCACTCGCCGTCATAGAGAGCCGAGAGCTCTTTCGCCGTCGCCTCGCACGGGCCGGCCTTGCGCGCGGTGATGTAGACCTTCGCCGCGCCTTGCGCGAGGAAGCCCGCCGCGATCATCTTGCCGATGCCGCGCGAGCCGCCGGTCACGAGTGCGATGCGGCCTTTGAGCGAGAACAGATCGTTGAACATGGTACCTCCCTTTGGTGGCGCTCGTTTTGGGCGGGGAGGGGGAGGGAGTCAATCTTGTCGTCGACCTGGCCTTCGCCAGAACGACGGCAGAGATTGCGGTGATAGCGGTGGACGACAGAAACTTAAGCCGCCGCAATCCGGCGAAAGCCGTTCCACATCGCGGTCGCGGCGCCCGAGGTCAGCACCGGCAGGATCCGCGTGTCCTGGTAGTTGCCGTTGAGCGAGATGCGCGGCAGCGCGGTCATGTGGCCGGCGTTCTCGGCGAACAGCATGCCGGGCCGCGTCGTCACCGCGGTCTTAAAGCCGGCCGATGCGGCCAGCGCAAATTCGCGCATCCCGGCCGCCTCGCGGTCGCCATAGGGATAGGCGAAGTGCAGCACGGGACGCTCCAGCACCCGCTCGATCCGCGTGCGGCTCACCGCCATCTCCTGCGCGGCGATCTCCTCGCTCTGCCTGGCGAGATTGCAATGGCTGATGGAGTGCGCGCCGATCGTGACCAGCGGGTCTGCGGCCAGCTGCTTCACCCCGTCCCAGGACAGGCAGAGGGTGTGGCACAGCGCTTCCATGTCGACGCCGTGCCTGGCGCAGAGCGCTGCGATCTCGCGCGCGAGATCGTGCTCGCCCGGCAGCGCGCGCAGCCAGTCATGCAGGCGGTCGAACGCCGCCTGTTTCGCGGCAGGCGTCGTCGCGTCGAGCCGCAGCGCGGAATTGCCGATCTGCACCTCGATCTGCTCGGCCCTGGCGATCACGGCCTCCAGCGCGGTCCACCACAGCCGCCCCGTGCCCTCGGCGAAATCGCTGGCGACGTAGACCGCCAAAGGCGCGTCAAATTCGCGCAGCACCGGCAGCGCATAGTCCAGATTATCGCGATAGCCGTCGTCGAGGGTGAAGGCGGCGAAGCGGCGGGTGAACCTGCCCTGCACCAGCCGCTCATGCAGCTCGTCCATGCTGACGATGTCTATGTCGCGCGAGCGCAGATGGCTCAGCGTCGCGCGCAGGAAATCCGGAGTGACTTCGAGATGTCGGTTCGGCTGGAACGTGGCCTCGCGAGCCGGCCGCACGTGGTGAAGCATGAAAATGGCGCCGACGCCCGACAAAAGCGGGCGCAACAGGTGGTGCGCCCCGCTGAAATAGAGTGCTCCCAGCCCGGCGCGGATGACGTTGTTACGAAGTTGTTTCATGACCCGCTGGCGGACTCTGGCATTCCGTCCTCAACTTACGGAAGAACCCTTGAAGAAAAAGTTATTCCAATTGTCCACGCAAAGGCCTTGCGAGGGCCGCCATTTCCGGTTTGACAGCCTGCCAAGGGTTTGTTTTGTCTCCGGTTCCAGAGTTCGGGTCGTCGAATGCAGAAGCTTTTCAGGTGGGCCAGCAAATGGTGGCCAGGGCTGATCCCCCTGGCCGTCATGTGGGGATTTGCGGCCTGGAATAACACCTTACCGGTCGAGGCGGACCTGTCCGCCCGCAGCTCGGCGGCGCTCAAGGAGACCGTTCTGGACAAGACCCGGATCGCGGTGGACGGCCGCGATGTCAGCCTGGCCGCGGACGCCTTTTCCGAGGAAGGGCGCCGGGACGCGGTAATGGCGGTGGAGATCGTCCCGGGCGTGCGCCTGGTCGACGACCGGACCCGCCTCGTTGCCGAGGCAAAACCCTTCGTCTGGAACGCCGAGCGTGACGTGGTGCGGGTGACGCTGTCGGGCTCCGCGCCCTTGCCGTCGATCAAGGCCCGCCTGACGGAGGCGGCACGCAAGGAGGTCGGCGGCGTCGAGGTCGCCGATCAGATGGGGCTGGCACGTGGCGCGCCGCCGCGCTTCGAGGCCGCCGCGATGCTGCTGCTCGACCAGATCGGCAAGCTCAAGGACGGCAAGATCACGATCTCCGACACCAAGATCAACCTGTCGGGCATGGCGCGCGATCTCGGCGGACGCGAGGCGATCGCGGCCGCGCTGAAGAACTTGCCGGAAGGGTTCTTGATCGCCGCCAACGACATCAAGGCGCCGCCCTATATCTTCCAGGCCTACAAGGATCCGGTTGCCGCGACCGTGACGCTGACCGGCTATGTTCCCGACAACAACGTCCACGCGGCGATCGCAACCAGCGCGTCGCGAAAATTCTTCAACGAGAAGGTCGTCGACAATCTCAAGGCCAGCCTCGGCGCCCCCGGCGCCTTCAACCCCGCCGTGGTCGCAGCGCTCGGGGCGCTGTCGCGGCTGTCGACCGGCACGCTCGTGGTGTCCGATCGCGAGGTGAAGCTGTCGGGCGATGCGCTCTATGAAGGCGCCGGCAACGATATCCGCGCGGGCCTTGGCAAGGACTTCCCGAAAAACTGGCAGTACAAGCCGGAAATCACGGTGAAGCCCGCGGCAGGCCCGGTCGACGGCACCGTCTGCCAGCAATTGTTCTCCGAGCTCCTGAATAAGGGCAAGATCCGCTTCGCCACCAAGCGCGCCGACATCGATCCGGACTCGGCGGGAATCCTCGACCATCTGATCGAGACGGCGCTGCGCTGTCCCACCACCAATATCGACGTCGCCGGGCACACTGATGCCGACGGTGAGGACGCGTTCAACCAGGCACTCTCGGAGAAGCGCGCGCAGGCGGTGATCGACTATCTGGTCAAGGCCGGCCTGCCCGCCAGCCGCTTCACCGCGATCGGCTATGGCAGCACGCAGCCCGTCGCCGGCAACGACACCGACGACGGCAAGGCGCAGAACCGCCGCATCGAATTTCTGGTGAGGTGACGATGCCCTATCTCGTTTCGTTCCATCTGGGCTGGCTGATCGGATCGCTGGTGCTGGGCTTTTGCATGGGCTGGATCTCGGTGGTCCAGCGCGGCAACGGCACCTCGAAGGTCACCGCGCGCTGGCTCGCCGCGCTCGCCGTAGCGCTGGTCGCGGCCTCGCTCGCGCATGTGGTCCCCGGCCGCTTCGGCTACTGGCTCGACCTCGGCCTCATCATGTTCGCCTGCTACCTGGTCGGCTGCACCATCGGCGCCTGGTTGCGCGACCGGGTGGTCTCGCGGAGCCAGCCGGCGGCTTGAGTCCTTGGTTCGCGTGAGGCCATCGCTCTCTCGCTCCCTCCCCCCTTGCGGGGGAGGGAGCGTACCGCCATCGGCGCGCTAGGCGAGGCTCATCCCATCAGTTCCAGATCCAACATTGCGATAACAGCCTGATCGGAGTGCGAAATCGCCGAGCGATGAAACTACGCTTGACATTAATACGTACGTACGTATTCTTTTGCTCATGCCAAAGCCTTCGCTCAAAGACGCCATCCTCGACGCCGGCCTCAAGGTCATGTTCCGAACCGGCTATCACGGCACCAGCGTGCGCGACGTCACCGCTGCGGCGGGCGCGCCGCAGGGGTCCTTCACCAACCATTTCCGCTCCAAGGAAGCGTTCGCTTCGGAGGTGCTCGACCGCTACTTCGACGTCACCAGGGGGCTGGTCGCAGAAGCGCTTGAGGACACGACGCTGACGCCGCGCGCGCGCCTCAAGCGCTATCTCGACATCATCACCGGCCGGCTCGAGGCCGACGGTTATGGCCGTGGGTGTCTGATCGGCGATCTCAGCCTGGAGGCGACCGGCAGCAGCGAAATGCTGCGTACGCGCCTGACCGAGATTTTTGCCGAATGGCGCGTGCCGTTCGCGGCCTGCATCGCCGAGGCTCAGGCGCGCGGCGAGATCGCATCCGATTTCGAGCCCGGGGAGCTTGCCGACTTCCTGCTCGCGTCCTGGCAGGGCGCGATCCTGCGCATGAAGGTCGATCGCAATCCGAAAGCGCTCGAACGTTTCAAGACCATCGCATTTCAGACCGTGTTCAAGGAGCTGACATGAGCAAGCCAATCGAGATCGAGATTCGCAGAGCGCCCGTGCTGGGAAGCAGCATAGCTTACCGCGAGACGGGTGCGCAGGATGCGCCGGTCGCGCTGTTCCTGCACGGCAACCCAACCTCGTCGCACATCTGGCGCAACATCCTGCCGTTGGTGTCACCGGTCGCGCATTGCATTGCGCCCGATCTCATCGGCTTCGGCCAATCCGGTAAGCCTGACATCGCCTACCGCTTCTTCGACCATGTCCGCTATCTCGATGCGTTCATCGAACAGCGCGGCGTCACATCGGCCTATCTCGTCGCGCAGGACTGGGGCACGGCGCTCGCATTTCATCTCGCCGCGCGCCGGCCGGATTTCGTACGCGGATTAGCCTTCATGGAATTCATCCGCCCGATGCCGACCTGGCAGGATTTCCACCATACCGAGGTCGCGGAGGAGCAAGATCATGCCGAGGCAGCGAGGGCGGTCTTTCGCAAGTTCAGGACGCCGGGCGAGGGTGAGGCCATGATCCTCGAGGCGAATGCGTTCGTCGAGCGCGTTCTGCCCGGCGGAATCGTCCGCAAGCTCAGCGACGAAGAGATGGCGCCCTATCGCACGCCGTTCCCGACGCCTGAGAGCCGTCGCCCCGTTCTTGCGTTTCCCCGCGAACTGCCGATCGCAGGCGAGCCTGCCGATGTCTATGAGGCGCTCCAATCCGCCCATGCGGCGCTGGCCGCATCTTCCTATCCGAAACTGCTGTTCACGGGCGAACCGGGCGCGCTCGTCTCGCCGGAATTTGCCGAGCGGTTTGCGGCCTCGCTGACGCGTTGCGCGTCGATCCGGCTCGGCGCGGGATTGCACTATCTGCAGGAGGACCACGCTGACGCAATCGGCCGATCGGTGGCCGGCTGGATCGCCGGCATCGAAGCGGTGCGTCCGCAGCTCGCCGCGTGAGGAGGATGAGATGTCGGATGTGACGATCGTCTATTGCCGTCCCTGCGGCTACGAGAAGCGTGCGAAGGAAGCCGCCGCAGCGCTGCGCCGGCAACTGGCGCTGGAGGCGGATCTCGTGGCTGGCAAGGGCGGCGTCTTTCAGGTCAAGCTCGGCGACAGGATTGTCGCCAGCCGCAGCAAGGGCCATTTTCCCGGCACCGACGAAATCGTCGCAGCCGTCACCGCGGCGCGGCATTGATCCGGGGAGGCACGCAGATGCCGGTCGTCTGGAACGAAGATCCGGCGGCAATCGACTGGAACGAGCTTTCCGCGCTCTACCGCACCGCACCGCTCGGCAACAAGACACCAGCCGATCTCGCGCTCGTGTTCGGCAACAGCATGTTCTGTGCCTTCGCTTACGACCAAGGCCGGCTGGTTGGTGCCGGCCGAGCGCTGGCGGACGGCCGCGACTGCGCCTACCTCTGTGATGTCGCGGTGCGCCCGGACTGTCAGGGGCAAGGCCTCGGCCGCGAGATCATCGAGCGGCTGCTGGCGCGATGCCGCGGACATCGCAAAATCATCCTCTATGCGGTGCCTGGCAAAGAGGGCTTTTATGAGCGTCTCGGCTTCCGCCGGATGACGACGGCCATGGCGATTTTCGACGACCAGGCCAGTGCCTATCAGCGCGGCTATCTGACCGCCCCTTAAGCTACTGTTGCGCCGCACCTGTTTGGTGCATCGGAAAATCCGTCCAGAACGACCCCGTCGCCCCTCTTTCAACAGCCGGGCGCGGCCCATAGATTGACGTCGGCTTAAAACGTGACGGAACATTGCGCGGCCGAAATCATCAAAACTTCATGGCGTCTGCGCAGGATTGCCATGGAGATTCGCGTCAGCCTTGCCGCCGAAAGCGCCAAACCGTGCATCCAGAGCCCGCAACCCTGCCTAAAATATTGAAGGCACGTGATTTTGTTCGAATTGGCGAATTCCACTCCGCCCCAAAACGCGCTAGTGGAGGGTTAGGGGGCATGCGCGATGCCGGAGCCGGCGGCGAGGGTTCGTTGAGTGCCTGTGCGTCGTTTGCCTGTTCGCCGGCCGTCCTGGCCGCTGAAGCGTTGTTCGAGGTCTAGATGCTGGAAGCCATACGCAGGGCGATGACGTTTCTGCGCCAGAAGCAAGTCCTGCATAAGCTTGGAGTTGTGATCAGCGTCGCGGTCATCGGCATCGCTTGCTATGTGCTCTACCACATGCTGCGCGGCATCGACTTCAACGAGGTGATCGAGGCGATCAAGAGCACCGAGCCGAGCCAGATTGCGATGGCGGCACTGTTCGTGGCCGCGGGCTATTTCACCCTGACCTTCTACGACCTGTTCGCCGTGCGTGCGATCGGCCACGCCCATGTGCCTTACCGCATCAATGCGCTCGCCGCCTTCACCAGCTATTCGATCGGCCACAATGTCGGCGCCAGCGTCTTCACCGGCGGCGCGGTGCGCTACCGCATCTATTCGGCCTATGGGCTGAACGCGATCGATGTCGCAAAGATCTGCTTCCTCGCCGGCCTGACCTTCTGGCTCGGCAATGCCGCCGTGCTGGGCCTCGGCATCTCCTACCATCCGGAGGCGGCGGCCTCGATCGACCAGCTTCCGCCCTGGCTGAACCGGACGCTGGCGCTGATGATCATCGTGGGACTGGTCGGCTATGTGGTCTGGGTCTGGACCCAGCCGCGGGTGGTCGGCCGCGGGCCCTGGACCGTGGTGCTGCCAGGCGGACCGCTGACGCTGCTCCAGATCGCGATCGGCATCATCGATCTCGGATTCTGCGCGCTCGCGATGTACGTGCTGGTCCCGGACGAGCCCAATCTCGGATTCGTCGTGGTTGCCGTGATCTTCGTCTCGGCCACCCTGCTCGGCTTTGCCAGCCACTCGCCCGGCGGCCTCGGCGTGTTCGACGCCGCCATGCTGGTCGGCCTCTGGCAGATGGACCGGGAGGAACTCCTGGGCGGCATGCTCCTGTTCCGCGTCCTCTATTATCTGTCCCCCTTCGTCATATCTGTAATCTTGCTGACGTTTCGCGAAGTTATAATCGGCGCCCGATCGAAGCGTTTGCAGCAGGCGGCGCTCAAGCTCGACCCCGGCCCGGCGCGTGAAGCCGCCTATGTGAGAGAGCGCAGCGACGGCACCGCCTGACGGCGCCAAGCCTTTAGGACCAAGCCTTTAGGACGAAGCCGTTAGGACAAGCCCCTAGGAGAAGCCCGCCCCGATGGCGATTGACGCCCCATCTTCTCCCACCGCGCAGCCCTGGTCCGACCGGCTGCGGCACTCGACGATCATCCTGATCGCCGCGGCGCTGGCGCTGTCGGTCGTGGTCTCGCTCGGCGAATTGTCGGTGTTGCACGCCGTTGCCGTGTTCCTCTGCATCGCCGCTGCGGCGCTGATCCCCTGGCGACTGCACGACACCGCCGCCTCGCGCGACGATGTCAGGCGCATCAACCCGGTCGAGAGCGCCGCAGTGGCCGCGGTCGTCGCCGGCATGCCGGATCCGGCGGTGCTGCTCGACCGCGCCGGCCGCGTCATCCATCTCAATGCGGCTGCCGCCCAGCTTGCCCCGGCGCTGCGCAGGAACGAGCTCGCCCAGTTCGCGCTGCGCTCGCCGGAGATCATCACCGCGCTGCGCGAGTCGATCGCGACCACCGAGCCGCGGCGCGCGACCTATCTCGACCATGTCCCGGTCGATCGCTGGATGGAGCTGATCATCACGCCGGTGCCGGTGCCGACCACCTTCGGCGGCGCCGACAAATGCATGCTGATGACCTTCCACGACCAGACGCCGCTGCGCCGGGTCGAGGAGATGCGCGCCGACTTCGTTGCCAATGCCAGCCACGAGCTGCGCACGCCGCTCGCCGCGCTGTCCGGCTTCATCGACACGCTCCAGGGCCAGGCCAAGGACGACCCCAAGGCGCGCGAGCGCTTCCTCGGCATCATGCACAACCAGGCCACCCGCATGGCGCGCCTGATCGACGATCTGCTTTCGCTGTCGCGGGTCGAGCTGTCGGCCCATGTGCGCCCCGACACCCTGGTCGACCTGCTGCCGATCATCCGCCAGGTCGCCGACGGGCTCGAGCCGCTGGCGCGCGAGCGCCAGGTCGAGGTCGAGATCCATCTGCCGGAGCCGCCGGTGATGATCGCGGGCGACCGCGAGGAGCTGCTCCGCCTGTTCGAGAACCTGATCGAGAACGCGCTCAAATACGGCGCCTCGGGCGGACGCGTCATCGTGTCACTAACCTCAGGCGCCGCCACTGATGGAACTCAGGAAATCCGGGTCATGGTCCGGGATTTCGGCCCCGGTATCGCGCCCGAGCACCTGCCGCGGCTGACCGAGCGGTTCTACCGGGTCGATGTCGGCGACAGCCGCTTGCAGGGCGGGACCGGGCTCGGATTATCGCTGGTGAAACATATTCTTAACCGGCATCGCGGCCGGCTTTTGATCGAAAGCGTGCCCAAACAGGGCGCCACTTTCACCGCCTGTTTTCCCCAGGCCAGGGCTCCGGCGACGACATGAAACTCAAGCGATTTCAATTGCTTGTGGTTGTCATCCGACTGTCACGAAACCTTCGTAAAAGCACAGCCGACCGCTCCTAAAGGGGCGGCACGGGGAGCGCGATCGGGCGCGGATGGCGCTTCGCTCCCCTGTATGGAGACCAGCATGAATTTCCTCAAAACGATCGTCGCTGCCGGCTTGGTCGCCGCATCGACGACGGCAGCCTTTGCTGCCGATATCACCGGCGCCGGCGCGACGTTCCCGTTCCCGATCTATTCCAAGTGGGCTGACGCCTACAAGAAAGAGACCGGCAACGGTCTGAACTACCAGTCGATCGGCTCCGGCGGCGGCATCAAGCAGATCCAGGCCAAGACCGTGACCTTCGGCGCCAGCGACGCGCCGCTCAAGGCCGAGCAGCTCGAGAAGGACGGCCTCGTCCAGTGGCCGATGGTGATGGGTGCCATCGTTCCGGTCGTCAACATCGAGGGCGTGAAGCCGGGCGAGATGGTGTTCGACGGCGAGACGCTCGCCAGCATCTATCTCGGCAAGATCACCAAGTGGGACGATGCCGCGATCAAGAAGCTCAATCCGAGCCTGAAGCTGCCCTCGGAGGCGATCACCGTCGTCCGCCGCTCCGACGGTTCGGGCACCACCTTCAACTTCACCAACTACCTCTCCAAGGCCAGCGCGGACTGGAAGAGCAAGGTCGGCGAGGGCACGGCCGTCGAGTGGCCGGTCGGCGTCGGCGCCAAGGGCAACGAGGGCGTGTCCGGCAACATCGGCCAGACCAAGAACTCGATCGGTTACGTCGAGTACGCCTATGCCAAGCAGAACAAGCTGACCTACACCGGTCTCGTCAACAAGGCCGGCAAGCCGGTGCAGCCGACCGTCGAGGCCTTCCAGGCGGCCGCCTCGAACGCCGACTGGGCCAAGGCGCCCGGCTACTACGTCATCCTGACCGACCAGCCCGGCGAGAAGTCCTGGCCGATCACGGCGGCGACCTTCATCCTCATGCACAAGGATGCCACCGACAAGGCGGCCTCGCAGGAAGCCATCAAGTTCTTCCGCTGGGCCTTCAAGAACGGCGGCAAGGCGGCTGAGGAGCTCGACTACATCCCGATGCCCGAGGGCGTCGTGACCCTGATCGAGAAGACCTGGGCTGCCGAGATCAAGAGCTAAGCGCTGCTGTCCCGGCCTGGGTGCCGGGATCTCAAAAGACCTCCGCTCCGGATCGGCCCCGTGCCGCATCCGGAGCGCAAGACCAACAACAAGCGTATATAACGGGTACAGGGGATCGGCGTGGCAGAGATGGCCGTTCAGAGCGATGTAATCGACGACGCCGGACCGTACGATCGCGCCAAGGCCTTGAGCGCGTTCAAGCTCGGCGACGTCACCTTCTACTGGATCACGCGGCTCTCCGCGATCTCGGTGCTGCTGATCCTCGGCGGCATCATCGTTTCGCTGATCGTCGGCGCTTTCCCGGCGATCAAGGAATACGGCTTCTCCTTCCTGTGGACGCAGCGCTGGGCGCCGTCGGCGGATCCGCCCGTGCTCGGCGCGCTCGGGCCGATGTACGGCACGCTCGTCACCTCGTTCATCGCGATGCTGATTGCCATTCCCGTTGGCCTCGGCATTGCGATCTTCCTCACCGAGCTCTGTCCGCAATGGCTGCGCCGCCCGATCGGCATGGCGATCGAGCTGCTCGCCGGCATTCCCTCGATCATCTACGGCATGTGGGGCTTCTTCGTGCTGGGCCCGTTCCTGGCCAACACCTTCCAGCCCTTCATGATCAAGATCTTCGACGGCGTTCCTGTCTTGGGCGCGATCTTCGCGGGTCCCCCGTCCTATCTCAGCCTGTTCAACGCCGCGCTGATCCTCGCCATCATGGTGCTGCCCTTCATCACCTCGATCTCGGTCGACGTATTCAAGACGGTGCCGCCGGTGCTGAAGGAGGCCGCCTACGGCGTCGGCTGCACCACCTGGGAAGTCGTGCGCAGCGTGGTGATCCCCTACACCCGCGTCGGCGTCATCGGCGGCGTCATGCTGGCGCTGGGCCGCGCGCTCGGCGAGACCATGGCGGTGACGTTCATCATCGGCAACTCGTTCCGCATCTCCTCCTCGATCTTCGCGCCGGGCACCACGATCTCGGCGGCGATCGCATCCGAGTTCGCCGAGAGCGACGGCCTGCACCAGTCCGGCCTGATCCTGCTCGGCCTGCTGCTGTTCGTGCTGACGTTCTTCGTGCTCGCAGCGGCACGGCTGATGCTGATGCGGCTGGAAAAGAAGGCGGGGAACTAACGCCATGAACCCGATCTATTCACGCCGCCGCCGCAAGGACATCGTCGTTCGCGGACTCTGCATCGCCGCCGCCGCCTTCGGCGTCACCTGGCTTGCGCTGATCCTGATCACGCTGCTTTACAACGGCATCGCCGGTCTGAACCTCGAGATTTTCGTGGCAGATACGCCGCCGCCGGGCTCGACCGAAGGCGGCCTGCGCAACGCCATCGTCGGTTCGATCATCATGACCGTGCTCGGCGTCGGCATTGGCGCGCCGCTCGGCCTGTTCGCCGGCACCTATCTCGCCGAATACGGCCGCAACGACCGCCTGACCTCGGTGATCCGCTTCATCAACGACATCCTGCTCTCGGCGCCCTCGATCATCATCGGCCTGTTCATCTACGGCGCGGTGGTGGTGCCGATGCGCGGCTTCTCGGCGATCGCAGGCAGCCTCGCGCTCGCCGTCATCGTCATCCCGGTGGTGCTGCGCACGACCGAGGACATGCTGCTGCTGGTGCCGAACGCGCTGCGCGAGGCGGCGTCCGCGCTCGGCCTGCCGCGCTCGCTGGTGATCAAGCGGATCGCCTATCGTGCCGCCCGCTCCGGCCTCATCACCGGCGTGTTGCTAGCCACCGCCCGCGTCGCCGGCGAGACCGCGCCGCTGCTCTTCACCGCGCTGTCGAACCAGTTCTTCAGTCTTGGCCTGAACAAGACGATGGCGAACCTGCCGGTCACCATCAACAACTTCGTCCAGAGCCCCTACGCCTATTGGAAGCAGCTCGCCTGGAGCGGCGCGCTGCTGATCACGATTACCGTGCTTGCCCTGAATATTGGCGCACGCATCCTTGGCGCCGAGAGGACCGCAAAATGAGTGAGCTTTCCGTATCGATGAGCGCGGCCGGTGGGCTGCCCCAGGCGCCGCTGCTGCCGGAAGCGCCGGCCAAGGTGACGGTGCGCAACCTCAACTTCTATTACGGCGAGCACCACGCGCTGAAGAACATCAACCTGACGCTCGGCACCAACCGCGTCACCGCGTTCATCGGCCCGTCCGGCTGCGGCAAGTCGACCCTGCTGCGCATCTTCAACCGGATGTACGACCTCTATCCGGGGCAGCGCGCCACCGGCCAGCTCATGCTCGACCAGACCAACATCCTCGACGGCAAGCTCGACCTCAACCTGCTGCGCGCCCGCGTCGGCATGGTGTTCCAGAAGCCGACGCCGTTCCCGATGACGATCTACGAGAACATCGCCTTCGGCATCCGCCTCTACGAGAAGATCTCGAAGTCCGAGATGGACGACCGCGTCGAGAAGGCGCTGCGCGGCGGCGCGCTGTGGAACGAGGTCAAGGACAAGCTCAACGCCTCCGGCCTGTCGCTCTCCGGCGGCCAGCAGCAGCGCCTCTGCATCGCCCGCACCGTCGCGGTGCGGCCCGAGGTGATCCTGTTCGACGAGCCCTGCTCGGCGCTCGACCCGATCTCGACCGCCAAGGTCGAGGAGCTGATCCAGGAACTGTCCGAGAACTACACGATCGCGATCGTCACCCACAACATGCAGCAGGCGGCGCGCGTCTCCGACAAGACCGCGTTCATGTATCTCGGCGAGCTGATCGAGTTCGACGACACCAGCAAGATCTTCACGTCGCCGAGCGACCGGCGCACGCAGGATTACATCACCGGCCGGTTCGGCTGAGGAGACGGGACATGGGTTCTGAACATACCGCAAAGGCCTTCGACACCGACCTCCAGGAGCTCACCCGGCTCGTCGCCGAGATGGGCGGGATCGCCGAGCGCATGATCGTCGATTCCGTCGACGCGCTGATCCGCCGAGACGTCGCGCTCGGCCAGCGCGTCGTCGCCACCGACACCGAGCTCGACGCGCTGCAGAAGCGCATCGAGGAGCGCGCCGTGCTCACCATCGCCCGCCGCCAGCCGATGGCGGTCGATCTGCGCGAGATCGTCGGCGCCATGCGCGTTGCGACCGATCTCGAGCGCATCGGCGACCTTGCCAAGAACATGGGCAAGCGCGTCGCGGCGCTGGAGACGGATTTCCATCCGCTCAAGCTGTTCCGCGGCCTCGAGCACATGACCGACCTCGTGCAGCAGCAGGTCAAGTCGGTGCTGGACGCCTATGCCGCGCATGATCTGCCGGCGGCGATGGCGGTGTGGAAGGGCGACGAGGAAGTCGACGCCATCTGCACCTCGCTGTTCCGCGAGCTCCTCACCTACATGATGGAGGATCCGCGCAACATCTCGTTCTGCATCCATCTGATGTTCTGCGCCAAGAACATCGAGCGGATCGGCGACCACGCCACCAACATCGCCGAGACCGTGTTCTACATGATCGAGGGCCAGGCGATCACCGACAAGCGACCGAAGGGCGACATGACGACCTTCGCCACGACGGTCCCGAATACCTGAAGACTTAAGGAGCGACGACACCATGGGCGCACGCATTATGGTGGTTGAGGACGAGGAAGCTCTCACCGAGCTTCTCCGCTACAACCTCGAAGGCGACGGCTATGATGTGGAGACGGTGATGCGCGGCGACGACGCCGACACCCGCCTCAAGGAACACATCCCCGATCTGATCGTACTCGACTGGATGCTGCCGGGCCTGTCGGGCATCGAGCTGTGCCGCCGGCTGCGGACCCGGCCCGAGACCAAGCAGCTCCCGATCATCATGCTCACCGCGCGCGGCGAGGAGAGCGAGCGGGTGCGGGGTCTTGCGACCGGCGCCGACGACTACATCGTCAAGCCGTTCTCGGTGCCGGAGCTCTTGGCACGCGTGAAGGGCCTGCTGCGGCGCGCAAGCCCGGAGCGGCTCGCCACGGTGCTGGCCTATGGCGACATCGAGCTCGATCGCGACAAGCGCCGCGTCGCGCGCTCGGGCCGGCCGATCGACCTCGGCCCGACCGAATATCGCCTCTTGGAGTTCTTCCTGGAGCATCCCGGCCGCGTGTTCTCGCGCGAGCAGCTGCTCGACAGCGTCTGGGGCCGCGACATCTACATCGACGAGCGCACCGTCGACGTCCACATCGGCCGCCTGCGCAAGCTGCTCAATCTCGGCCGCGAGCAGGATCCCATCCGCACCGTCCGCGGCGCCGGCTACGCGCTGGATGATCGCTTTGCGAAGGCGGAGCAGACGTAAGCTAGGGGCGAGTTGGTTTGGCGAGCTGTCGCCACGATATCGGTGTCGTCCCGGCGAAGGCCGGGACCCATAACCCCAGGGCGCAATTGTTTGCGCGACAAGGGTAACTCCGTGTCCCCGTAACCACATCTGCTGGTGGTTATGGGTCCCGGCCTTCGCCGGGACGACATCGGAGTGTGTCGATCCGTCATCGCGTGACGGCGCCGTCTTTGCAATCAGCTAGAGCGACAAACTCACCGCGAGGGCTTCGCCGGTGCGCGCCGGCGATCCGCGGCGGGCTGATATGCCACGCGCGAGTGCTGCGCGCAGTAGGGCAGGCCCGACAGCGCCCTGCCGCCGCAGAAGAAGAAATCCGGGCTCGAGGGATCGCCGACCGGCCAGTGGCAGGTCGCCTCGTTCAGCTCCAGCAGCGACAGCCGCTGGCTCATCGGCACCACGTTGTCGTAGGTGACCGGTTCGGCCTCCACCTCGACCTCGAAGGCCTGCGCCAGCGCGGTGTTGCCGCGCGCAATGGGGCGGCTCACCCGCATCATGTGCTGCGCGGGGCGCGCCTTGCGCGGCCGCGGAGCCGCCGATGAGGGGCTCTTGGCGCGGCCGGATAGGCCGAGCCTGTGTACCTTGCCGATCACGGCATTGCGGGTCACGTTCCCGAGCTCGGCTGCGATCTGGCTGGCCGATAATCCGGCCTCCCAGAGCTTTTTCAACTGCTCGACGCGATCGTCGGACCAGGTCAAAACCGTCATTGCACCCTTTCCCTCGCCGTGCGGCTGCCATCCTGGCGCCTCGCGGCGAATGCCTAAGCCTCGAAAAACCCGTGCCGTCAGAATCCCTTAAGGCTCGCCGGGCGCGCCGATAACGCCCGAACGTCTACGCCGGTACATGAGGACTTAGAGGATCAGAAACACTGCACGAGATGTCGTATCTGACAAGCCAAACGCTACAATATGGCGTGACTCACGCGCAAGAGTCCGCCGACTCGCTTCCACATGTTCCGTGGCGAAAACCCCGCAATTTCGGCTCCGCAAGACTACGGATTCAGCGTTTCGCGAGGCTTTCGGGCGGCATTGACACCGGTTTCACCAGGCATAAGATAGTGTCACGTGCCGCCCTTAAAAGGCGGCACGTTTCGTTTTCCGGGCCGGTCAATGGTGCGCTGCGTGAGCGTGTTCAGGCCGTCCGCAACATCAAGTGATCGTCATGACTAACAGCGCAGCGCCGCATTTGCTTCCCGTTTTCGCCAGATCCGACCTCGGTTTCGAGCGCGGCGAAGGCTGCTGGCTGATTGCGACCAATGGCGATCGCTATCTCGATTTTACCTCGGGCGTCGCCGTGAACGCGCTCGGCCATGCCCATCCCGCGCTGGTCAAGGCGCTGCAGGAGCAGGCCACAAAACTCTGGCACATGTCGAACCTGTTCCAGAGTCCGGACGGCGAGAAGCTCGCTGCGCGCCTGTGCAATGAAAGCTTCGCGGACTTCGTGTTCTTCTGCAATTCCGGCGCCGAGGCGCTGGAAGGTGTGATCAAGCTGGTCCGCCATCATCACTTCTCCAAGGGGCATCCGGAACGTTACCGCATCATCACCTTCGAAGGCGCCTTCCATGGCCGCACGCTGGCGACGCTGGCTGCGACGGGATCTGCAAAATATCTCGAAGGTTTTGGTCCGCCGATGGATGGCTTCGACCAGGTCCCGCATGGCGACATCGAGGCCGTGAAGAAGGCAATCGGTCCGCAGACCGCCGGCATCCTGATCGAGCCGATTCAGGGCGAGGGCGGCGTGCGTTCCGCAACGCCTGCGTTCCTCAAGGCATTGCGCCAGCTTTGCGACGAGAAGGGCCTGCTGCTCGCCTTCGACGAGGTGCAGACCGGCATGGGCCGCACCGGCGATCTGTTCGCGCATCGGCGTACCGGCGTCACACCTGACGTGATGTCGCTGGCCAAGGCGCTCGGCGGCGGCTTCCCGATCGGTGCGATCCTGGCCACCGCGGACGCGGCGGCCGGCATGGGTCCCGGCTCGCACGGATCGACCTTCGGCGGCAATCCGCTCGCGATCTCGGCTGCGAATGCCGTGCTCGACGTCATGCTGAAGCCCGGCTTCTTCGATCACGTGCAGAAGATGTCGCTGCTGCTCAAGCAGAAGCTCGCCTCCGTGATCGACCGTCATGGCGATGTCGTCAGCGAGGTGCGCGGCGAGGGCCTCCTGATCGGCATCAAGGCCGTGGTGCCATCAGGCGATCTCGTCGCGGCGCTGCGCAACGAGAAGCTGCTCACGGTCGGCGCCGGCGACAATGTCGTGCGTTTCCTGCCGCCCTTGATCGTCACCGAAGCCGAGATTGAGGACAGCGTCGGGCGGCTCGAACGCGCCTGCGCCGCGATCTCGTCCAGTCAGACCAAGCGGGCGGCAAGCTGATGAGCAAGTCGCCGAAGCACTTCCTCGATATCAACGAGCTCCCGCTGTCGGAGCTCAAGAGCATGCTCGATGCCTCCTCCGCCATGAAGGCGAAGCAGAAGGCGCATCAGCCGGTGAGGCCGCTCGAAGGCAAGACGCTGGCGATGATCTTCGAGCGCCCGTCGACCCGTACGCGGGTGTCGTTCGACGTCGCCATGCGCCAGCTCGGCGGCGAGCCCATCATGCTCACCGGCGCCGAGATGCAACTCGGCCGCGGCGAGACCATCGCCGACACCGCGCGCGTGCTGTCGCGCTATGTCGACGCCATCATGATCCGTATCCTCAACCACGACGCCTTGCTCGAGCTTGCGGCCAACGCGACCGTGCCCGTCATCAACGGCCTGACGCGGCGCTCGCATCCCTGCCAGGTGATGGCCGACCTTCTGACCTATCAGGAGCACCGCGGCCCGATCGAGGGCCGGACGGTGGCCTGGACCGGCGATGACAACAACGTGCTGGCGTCCTGGGCGCATGCCGCGGAGCGCTTCAAGTTTCAGCTCAATGTCGCAACGCCTCCGGAGCTTGCGCCGAAGAAGGCGATGCGCGACTGGATCAAGGCTTCAGGCGCGCCGATCATGCTCGGCACCGATCCGGAAGCCGCCGTGCGCGGCGCCGATTGCGTCGTCACCGACACATGGGTGTCGATGGGCGACAAGGAGGGCGAGCACCGCCACAACGTGCTCAAGCCCTACCAGGTCAATGCCAAACTGATGTCGCTGGCCAAGCCCGACGCGCTGTTCATGCACTGCCTGCCCGCCCATCGCGGCGAGGAGGTCACCGACGAGGTGATCGACGGTCCGCAATCGGTCGTGTTCGACGAGGCCGAAAACCGCCTGCACGCGCAGAAGGGTATTCTGGCCTGGTGTTTTGACGCGGTGAAGTAAGTTTGGCGTAGGCTTGGCGGCCGCCTCACATGCAACTGTCGTCCTGGCGAACGCCAGGACGACGCGGAGGTTGCCGTCCTTGCATACGTCCATTCTGCATTGCCGGATGCAGCCGGAACCCCTTCCATTTCCCACCCACCGACCCCAGATAGACGGCCATGGATTCCCAATCCCCTGACATGAAAACCAGGCCGGAAGGCCCGGTTCGCGCACCATCAGCGGTTCCGATCGACGACGCCGCGCTGCCCTACGAGGTCGACGCGCTCGACGTGCGCGGCCGGCTGGTGCGGCTCGGTCCGGCGCTCGACGACATCCTGACCAAGCACGATTATCCCGCGCCCGTCGGCAAGCTGCTCGGCGAGGCCATCGTGCTGACGACGCTGCTCGGCTCGGCGCTGAAATTCGAGGGCCGCTTCATCCTCCAGGCCCAGACCGACGGCCCGGTGTCGTTCCTGGTGGTGGACTACAAGGCGCCGGACCAGCTTCGCGCCTATGCCCGCTTTGACGCCTCGCGCCTGGGCACGGCGAAGGATTCCGGCGCGCTGCTCGGCCGCGGCCATCTCGCCATGACCATCGACCAGGGCCCCGACATGAGCCGCTACCAGGGTCTGGTCGCGCTCGACGGCGGCAGCCTCGAAGACGCCGCCCACGAATATTTCCTGCGCTCCGAGCAGATCCCGACGCGCGTGCGTCTTGCGGTCGGCGAGGAGTGGCGCTCGAACGACGGCGGCAGGCATCGCTGGCGCGCCGGCGGCATGTTGATGCAGTTTCTGCCGAAGGCGCCGGAGCGCGCGCGGCAGGCGGACTTGCATCCCGGCGATGCGCCCGAGGGCGCCGAAGTGCACGCCGTCGCCGAAGATGACGCCTGGGTCGAGGCGCGCTCGCTGGTCGAGACCGTCGAGGACGTCGAGCTGATCGATCCGGAACTGTCCGGCGAGCGGCTGCTCTACCGCCTCTTCCACGAGCGTGGCGTGCGCGTGTTCAAGCCGCTGGTCCTGAAGGCGCAATGCTCCTGCTCGCGCGATGCGGTCGCCGCGATGCTGAAGAGCTTCTCGCCGGACGATCGCGCCGCGATGGTCAAGGACGACAAGGTCGTTGTCACCTGCGAGTTCTGCTCGTCGGTGTACGATTTCACGCCCGATGAGGCGGGCGTGGAGGACGCGTAACTCTATCGTCCGTCATTGCCAGCGCAGCGAAGCAATCCAGAGTCTTTCCGCAGTGGCAGTCTGGATTGCTTCGCTGCGCTGGCAATGACGACGGGGAAACAGCCTGCCAAGTGCTCGGACATCGTAGGGTGGGCAAAGCGTAAGCGTGCCCACCATCTTTCCGCGTCACCACCGAAATGGTGGGCACGCTTCGCTTTGCCCACCCCACGGCCCCGCCCCTAGTTCAACACCCGCTTGTTGTCCGGGCTATCCAGCGAAAACGTCGGCACGTCGATCTCGAAGCGTTCGCCGCTTTCGCTGACCATCTGGTAGCGGCCGGTCATGAAGCCGGAGGCGGTCGAAAGCGGCACGCCGGAGGTGTATTCGAAGCGCTCGCCGGGGGCCAGGGTCGGCTGCTCGCCGACCACGCCCTCGCCCTTCACCTCCTGCTGGCGGCCGGTGGCATCGGTGATGATCCAGTGCCGCGTCTTGAGCTGCACGGTCTCCTCGCCCGAATTGGTGATGACGATGGTGTAGGACCAGAAGTAGCGGGAGCGGTCGGCCGACGACTGTTCCGGAACAAAGTTCGGCTCGACGGTCACTTCGATCTGGCGGGTCACGGCGCGGTACATGGCTGCCATCATAACGAAAACCCGGCCGGGAACCAAACGCCGCAAGCGGCTTTCGCGACATCGTCCCGCCAGAATTCGCGGAGAAAGACACCCCAAAGAAAGACACCCTTATGTGATCCGGCCGCTTTGCGAGACGACGGCCGGACCGGTACAATCCCTATAACGTCGCGATTTGTGTGAGGGTTTCCAGGCCCCGATGACCATTGCGGACCAAGTGACGGGATCGACGATCGCGGGGGCCAAGCCTGCGGATGCAAAGCCGCGTGCGGCCGCGCCGGCCATCTCTCTGCCCGCCATCGGCGAGCGCGAGCTCCGGCTCGACCTGTTCCGCGGCCTCGCGCTGTGGCTGATCTTCATCGACCATCTGCCGTCGAGTCTTTTGACTTGGTTCACGATCCGCAATTACGGCTTCAGCGACGCCACCGAGATATTCATCTTCATCTCCGGCTACACCGCCGCCTTCGTCTACGGCCGCGCGATGCTGGAGAGCGGCGTCGTCATCGCCACCGCGCGCATCATGCGCCGGGTCTGGCAGATCTATGTCGCCCACGTCTTCCTGTTCACGATCTTCCTCGCCGAGATCTCCTACGTCGCGACCAGCTTCGAGAACCCGCTCTACACTGAAGAGATGGGCATCATGGACTTTCTCAAGCAGCCCGACGTCACCATCGTGCAGGCGCTGCTGTTGCGCTTCCGTCCCGTCAACATGGACGTGCTGCCGCTCTACATCGTGCTGATGCTGGCGCTGCCTTTGATCCTGTGGTCGATGAAGTGGAAGCCCGATGTCACGCTCGGCCTCTCGGTCGTGCTCTACGCGGTCACCTGGGAATACGACCTCTACTTCTCCGCCTATCCGAACGGCTTCTGGGCGTTCAATCCGCTGGCCTGGCAATTGCTGTTCGTCTTCGGTGCATGGTGTGCGCTTGGAGGTGCGCGGCGCATGTCGCGTATTCTGGCTTCACCGGTGACGATGTGGATCGCGATCGCCTATATCGTCGCGGCGTTCTACGTGACGCTGACCTGGTATGTGCCGCAGCTCTCGCATCTGATGCCGAAGCGGCTCGAGCAGTGGATGTATCCGATCGACAAGACCGACCTCGACGTGCTGCGCTTCACGCATTTCCTGGCGCTGGCAGCGCTCACCGTGCGCTTCCTGCCGCGCGACTGGCCGGGCCTGAAATCGCCCTGGCTGCGGCCGCTGATCCTGTGCGGCTCGCATTCCCTGGAGATCTTCTGCCTCGGCGTGTTCCTGGCCTTCGCCGGTCATTTCATCCTGGCCGAGGTCTCCGGCGGCGCCGTCATGCATGCGGTGATTAGTCTCTCCGGAATCCTGATCATGTGGGGCGTGGCCTGGGTGATTTCGTGGTACAAGCGCGTAGCTGACAAGAGCGGTGCGAAAACCAAGAACGCCGTCGGCAACGCCGATCTGGCGGGAGGGGGCTGATGAAGGCGAAGGTTCTCCTGAGCCTGATCCTGCTATGCGGTGGCCTCGCCGCGCCGTCGGCGCGCGCGGAGGATGCTGCGCCGCCCGCTCCGGCCGCGCCCGCAGCCTGCGAATTGCCGTCCTATCTGCTCACCAGCGAAAGCCAGCTTCCCAAGGTCGCCGACGCCATCAAGGCCGGCAAACCGCTCGAAATCCTGGTCATCGGCAGCCGTTCGACCACGATTCCGGCCTCCGAGGACGCTTCCTATCCGGCACGCATGCAGGCCATTTTGAAGGACAAGCTGTCGCCATCGGAAGTTGTGCACGTCTCCGTAGAAATACAGAGCAAGAAGACGGCAGAGGAGGCGGCCGCCAGCTTCGTTAAGCTGATGGAAGCAAAAAGGCCTACTTTGGTCATCTGGCAGACCGGGACCGTGGATGCTATCCGAGCAATCGATCCCGACGATTTTCGCGGTGCGGTGACCGGAGGGGTTTCCGCATTGCAAAATGCAGGGGCTGACGTCGTGTTGATGAACTTGCAGTACAGCCCGCGTACCGAAACCATGATCTCGGTGCCGCCCTATCTCGACAATATGCGGGTGGTGGCACAGGAGCACGACATCCCGCTGTTCGACCGTTTCGCGATCATGCGGCAGTGGAATGATCAGGGTCAGTTCGACCTGTTCAGCCCGTCCCGCGGGCCTGAGCTCGCGAAACAGGTCCACGATTGCCTTGGCCGGGCGTTGGCACAGTTCGTGATCGACGCAGCCCATCTGGGGCCGGCCCAGCAGCAAAATTGAGGTCTAGTGTTAATGAGTTCTATCCGCCCTTTTTGCCTGACGGCATGGCTGGCAGCACCCGTGGCGGCGGCGCTGCTGTTGCTGACTCCTGTTTCGCAGTCGCGCGCGCAGGCGCAGGCCGCGCAGGCAACGCCCGCGCCCGCGCAGGCCGCTAATCCCGCTCCGGCATCGCCCTCCCAGACCACCGTCGCCGCGACATCTCCCGAACAGCGCGGCATCACCGCGCGCGCCATCGACAAGGTGAAGCAGGTCGCGAAATCCGCCGGTGACGTCTTCAACCGCGTCCCCTGCCTGCCGCCGAAGGGCGGCGCGAAGGCGATGGGCTCGCTGCCGCATGTCGCGGGCAAGCTCGTCGCCGGCAAGCCTGTCGTGATCGTCGCGTTCGGCTCGTCGTCGACCGCCGGCTACGGCGCAAGCTCGCCCGATTTCAACTATCCGAACCGTCTTGCGGCGCAGCTGCGCCGGCAATATCCGACCGCGGACATCACCGTCATCAATGCCGGCGTCGGCGGCGAGGACGCGCCCGAGATGATGAAGCGCCTCCAGAAGGAGGTGATCGACGTGCATCCGGACATGGTGATCTGGCAGGTCGGCACCAACGCCGTGCTGCGCAATCTCGATCCCGGCGACACCGCCAAGATGGTCGAGGACGGCATCGCCCGCATCCAGGCCGCCGGCGGCGCCGATATCGTGCTCGTCGATCCGCAATATTCGCCGGCCGTCAACCAGCGCAAGGAGAGTGCCGGCAAGATGGTGAAGCTGCTCGGCAAGGTCGCTGAGCTCCGTCACGTCGGCATCTTCCCGCGCTTCGAGGTGATGCGCGACTGGCACGAGAATCAATCGATCCCGGTCGAGAGCTTCGTGATCGCCGACGGCCTGCATATGAACGATTGGGGCTATGCCTGCTTCGCCCAGCTCCTCGGCGACGACATCATCCGCTCCGTCGGCCAGATCAAGCTCGGGGTCAACGTGCCCGGGGACGTGCGGGCGTACCGGCCGATGTAGTTCGGCTGCGTAGCCGTAGGGTGGGCAAAGGCGCGCTCTTCGCGCGCCGTGCCCACCATCTATCGCCAGCTCGGTGGTGAATGGTGGGCACGCTTCGCTTTGCCCACCCTACGGAGCTCGATCGCCTCACGCCCTCTCCAGCGCCGCCGTCAGATCCTCGATCAGATCGTCCGCATGCTCCAGCCCCGCGGAGAAGCGGATGAAGCCCTCGCTGATGCCGAGCGCGGCGCGGTCTTCCGGCTTCAGGCGCTGATGCGTCGTGGTCGCCGGATGGGTGACGAGGCTCTTGGCGTCGCCGAGATTGTTCGAGATCTTCGCAAGCTTGAGCTCGTTGAGCACGCGGAACGCGGCCGCCTTGCCGCCCTTGACCTCGAAGCCGACCAGCGTCGAGCCGCCGCGCATCTGCTTCTTCACGAGCGCTGCCTGCGGATGATCGGCGCGGCCGGGATAGATCAATCGCGAGATCTTCGGATGGCCGGCCAGCACTTCCGCAACGCGTGCCGCGGTGTCGGTCTGCGCGCGCACGCGCACGGCCAGCGTCTCCAGGCCCTTGAGCAAGACCCAGGCGTTGAACGGCGAGATCGACGGCCCGGTCTGGCGCATGAAATTGTGGAGGTGCTCGGCGACGAAGGCTTCCGACGACAGGATGATGCCGCCGAGGCAGCGGCCCTGGCCGTCGATGTGCTTGGTCGCGGAATAGACCACGACGTCGGCCCCTAGCGCGAGCGGGCTCTGCCAGATCGGCGTCGCAAACACGTTGTCGACGACGAGCCGCGCGCCGCCCTTGTGCGCGATCTCGGCGATGCCGGGGATGTCGAGCACGTCGAGCGTCGGGTTGGTCGGGCTCTCCAGGAAGAACGTCTTGGTGTTCGGCCGCAAGGCCCGCTGCCACTGGTCGAGATCGAGGCCGTCGACCAGCGTGGTTTCGATGCCGTAGCGCGGCAACAGATCCTGAATGACGTAGAGGCACGAGCCGAACAGCGCGCGGGAGGCGACCACGTGGTCGCCGGTCTTCAGCGGCGCCAGGATCGCGGTCGTCACCGCGGCCATGCCGGTCGCCGCCGAACGCGCCGCTTCGGCGCCTTCTAGCTCGATCATGCGGCGCTCGAACATCGAGATGGTCGGGTTCGAATAACGCGAATAGATGAAGCCGGGATCCTCGCCCTTGAACCGCGCCTCGCACTCCTCGGCGCTGTTGTAGACGTAGCCCTGGGTCAGGAACAGCGCCTCCGACGTCTCGCCGAATTGCGAGCGCAGGGTGCCGGAATGGACCAGGCGGGTTTCGGGACGGTAAGTGGCAGGCGACTTCGACATAGGTACCTCCGACATGACCGTCTCGTCGAAAACGGTCACAAAAAAACCGGCCTGGATATATCCACGGGCCGGGATCACAGAGGTCCCCGGCCTGTTTAGCGACTTATTTAACGTGGCTGCAAGCCGGCCGGCTCAAATCACCACGGGATAAGTGATGCTCATATTCCGCAATGGCCTTTCCGTCAAGGCGTCCATCGGATAGCCGTAAAAGGCTAGTATTTCCCGCACGTCCGGATGCGTTTGACCCCTGACGAGGACCCCCGGTTGAGCTTCACGATCGCCGCCGACGCCAATGGTATCCTGCCCGACCGCATGATCGCGGCGATGGCGGAGGCGGGCCTCATCCTGCCCGCATACGATTTCGTCGAAAGCCAGATCCAGCCGGCGAGCCTCGACCTCCGCCTCGGAGACATCGCCTATCGCGTCCGCGCCAGCTTCCTGCCTGGTCCCGGCGCCACGGTGGCCGAGCGCATCGACGAATTGAAGCTGCACGAGTTCAGCCTTGCCGACGGCGCGGTGCTGGAAACCAACTGCGTCTACATCGTGCCGCTGCTCGAGAGCCTGGCGCTGCCGCCGGAGATCGTCGCGGCTGCGAACCCCAAGAGCTCCACCGGCCGGCTCGACGTCTTCACCCGCGTGATCGCCGACGGCACCCGCCGCTTCGACATGATCGGCGCCGGCTATCACGGCCCGCTCTATGCCGAGATCAGCCCGAAGACATTTCCGGTGCTGGTGCGCGAGGGCTCGCGCCTGTCGCAGGTGCGCTTCCGCACCGGTGACGCCATCCTCAATGCCGACGAGCTCGATGCGCTGCATGCGTCCGAGCGCCTTGTCGACATCGACGATGCCGATCTGGCCGGCGGCGTCGCCGTCTCCGTCGATCTCTCCGGCGAGAAGGCGAGCGGCTTCGTCGGCTACCGTGCCAAGCGCCACACCGGCGTCGTCGATGTCGATCGCCGCTCCGGCTATTCCGTCGAGGACTTCTGGGAGCCGATCTCGGCCCGGCCCGACGGCAGCCTGATCCTCGATCCCGGCGAGTTCTACATCCTCGCCTCGAAAGAGGCCGTGCAGGTGCCACCCGACTTTGCAGCCGAGATGGTGCCGTTTGATCCGCTGGTCGGCGAATTCCGCGTGCACTATGCCGGCTTCTTCGATCCCGGCTTCGGCTATGCCGGTGCCGGCGGGTTGGGATCGCGCGCCGTGCTGGAGGTGCGCTCGCGCGAGGTGCCGTTCATCCTCGAGCACGGCCAGATCGTCGGCCGCCTCGTCTACGAGAAGATGCTCGCCCGCCCCGACGCGATGTACGGCCAGCGCATCGGCTCGAACTACCAGGCGCAGGGCTTGAAGCTCTCGAAACATTTTCGGGTGTAGCGACATCTCCAACTGTCATGCCCCGGCTCGACCGGGGCATCCAGTACGCCGCGGCGTCTCGATTCAATCATAACTGTCTCTGGAATACTGGATCGCCCGGTCTTCGCCGGGCGATGACACCGAGTCTGTGGCTGGTTGCGCCGCCCCAGCCGCGATGACACACTCCCGTAAAACAACAAGCCGGGAGCGAACATGACCGCCGCAGCTGACTCCGCGCAGGAAGCCCAATGGAAGCGCTGGCGCGCGGTCGCCGATCTCTATCACGCCTATTTCACCGGCCTTATCCTCACCGTCGTCACGCGGCGCGGCACCGCGGATGCCGCGGAGTTCGTCTTCCGCGTGTTCCGCCGTCAGCAGCAGGAGCGCTTCCTGCCGGGGCTGGAAAAGCTCGGGCTCAGCCATCTGCCGCCGGCGGTCGCGGCTGCGCAATATCACTACCTCTCCAACTGGATCGGCGGCGTGCATGTCGAATACATGTATGAGAGCGACGTCAAGGCCTGGATCCGCTATCCGCCGCCGCGCTGGATCTGGAAGGGCACCGCGATCTGCGGCGTGCCGGGCGAAGTCTCACGCGCGATGCTGCGCGGCTGGCACGCCAATAACGGGGTTGCGCTCGGAGATCTTCGCCTCGGCTTCGTCTGCACCAAGCAGAGCGTCGACGGCCAGGACGGGCTCGAAGGCTATTATCATCAATACGACCATCCGCTCGAACTCGACCAGCGCCTGGTGTTCGCGCGGCATCTGGAAGCGCCGCCGTTCGATGCGAAGACCGCGCCGGCGCTGCCGGTCGCGAGCTGGCCGAAACCGCGGCTTGAAAAAGCCTATCGCAACTATGCGATGGAATATGTCCGCACCGCCGCGCCCGTGATGGTGCAGCTGTTCGGCCCGGAAGACGCCGGCTATCTGCTGCATCTCACCGGCAAGCTGATCGGGATGCAGTATTTCGACGAGGTAGCGGCCGCACTCGCGACGAGCCGCGGCGGCGCGAGGGAATTCGCATCGTTCCTGAACGCGCTGTTCGCTGCCCAGGACGACAATGCTGAGATGACGCAGTCCGAAGGCACCTTCGAAATCCGCCAGCAGAGCTGGAAGCTGATGGACGACGTCGCTGATTGTCACCGCGCCTGCGCCAAGGTGCTGGAGGGATTGTTCGAGGGATTGGCTGCCGGCTGCGGCCGGCATATCGGCATCCGCATGCGCCCGGCCGCAGGCGGCCGTCCGCCGCTGGTCTGGACGATTGGGTGACGAGAACGGCGCGGCCACTTCGCCTCTCCCCGCGTGCGGGGAGAGGCCGGATTGCATCGAAGATGCAATCCGGGTGAGGGGGACTCTCCGCGAGTCCAACTCGCATCGTTTTCGCGGACGCGGCCCCTCACCCCAACCCTCTCCCCGTAAGAACGGGGAGAGGGAGACGAGAGACCGCAATTCCACGGGCTGAAATGCGCTGCCGCAGGGCACGCCTGCATCAGGCGCAGGAGGAATCGGCAATTGCCGTGCTAACAAGCTTCTCGCTGCGCCTTCTGCGCGAAGAAATTCATTGGCACATCTAGTCATTGCCGCGCCGCAAATGGCGCTCGTGCCCGGGAGAGGACATGTCCGACATCGCCGAAATCCCGGTCGATGAACAAGAGCGCCCGCTGCCGCCGCCTCCGCGGCCGGTGAGGAGCGCGCTGATGGACGGACCGATCCTGCGCACGCTGCTCGGGCTTGCCTGGCCGAACGTGATCGCGCTCTCGGCCGGCACCTGCACGGTGATCGCGGAGACCTCCTATATCGGCCGGCTCGGCGTCGAGGCGCTGGCCGCGATGGCGCTGGTGTTTCCGACCGTGATCCTGACCATGACGATGTCGGGCGGCGCGATGGGCGGTGCGGTGGCCTCCGCCATCGCACGCGCGCTCGGCGCCGGCGATCGCGAGCGCGCCGGCACGCTCGCCGCGCATGCGCTGCTGATCGGCGTCACGTTCGGTCTCGTCTTCATGCTGGGCATGCTGATCTTCGGGCCCAAGGTGCTCGAGATGCTCGGCGGCCGCGGCGATGTGCTGACGCACGCGATCGCCTACACGCAGGTGTTTTTCGGCGGCGCCGTGCTGCCCTGGCTGCTCAACACCATGGCGGGCGTGCTGCGCGGCACAGGCAATATGAGGCTGCCCTCGTTCCTGATCCTCAACTCCGCGGCCTGGCAGATCGTGCTCGGCGGCACGCTGGGTCTCGGGCTCGGACCGGTACCGCAGTTCGGCATGCGCGGCGTCGCGGCCGGCGCGCTGATCGCCTATTGCATGAACATCGGCGTCATGGGCTGGTACCTGTTCTCAGGCCGCGCGCGCGTCGTCCCGAAGCTGCGCGGCCTGCGCATCCAATGGGCGATGTTCTTCGACATCCTGAAGGTCGGCGCCATCGCCTGCTTCTCGCCGCTGCAATCGGTGCTGACGATCTCGATCTTCACCCACATGCTGGCGAAGTTCGGTACCGCGATCCTCGCCGGCTACGGCATCGGTGCGCGGCTCGAATTCCTGCTGACCTCGATCGCGTTCTCGTTCGGCATCGCCTCGGTGCCGATGGTCGGCATGGCCGTCGGCGCCGGCCGCATCGCGCGCGCCCGGCGCATTGCCTGGATCGCGGGTGCGAGCGCCTTCGTCGCCGTCGGTGCGCCGGCGTGCCTGGTCGCGCTCTTCCCCGATCTCTGGGTCAACATCTTCACCGACAGCGCGACCGTCCGCGCGGCCAGTCACCAATATCTGTCGACGGTGGCGCCGTTCTACGCCTTCATCGGCCTTGCCTCGACGATGTATTTCTCCTCGCAAGGCGCGGCCAAGGTGATCGGCCCGGTGCTGGCGCAGACCGCGCGGCTGATCTACATCTCGGCGACCGGCTGGTGGCTGTCGACACATGAGGTGACCGCGCAGAGCTTCTTCTGGCTGGCCGCGAGCTCGATGGTCGTGCTCGGCCTGCTGTCGTGCTCCAGCGTGGTGCTGACGCGCTGGGGACCGCGCAAGAGCAAGCCCGCGATCAGGCCGGCTCTCTCAGGCGTCGCGGACTAGCGATGCCTGTGGCGGCGATGGCCGCCACCACCGCCGACATTGGCGAGCCGCATCAGCTGCGGGATCATCGCCATCATGTCGCCGCCACTGGTGCCGCCGAGCATGCCCATGATGTCGCCGCCGCCCATGCCCGTTGGCATGTAGCCGCCACCGCCCATCGGGGTGTAGCCGCCATAATTGGGCGCACCAAAGCCGCCGCCGAGATTGCTGCCGCCGAGGCCACCGCCGCCCATCATGCCGCCGAAGCCGCCACCACCATTCTCCATCATGCGGCTCATCATCGGGCCCATGGTCTGCATCAGCATGGCGAAGCGGCGCTTGCCCATCTTCGCCTTCATCATCTCCAGCATCGGCGCCATCTGGGTCATCATGTCCTCGCCGCCGGCGCCTCCGCCGCCACCGAAGCCCGCGAGCTGCGCCTCCGCCGGCGTGCTCGCGACCGAGAACAGCAGCAGCACGGCGGCCGCCTGGCAGATCACCTTGTCCGCACCTCTCATGGCATGCTCCTCGCGTGCGTGGCTTCGCCGGAAGAGCGGAGCCAACCGGACGCACGCAGCCATGGTTACGGCCGAGGAGGCGAGGGCTCTGTGAGAAAAGTCACAGAGGTCAGTCAGGCGGCCGCGGCTGGAAACGCCTTGTGCATGGCGGCGACGGCTTCCTTCGTCTGCCCCTGGACATACGGCGCAAGCTCGTTCGGCAGCATGTCGATGATCCAGACCAGGCGGCACCGCGCATCGCCCTCGGCGATCACCTGCACCGAGGCGCTGTAGTGCTTCAGCCGCTCGTTGTTGATGGCATAGACGAGGCGCTGCCGCGCATCATTGCAATCGACCAGCACCTCGCGCGCGACGGAGCCGTTGGCGAAGGTGACGATGCGTGCATCGCCATCGAGCGTGCAGGCCGTGACGAAGCCCGGCACCAGCCGCTGATGCAGCGCGCCGAAATCGCGCACCGCGTCCCAGACCTCGCGCGCAGGGGCGTTGAGGGGAATGTCGTTGTGGATGGAGGCCATGAAGGTGTCCTTGGTTGAAGGGGTCGTAGGGTGGGCAAAGGCGCGCTCTTCGCGCGCCGTGCCTACCATTCATCGGCACCGTCGCACGTGGCACCCTACGAATGCTCGTGCGTGGGGCGCTTGCTCACACGCAAACCGCCTCGACATTGTTGCCGTCCGGATCGATCAGAAACGCCGCATAATAGGTCGGGCTGTAGTCCTTGCGCGGGCCCGCGCCGCCATTGTCGCGTCCGCCGCTCTTGAGCCCCTCGCTGTGGAACGCCTTGACCGCGTCATGATTCCCGGCGCGAAACGCGATATGCGCGCCGTCGGCCTTCCGCCCCTTGTTCAGGTGCAGCCACAGCGCCGGCGCGCCCTTCGGCCCGAAGCCGGCATAGCCGTCGCCGCTCGAGCACAGGACGTAGCCGAGCGGCGCCAGCACCGCGGTGTAGAAGCGCGTGGCGGCATCGAGATCGGCTACGCGAAGTCCGATGTGGTCGTACATGTTCGTCTCCATTGCAAAGCGCGCCGCGCGTGGCGCACGCCGGAGACGAACCTAGTCAATTGAAGGCAAGCCGCTCTTGGAGAATCTTGCGCATCTCGCCCGGCTAGTTCGCCGGTGCCTCCGCCTGCCAGCGGACCACCCGTTTCAGGTGATAGACCTGCACCCACATGTTCGTTCCAATCACGCTGATCGTCGCGACGATCAGGGCTGTGAGCTTCTGCGGTGCATGAAGGGCGAGGACGAGCAGGAACATGGAAAGGGCCGCCGTGACGCCGAAGCTGAACCAGAGCCCAACGAGGCGTGGTGCAAACCAGGCCGGCTGACCGTCGGTGTCCCACTGCATCGGAATCCTGCGCGAGCTGATCTGGCGGCCGTAATAGACGGCACAGCCCGCGATGAAGGCGAGGCCGACGACAAGCGCGATCAGCGTGGTCGCAATCACGTCAATCGAGGTCCTGTCCATTTGCCGGCTCGCCGCCTTGAAGGAGCGCCAAATCGCCCTTCGGTTGTAATACCGCGCGGGGTACCGCAAGTGCCAGTGCATCGCACCCGTCTGGTCAACAGACTGTTACTGGCGAAGCGGCCCGTGTGTCTCAGTTGAGGACGAGTCGTTCCCCGAAGATCCTGCGCTCGCCCTTCGACGCCTGCCGGAACTTCGTCGGCGACACGCCGGCGGCGCGATGGAAGGTGCGGACGAAATTGGAGAGATCGCCGAAGCCGACGTCATAGGCGACGTCGGTGACCGCGATGTCGTCCTCGGAGAGCAGGCGCGCGGCGTGCCGCAGCCGCGAGCGCACCAGATATTGATGCGGGGTGACGCCGAGCACGGCCGAGAACAGCCGCAGGAAATGGAACGGGCTCAGTCCCGCGTGCCGCGCGGCCTGTTCGAGGTCGACCTCGGCATGCGAGTTGGCGTCGATCCACAGCGCGGCTTCGACGGCGCGGCGGCGGTCGCGTGCGGTGGGCGTGGCCGGCTTGCGCGCCTTGCCGGAGACGACATCGACGAAACGGCCGGCGAGGATCTGGCCGATCTCGTCGAGGCCCAGATCGCTGTTGCCATCTGCCGCCGTCTGGGCGAGCTCGCCCAGCACCATCAGCTTGGGCAACGGCGGTGTCGCGCCGACCTTCCAGATCTCGTGCCGTCCCCCGAGGGCATCGACCAGGTCCTCGCTGAAGAAGAAGCCCAGGCAGACGTCGCCGCTGACATGCTCATGCGTGCAGGTGTACTCCTCGCCGGGGGCGCCGACCAGAATCGAGCCTGCCACCAGTTCGAAGAAGCCGGCGCGGCAATGGCAGCCGAAGCTGCCGGAGCGGACATAGGCGATGGAATGCCCGGTGCGGCACTCCGCGAACGGCGTGTCGTCCGGCCCCGCATCGCAGCGGAACTCGGAGACCGTGATCGAGCGTGTCGTCAGCAGCGTGGTCGCATCCATGCGACCTTATCTAGGTGGGCGCCCGAGGCGGGGCAACGGGCAGCAACACCTCGAACAGCGTCTTGCTGGCGACGGGATGGGCACCCTCGAGCGCCAGCAGCCGCCGCTTGGAGATCACCCCGCCATAGGGCGAGAGACGGTCTGTGTAGTTGCCGGCCTCCAGCACCCGGTGGCAGGGCACGATCAGCATGTAGGGATTCTTCGCGACCGCCTGCGCCACCGAATGCGCCGCGCCGGAGGCCCCCAGCGCCTTGGCGATCTCGTGATAGGTGCGCGTCTCCCCGCGCGGGATAGTGCAGGTGTACTCGTAGACCCGCCGGTTGAAGCCGGGCACGCCGCCGGCATCCAGGCTGACGTCGGAAAAATCAGGATCGCTGCCCTGCAGCAGGCCCACGATGCCCTCGATCGCAAGCTCGGTATTCAGCGGAGGCTGCTGCTCGCGCGCCTCGGGATGGACCGCGAAGATCCGGCGGCGGGTGTCGATCTCCCGCGCCTCCGGCAATTGCACGGCCACCACGCCGGTGCTGCTCCAGATGATGCCGCAGCGCCCTATGGCCGTATCGAATATCGTATAGCCACGCCCCACCATGCACACGCCCCACTCAGTGCACGTATCCCCCAGACGCGAGATCATAACACCGCCACAATCCGGCGCACCCAAAATCTTGCCAGGACGTTAACAACCGTCCGGCCAGGTGCGCCAAACCGCTTGGCGAGACGCGCCGTCTCGGCTAATCAGGACGGGCGTGAGCAGCGCATCCGCGGGCGTAGTTCAATGGTAGAACGGCAGCTTCCCAAGCTGCATACGAGGGTTCGATTCCCTTCGCCCGCTCCATCCTGCTTCGCGCGAACGCGCTTCGCAGGATTTCCATTCTTCGGCAACGCGATGCAGGATGCCCTTCGAAGCTTTAGCGGAGAAGGGTGCTAACCTGGCAGGCTCCGCAAAAATTCGACGATCGCAGCATTCACGTCGGCCGGCCGTTCCTGCTGCGTCCAGTGTCCACAGCCCGGCAGGATCTTGATCTCGCGCAGCTGCGGCACGAATTGCTTCATGTTGGCGAGGTGCTCGGCGGCGCCGGGGAAGGCGATGACCATGTCGTGGTCGCCGGCGATGAAGAGCGAGGGCACCACCACCTTCACGCCCTCGAAGGCCCCCATCAGCTCCCAGTTGCGGTCGATGTTGCGGTAGTAGTTGAGCGGCCCGCGAAACCCGCTGCGGGCAAATTCGGCGCTGTAATAGTCGAGGTCGGTGGCGCTCAGCCACGACGGCAGCGGCACCTGCACCTTCGGCAACATGCCGTCCTTGCGGGAGACCATGCCGACGCCAACGGTTCTGCCGGCGCGCTCGGCGTTGGCGCGGATCGCCGCCGCCCCTTCGCCGGAACCGCCAAAGAGCATGGCGCCGAGCGTTGCGCGCGGATCCCGTTCGAACTCCGCTTCGGCGACCCCCGGCTCCTGGAAATACAGCTGGTAGAACTGCGCATCTGCCGTCTGCGGCATGACACTCGTCGGCCGCGCCTCGCTTCGCGGCCGATAGGGCACGCTGAGGATCGCGGCGGCGCGGAAGCGATCGGGCCGCAGGCGCGCCGTGTGCCAGGCGATCGTCGCGCCCCAGTCATGCCCGACGATGACGGCGTCCTTCACCTCGAAGGCGTCGAGTACGCCGACAAGATCGCCGACCATGTGGAGGATCGTGTACTGGTCGATCGCCTCGGGCCGGTCGCTCTTGCCGTAGCCGCGCATGTCGGGCGCGACCGCGTGGTAGCCGGCCGCCGCCAGCGCCTCGAGCTGATGCCGCCAGGAGTACCAGCCTTCCGGAAAGCCGTGGCAGAGCAGCACCATCGGCCCCTTGCCCTGCTCGGCGACGTTGAGGCTGATACCGTTGGCCTTGATCGTCCGTTGCGTTGGCTCGCCCATCTCGTCGCCTCCGGATCATTTGTGATTGGGGCGCATCCTAACCGACCCTACGAGCTCTGCGAAGATTCTAATATATTAGACTGCCGCTCACGGCGTTCGCCTCCGTCCGCGCTAAGCTCCCTCTCACCCTGATGGGTGGTGCGGTCTGTGGCCGGGCAATGTTCGGATGAAGACCATGGACCAGCAGAAACTCGACCGTGCGATCGGTCGTCGCTTGAAGACCCTGAGGACGCAGGCGGGCATGACGTTGAACGAACTTGCAGGCCGCTCCGGCGTCAGCCGGGCCATGATCGGGCGGGTGGAGCGGGCGCAGAGCAGTGCGACGGCGGCGCTGCTCAACAAGCTCTGCGCGGCGCTCGACGTCACGCTCAGCGACGTCGTCGCGCTCGCCGAGAAGCCGCCCGAGCGGCTGATGCGGCTTGCGGACCAGCCGCATTGGCGTGATCCCGACAGCGGCTACCGCAGGCGCCATGCCTCGCCGCCGGACGCGGCAAGCGGCATCGAGATCATCGTCGTCGACCTGCCGGCCGGTGCGCGCGTCTCCTACAGCCCCTGGGGCCGCAACGCCTTCACCCAGCAGCTCCTGATGCTTGAGGGCGCGGTCTGCGTGCATATCGACGCCAAGACGGTGCGCCTGCGCGAGGGCGACTGTCTCGATTTCGACGTGATGCGTGCGGTGACCTTCGAGAACGAAACCAGACAGGACGCGCGCTACGTCATCATCACGCGGCGCGGCACTTCTTACGGGAAAATGTGATGTCGCTGATCGTGCGGGACGCAACGCTCGAGGATGCCGAAGATATTTTGGCCATCTACAACCATGCCGCGATCAACACCACGGCGGTCTGGACCGACGGCCGGTTGATCTCGATTCGCGGCGCGCGTGGATCCGCGCGCGACGGGAAGCCGGCTACCCCGTTCTGGTCGCGATGAAGGGCAGGGATGTGGTCGGCTTCGCGTCCTTCGGCGATTTCCGTCCCTGGCCCGGCTATCGCCACACGGTCGAGAATTCCGTCTATGTCGACGAGCGGCATCATCGCGCGGGCATCGGCCGCGGCCTGATGGTTGCGCTGATCGAGCGCGCCACGGCGCTGAACAAGCACACGATGGTCGCCGCGATCGAGTCCTCGAATTCCGCCTCGATCGCGCTGCACGCCTCGTTCGGCTTTGCCGAGGTCGGCCGTATGCCGGAGGTCGGCTGCAAGTTCGGCCGCTGGCTCGATATGGTCCTCATGCAGATGCGGCTTTCCAGCGGAGCGAGGCCGTGACGATGCAGATCCGAGCCGGCGACACCTTCGATCCGCGTGTCGTCGCGCTGCTCGATCATCATGTCACGGCGGCGCGGGCGCAGACCGCGCCGGGCAGCGCGCATGCGCTCGATCTGGCCGGCCTTCGCGCCAGCGACGTCGCGTTCTGGACCGGCTGGGACGGCGCGACGCTGGTCGCCACCGGCGCGCTGAAGACGCTTTCGGCCACCCATGGCGAGGTCAAGTCGATGCACACGCTGCAGACCACGCGGCGGCGCGGCTTTGGCGGCGAGATGCTCCGCCACATCATCAGTGAAGCCCGCGCGCGCGGTTTGACGCGGCTCAGCCTCGAGACCGGCTCGTGGGACTATTTCAAGCCGGCCCACGCGCTGTACCAGGCGCATGGCTTCGTCCTCTGCGGCCCGTTCGAGGGCTATGTCGAGGACCGCAACAGCCTGTTTCTGACGCTGGATCTGAGCGGCCGCTGAGCCCTCCGGCCAACTGCCGCAGTGCAACCGGGGGCCGAAAATTCTTTCGTGCCCCTCAAAATGAGTTGCGTACCTCAAAAAACCTCTGCTAGCCTTCAGCCATGGCCGATACACTCACCGCCACCGCGCTGACGCTGAAGGACATCGCCCGCGAGGCGGGTGTCAGTCTCGCGACGGTGGATCGTGTGCTGCACAACCGCCCGGGCGTGAGGCCCGATACGGTCCGGCGCGTCAAGGCGGCGATCGAGCGCAACGCGTTCCAGCCGCACGTGGCCGCCGCAGAGCTCGCCCGCGGCCGCGCCCGCCGCTTTGCCTTCGTGATGCCGTTCGGGCCGAACCCGTTCATGCAGCAGATCGAGGCCTATCTCGGCGAGATGTCGGCCTGGCTCTCGGCCCGCCGCCTCGGTGTCGAGATGGTCGCAACCGACGTGTTCGATCATTCCATGCTCGCAGCCTCGCTTGAGGCGCTGTCGGGCGATTACGACGGCGTCGCCGTGGTGGCGCTGGATCATCCCGGCGTCCGCGCCGCGATCAACGATCTCGTCGATGCCGGCACCAAGGTGGTGACGCTGGTCTCGGACGTGCCGTCGTCGCGGCGCCACCATTATGTCGGCATCGACAACATCGCGGCGGGGCGCACCGCCGGCGCGCTGGTCGGGCGGCTGGTCGGTCAGCGCTCCGGCAAGGTCGCGATCGTCGCGGGCTCGCAGGGCCTGCGCGACCATGCCGAGCGCATCTTCGGCTTCAATCAGGTGATGGCGGCGGAATTCCCTGGCCTCAGCGTGCTGCCGGTGCTGGAAGGGCGCGACGAGGACGAACGTTCGGAACAGGTTCTGGCCCGGCTGCTCGGCAGGCATGCTGACATTGTCGGCCTTTATAATGTCGGCGCGGGCACACAAGGTGTCGCCAAGGCGTTGAGCGATGCCGGCCGCGACAAGCAGGTGGTGTTCGTCGGGCACGACGTCACGGCGCTGACGCGCCGGCTGCTGTTGCAGGGCGTGATGGATGCCGCGATCTCGCAGAATCCGGGACATGAGGCGCGCGCCGCCGTGCGCGTGCTGCTCGCGCTCGCCCGTGGCGAGCCCATCCTGCACGAACAAGAGAAGATCAGGATCGACATCGTGATGCGGGACAATCTGCCTTAGCGGCAGCGGATTTCGAACGGCCCGTTGCGGGCAAGGCGACGCAAGATCGCACACGACGACAGGCGAAAGGGAGGACGGCGTGTATCTCGGATTGGACATCGGCACGTCCGGTGTGAAGGCGGTGCTCGTGAACGATGCCGGCGCGGTTGTCGCGACGGCGGCGCGCGAGCTTGCGCTGTCGCATCCGGCGCCGCTGTGGTCCGAGCAGGATCCCGACACCTGGGTCGATGCGGCGACCGGTGCGGTTGATGATCTCGCATCCCGCCATCCGCGCGAAGTCGCGCGGGTCGCCGGCATCGGACTGTCCGGCCAGATGCATGGCGCGACGCTGCTCGGCGAGGATGGGCGGCCGCTGCGCCCCGCCATCCTCTGGAACGACGGCCGCTCGCAGGCCGAATGCGTCGCACTGGAGCGGCGCTGTCCGTCGCTGCACACGATCGCTGGCAATCTCGCGATGCCCGGCTTCACCGCGCCGAAGCTGCTCTGGGTCGCGCGGCATGAGCCAAAGATCTTCGCGCGTGTCGCAAAGGTGCTGCTGCCGAAGGCTTATGTCCGCTATCGGCTGACCGGCGAGATGGTCGAGGACATGTCGGACGCGGCCGGCACGCTGTGGCTCGATGTCGGCCAGCGCCGCTGGTCGGCGCTGCTGCTGCATGCGACCGGCCTCGATCTCCACCACATGCCGCGCCTCGTCGAGGGCAGCGCGGTGAGCGCGGTGCTCGCGCCGGAATTCGCGCAGCGCTGGGGCATGGCAAAGGATGTCGTGGTCGCGGGCGGCGCCGGCGATAACGCCGCCAGCGCGATCGGGCTTGGCGCGATCGCGCCCGGCGATGCGTTTTTGTCACTGGGAACGTCAGGTGTGATGTTCCGTGTCACCGACCGCTTTGCGCCGGCGCCGGCTTCAGCCGTGCATGCGTTCTGCCACGCGCTACCCGGCCTGTGGCACCAGATGGGGGTGATGCTGTCGGCGGCGGCCTCGCTCGCCTGGCTCGCGAGCGTGATGGAGACGCCGGCCGCCGCGCTGCTGGCGCCGCTCGGCGAGCGCGTCGATGGGCCGAGCCCGATAAGATTCCTGCCATATCTCGACGGCGAGCGCACGCCGCACAACGACGCCGCCGCCAGCGGCGCCTTCGTCGGTCTGCGCGGCGCGACCGGGCGCGGCCAGATCGTGCAGGCCGTGCTCGAAGGCGTCGCCTTTGCCGCGCGCGACAATCTGGCGGCACTGAGCGCGGCGAGCGGGCCGATCGTGGAAGTCGATCTCGTCGGCGGTGGCTCGCGCTCGCCGCTCTGGGCCCAGATCTGCGCCGACGTGCTCGGCATTACCGTCCACCGCGTCGAGGAAGGCGAGGTGGGTGCCGCGCTCGGCGCCGCGCGGCTCGGACGCCTTGCCGCCACCGGTGACGATCCTGCTGAAGTTTGCACGCGCCCGCGTCGGCTCGCGAGTTTCGCACCCCGCGCATCCGTGACCGCCGCCTATGACGAGGCCTATCGCCGCTGGCGCGCGCTTTATCCCGCGTTGAAGGAGTCCGCTTAAGTGAACGTGTCAGCCAAATTCTTCGAGGAAAGCACGCCTGTCGCCTTCGCCGGCCAAGATGCCGGACCAGCGCCCGCCTTCCGCTGGTACGACAAGGACCGCCTCGTCCATGGCCGCCGGCTCGAGGATCACCTGCGCTTTGCGGTCTGCTACTGGCACTCCTTCTGCTGGCCGGGCGGCGATCCCTTCGGCGACGAGACGTTCCTGCGACCCTGGCATCACGGCACCGATGCGATGGCGCTGGCGCGGGCCAAGGCGGATGTCGCTTTCGAGCTGTTCCGGCTGCTGGACGTGCCCTTCTTCACCTTCCACGACGTCGATGCGGCGCCGGAGGGGGCTTCGCTCGCGGAGTCGGTCGCCAACCTCAACGCGATCGCCGATCTGTTCGAAGCGAAGATGGCCTCGGCCAAAGTCCGGCTGCTCTGGGGCACCGCCAATCTGTTCACGCATCGCCGCTACATGGCGGGCGCCGCGACCAATCCGGACCCTGACATCTTCACTTATGCCGCCGGCCAGGTCCGCGCCGCGCTGGAGGTGACGCACCGGCTCGGCGGCCAGAACTACGTGCTGTGGGGCGGCCGCGAGGGCTACGAGACGCTGCTCAACACCGATCTCAAGCGCGAGCTCGACCAGCTCGGCCGCTTCGTCTCGCTCGTCGTCGAGCACAAGCACAAGATCGGCTTCAAGGGCCCGATCCTGATCGAGCCGAAGCCGAAGGAGCCGACCAAGCATCAATATGATTTCGACGTCGCCACCTGCTACGGCTTCCTCGCGCGCTACGACCTCCTCAAGGACGTCAAGCTCAACATCGAGCAGAACCACGCCATCCTCGCCGGCCATTCCTTCCATCACGAGGTTGCGCTCGCCGAGGCGCTCGGTGTCTTCGGCTCGCTCGACGTCAACCGCGGCGACGATCTGCTCGGCTGGGACACCGACCAGTTCGCGATGAACGTGCCGGAGCTGGCGCTGGTGTTCCACGAGATCCTGAACCGCGGCGGCTTCACGTCCGGCGGGCTCAATTTCGACGCCAAGATCCGGCGCCAGTCGATCGACCCCGACGATCTGATCCACGCCCATGTCGGCTCGATGGATGCCTGCGCGCGCGCCTTCCTTGCCGCCGCCGACATGCTTGGTGCCGGCGCCCTCACCGCGCCGCTCGACAAGCGCTACGAAGGATGGGCCGGCCCCGAGGGCCGCGCCATTCTCGGCGGCCAGCGCTCGCTCGCCGATCTCGCCGATCGTGCGCTCGGCCCCGGTTTCGACCCGCAGCCACGCTCGGGACGGCAGGAATATCTGGAATCCCTCGTCAACCGCTATGTCTGAGGAAGGCCGCTGATGACAAGTGCTGAGGCAACACCGGTGCTCCAACTCTCCGGCATCGGTAAGGAGTTCGGCGCGATCCGCGCGCTGCATGACGTCGACATGCAGGTCTTCCCCGGCGAGGTGGTCGGCCTGATGGGCGACAACGGCGCGGGCAAGTCGACGCTGGTCAAGATCATCGCCGGCAATTTCCGCCCCAGCCATGGCGAGATCCGCTTTGCCGGCAGCGCGGTTCATTTCAACCGGCCCGTCGATGCCCGCACGGTCGGGATCGAGGTCGTCTATCAGGATCTTGCGCTGGCCGACAATCTGACCGCGGCCGCCAACGTCTTCCTCGGCCGCGAGCTGAAGCGAAAATTCGGCCCGTTCGCCTTGCTCGACCACAAGGCGATGGCGGCGCGCGCGCTGGAATTGTTCGGCGAGTTGCGCTCGGAGACGCGCCCCGACGACCTCGTCAAGCAGATGTCGGGCGGCCAGCGCCAGGCGGTCGCGATCGCGCGGACGCGGCTCTCCAATGCGCGGCTGGTGATGATGGACGAGCCGACCGCCGCGATCTCGGTCCGCCAGGTCGAGCAGGTGCTGAGCCTGATCCACCGGCTCAAGGAGCAGGGCGTCGCCGTGATGCTGATCTCGCACCGCATGCCCGACGTGTTCGCCGTGTGCGACCGCGTGATCGTCATGCGCCGCGGCGAGAAGCGGGCCGACAAGGCGATTCAGGCGACGTCCCCCGAGGAAGTCACTGCCCTCATCACCGGCGCGAAGGAGGCGGCGTGATGGCCATGCCCCTGGAATCCCCGATCACCTTCTCGAATGTCGGCAAGATCAAGTGGTGGCAGCGCGGCATCTTCGCCTCCCAGACCGGCTACGTGCTGCTCGCGCTGGCCGTGCTGCTGGTGATCATGCATTTCGCCAGCCCGTATTTCTTCACCCAGGGCAACATGCAGAACGTGGCGAAGAACTTTTCCTTCATCGCCATCGCCACCCTCGGCGTCACCTTCGTGATCATCACCGGCGGCATCGATCTCTCGGTCGGCTCGATGATGTGCTTCTCGGCCATGATCACCTCGATGGTCATGACCGAGCTGTCGACGCCGGGCGGGCTCGGCGCCTCGCTCTTCGTGCACATGGCGGCCGACGGCAAGACGGTGCTGGCCAATGTCCCCGGCCTGATCCTGCTGATCTCCGTCGTCGCGGGCCTTGGCGTCGCGCTGATCGCCGGTCTCGTCAACGGCTTCTGCATCGCGGTGCTGGGCCTGTCGCCGTTCGTGACCACGCTCGGCATGCTCTCGATCGTGCGCGGGCTCGGCTATGTCGTCTCCAACGGGCGCGGCAGCTTTCCTGGCGGGCCGGACGCCGATTACTTCTACGCGCTCACCTCGGGCGACGTGCTCGGCGTGCCCGTACCGTTCATCTATCTCGTGATCCTTGCGCTGGCGATGGCGGTGGTGCTGCACCACACCTCGTTCGGCCGCCACGTCTTCGCGCTCGGCGGCAACGAGAAGGCGGCCGAACTGACCGGCATCCCGGTCGTGCGCGTGAAGATCGAGGTCTATGTGCTCTGCGCGCTCGCCGCTGGCCTCCAGGGCATCATCATCTCCGGCTGGCTCGGATCGGCACCCGCCAACATGGCGACCTCCTACGAGCTCAACGTGATCGCGGCGGCCGTCATCGGCGGCGCCAACCTTGCCGGCGGCATCGGCGGGCCGCTGGGGGCCATTGTCGGCTGCGTGCTGCTGGAGGTGATCCGCAACGGTCTCGTGCTGGCACAGGTCAGCTCCTACTGGCAGCAGACGCTGGTGGGCGTGATCATCATCCTGGCCGTGCTGGTCGATCGTGTGCGCTCGCGGATGATCTGAAAGTGACGTCGTTCGGGAGGACCACGAAAATGCCGCCTGTCCGCTTCCCGGACGAACTTGAGAGGACAGGCGCCAAAGAAGGGTGGAGGAGACGATGAGGAAACTTCTTCTTGCGGGCATCGCTGTCGCGCTGATGGCGACGCCGGCGTTCGCTGCGAACTATCGCTTCGTGATCGTGCCCAAGGCGATGAACAATCCGTTCTTCGATTTTGCGCGCGACGGCTGTCTGAAGCGCGCCAAGGAACTCGGCAATATCGAGTGCGTCTACAAAGGGCCGGTCGAGCACGAGCCGGCGACGCAGGCGCAGATCATCCAGGACTTCGTCACCCAGAAGGTCGACGGCCTCGCAATCTCGGTCGCCGACGTCGCGGCCATGACCAAGTCGATCGAGGCGGCGACCGCGGCGGGCATCCCCGTCATCACCTTCGATGCCGATGCACCGGGATCCAAGCGCATCGCCTATATCGGCACCAACAACAAGGAATTCGGCGTCGCGCTCGGCAAGCAACTCGTGAAGATGCGGCCTGACGGCGGAAAGTACGCGATGGTCTCGGGCGGCCCCGGTGCCAAGAACCTTGCCGAGCGCGTCGATGGCGTCCGCGAGGCGCTGAAGGGCTCGAAATGGACCGAGGTCGCGGGCTCGCCGACCTTCTGCAACGACGATCCGGCACTCGCGGTCCAGCAGATGACGGATATGCGCACCGCAACGCCCGATCTTGCCGCCATCGTTCCCATCGGCGGCTGGCCGATGTTTGCCCCCGAAGGCTTCAAGGCTTTCGCCAGCAGGAACAAGAAGGACATCGATTCCGGCAAGTTCACGCTGGTCGTTGCCGATACGCTGAAGATGCAGCTCGAATTGCTGCGCGACGGCTATGCCAATGCGCTGGTCGGCCAGCGACCGTTCGAGATGGGCGAGAAGGCGATGGACACGCTGCTCGCCATCAAGAAGGGCGAGAAGGTGCCGGAGATCGTCTATACCGGCCTCGATCTCGTCACCAAGGACAACGTTGCGCAGATGCTGAAGTAGGAGCGCCGCCAGCCCCGCACTCCTGCTCCTGCGTGCCTCTCCCGCTCGCGGTTTCCGCAAGCGGGAGAGATGATTTGGACTGCCGGAAGGAAATTTGGAATGAAACGGTCGCGGCTCGGCTCTCTCGACGTCACCTCAATCGGCCTCGGCTCCGCCCCTCTCGGCGGATTGTTCACCCCCGTCAGTGATGCCGATGCGCAAGCGACGCTCGAGCGGGGTTGGTCGGCCGGCATCCGCTTCTACGACACCGCGCCGCTCTACGGCTTTGGCCTGGCGGAACGGCGGCTCGGCGCATTCCTGCGGCAACAGCCGCGTGACTCCTACGTCATCTCGACCAAGGTCGGCCGCCTGCTGCGCTCGGGCGATGGCGCTGCCGCCGAGGACGAACATTACAAGAGCACGCCGCGCGAACGGCCGGTGTTCGATTTCAGTTACGACGGCGTGATGCGCTCGGTGGAGGAGAGTCTGGCTCGCCTCGGGCTCGACCGCGTCGATGTCCTGCTCGTGCATGATCCCGACGATCATTATGACGACGCCGTCGCCGGCGCCTTCCGCGCGCTCCAGCGCCTGCGCACGGAGGGCACGGTCAAGGCGATCGGCGCCGGCATGAACCAGTCGGAAATGCTGGTCCGTTTTGCCGAAACCGTGCCGGTGGACTGCTTCCTGCTCGCCGGCCGCTACACGCTGCTCGATCAGGGCGCGCTGGATGCGCTGTTTCCTGTCTGCCAGGCAAAGAACATCGGCATCCTGCTCGGCGGCATCTACAACAGCGGCATTCTGGCCAACCCGCACACCGGCGCGAAGTTCAACTATCAGGACGCCGACGCGGCGCTGATCGCGCGGGCGCTCGAGCTCGACGAGCTCTGCCGCAGGCACGGCACCGAGCTGAAGGCCGCCGCGCTTCAATTCTGCATGGCCCATCCGGCCGTGACGGTCGCCGTGCTGGGCGCGCGCAATGCCGGCGAGGTCGCCGACAACATCGCGATGTCGCAGGCGCCGGTGCCGCCGGCCTTCTGGCAGGAGCTGCGTGCGCAGAAGCTCGTCGACGCGCGGGCGCCGCTGCCGGGTGGAGTGTAGGGCATGGTGATCGACGCCCATCAGCATTTCTGGGATCCGGCGCGCGCCGACTATCCCTGGATGGACGCGCCCGAACTCGCGCCGATCCGCCGTGCCTTCGGCCCCGCCGATCTCGCGCCGCTGTTGAAGGCGAATGGCATCGACGCGAGCATCGTGGTGCAGTGCCGTTCCGCGCTGGAGGAGACCGAGGAATTCTTGCGCATCGCGCATGCGACGCCCTCTGTCGTCGGCGTCGTCGGCTGGGTCGATCTGACCGATGGCGCGCTTGGGGACACGCTCGACCGGCTGCGCGCCGCGCCGGGCGGCGACAAGCTGGTGGGCATCCGCCACCAGGTCCACGACGAGGCCGATCCAGATTGGCTGCTCCGCGAGGACGTCCGGCGCGGGCTTGCCGCATTGTTCGTCCGCGATCTCACCTACGACTTCCTCGTCCGCACCCGCGAATTGCCGGCGGCGATCGCAACCGCGCAGGCCTTTCCCAACGCGCGCTTCGTACTCGACCATGCCGCCAAGCCGCCGATCGCTTCCGGCGGAAGCGCCGAATGGGCTGATCGCATCAAAGCGCTCGCCGCTTGCGGCAATGTCTGGTGCAAGATCTCCGGGCTCGCGACGGAAGCGGTCTGGAGCGACTGGGACGCGGATCGGCTGTTGCCGTTCGTCCAGCACGCCGCGACATGTTTCGGTGAGGATCGTTTGATCTTCGGCTCCGACTGGCCGGTGTGCCTGCTTGCGGGAAGCTATGGCGAGATCAAGGGCGCGCTGGAGGCGCGTTTGGCGAAGCTCGGGCCGGGCGCGCGGGACAAGGCGTTCGGGATGAATGCGAAGGCTGCGTATCGGCTAGCGATTGCTTAAGCCGAGCTCGCCCCAACCAAGGTGTCGTCCCGGCCTAGTGCGCAATTGCGCACGGGGGGCCGGGACCCATAACCCCAAGGGAGTAGTCTGGCGAAGACTAGTCGTTCGGTACTCCCACCACGCGCAGTCCGAGAGATCACGCGGTATGGGTCCCGGCCTGCGCCGGGACGACGACGGAGCTTGAGGCTACGCTCGCCCCTCACGCGCCCGCGGGCACCTGGTCCAGAAATCCCGTGATGCTTCTGATGCGCCCGTCCTTCAGCACGGCGAAATCGGTGCCCTTGATCGGGCTGTCGACGCCATCGGGGCCGAGGCCCCAGCTGAAGCGGAGATGATCGCCGTAGCCGTTGGGCTCGCCCAGCAGCTTGAACTTGAAATCGGGAAAGCGCTGTTGCACGCCTGATATCAGCGCGTCGATGCCGTCCTGGCCGTCGCCCTTCATCAGCGGATCGACATAGCTCGCATCCGCCGTCCAGTTCTGGCTCAGCAGCTCGCGCCGGCGGCTTGTCGTGCGCTCGTTCCAGAGCTCGATGTAGCGGCGGGCAATGGTGACGTGGTCGGTCATGGGGTGCTCCTTCGATGACGCCGTATTCGGCTGATCGTCACTATCGAAGGTTCGCGCACGCCGATCGATTACCTCAGAGGTCATCGGCGTGCGCAAAAAAATGAAGCGCGATGATGTTCTCATCGCGCTTCAGTCGCATGCGAATTGTTCGCGAAGATTACTTCGCGGCTGTGACCATGATCTCGACGGTGTATTGCGGCGCGGCCAGCTTGGCCTCGACGGTGGCGCGGGCCGGGGTATTGCCGGGGGAGACCCAGGCGTCCCACACCGCATTCATCTCGCCAAACGTCTTCATGTCGGTGATGTAGATCGTGGCCGAGAGCAGCTTCGACTTGTCGGTGCCGGCCTTGGCGAGATGGCCGTCGATCGTCGCCAGGATGTCCTGGGTCTGCTTCGTCACGCTTTCGCCGGCGGCTTTGCTCGCGACGACACCGGCGAGATAGACGGTGTTGCCGTGCACGACGACCTGGCTCATGCGCGGGCCGGTTTCAAAACGCTGAATGCTCATTTGGGATCTCCTGGTGGAATGGCGGCCCTGTCTAGCCCAGCACCTCGCGCTCAGCCACCCCAGGCACGCATGCGTTGCCAGGCACGCATGCGTTGCCCGTGGCGCATGCGTCGTGAGCGTTGCACGCGTTCCCTACGGAAACTGACTGAAGAACGTCCAGATCGTCTCGGCGCCGTCGATGTCGCTGTTCTGAGGCCCGAGCAGGCTGGTTGCGACCTTGGGGAAGCGGGCATCCGGCGCGAAGCCGGGCATGCGATGGCCGCCATGGTTGACGCGATAGAGCACGACGTCGTGCCCCCTGGGGCAGCGCGAGGAGATCCGCGTGACCGTGGACTGGTCCGCGGGTGCCCTGTCGGGCATTTCAGTCAGATTGGCATCATCGGTCTCGCAGCCGTTGAGCTTGCGCCAGAAGGCAAACGTCTCTTCGGTCGACCAGAACCCGTCCGCGGCAAAATAGCTCGATCCGCGTCCGCCCTCGTAGGGCACCAGCGGGTCGGCCGTGCCGTTCATGATCAGCATCGGCAGCGGCCGCGACGGATGGCACGTGACCGCGGCTTCATCGGTGAGGTTCATGATCACGCTCGCGCCTGCCGTAAACAGATCGGCGCGGGCGCAAGCAAGCGTCATCGCCATGGCGCCGCCATTGGAGATGCCGGCGACGTAGACGCGGCCAGGGTCGGCCGTGCCGTTCGTCACCAGTCTCTCGACGAGCTTGGCGATGAAGGCGACGTCGTCGGTGCCCTCGGGCGGGCCTCGGAGCGCGGGTCCCGCCTTCGTCCTCGCATCGGCCCAGGCATGGTTGAGCCCATCCGGAAAGACCACCGCGAAACCTTCGCGCTTTGCGACCTGCGGCCACGCCGTGCGCGCGACCATGTCGGCGCCGCGCTGCGTCTTGCCATGCAGCACGACCACCAGCGGGACAAGTCGCTTGGCCGGCAGTTGCACGGTGTAGGACCGCATCACGCCGTTGACGTCGATGGTGTCGGCGGACGCAGCCGGGGCGGTGGCGAAGCCCGCGAGAAGCGCCCCGATATGCATCCACCGCCGCACGATCTAGCCTACCGCCTTCGCCGCCGCACGGCCCGCATTGCGGCCCGAGAACAGGCAGCCACCGAGGAAAGTGCCTTCGAGGGAGCGATAGCCGTGCACGCCGCCGCCGCCGAAGCCCGCGGCTTCGCCGACCGCATAGAGGCCGGGAATGACACTGCCTTCGCCGCCGAACACGCGCGAGTCGAGATCGGTCTCGAAGCCGCCGAGCGTCTTGCGGGTGAGAATGTTGAGCTTGACCGCGATCAGCGGTCCGTGTGCGGGATCGAGGATGCGGTGCGGGGAGGCGGTGCGGATCAGCTTGTCGCCGATATAGCGGCGCGCATTGTGGATGTTCATCACCTGCGCGTCCTTGACGTAGGGATTGGCGATCTCGCGGTCGCGCGCCTCGATCTGCATCTTGATGTGCTCGAGCCTGAGGAGGTCGCTGCCGGCAAGCTTGTTCATCGCCGTAACGAGATCGTCGATCTTGTCGCGCACGATGAAGTCGACACCATGGCTTTTGAATGCTTCCACCGGCGCCGGCGCGCCCTTGTTGGTGGCGCGGCGCAGCGTCATGCGCCAGCTCTTGCCGGTGAGGTCAGGGTTCTGCTCCGAGCCCGACAGCGCGAACTCCTTCTTGATGATGCTCTGGGTCAGGATGAACCAGGAATAATCATAGCCCGTCGACATGATGTATTTGAGCTGGCCGAGCGTGTCGGAGCCGGGGAACAGCGGCGCCGGCAAACGCGTGCCGGTGGCGTCGAACCACATGGACGAGGGCCCCGGCAGGATGCGGATGCCGTGGCGCGGCCAGATCGGTGACCAGTTCTGGATGCCCTCGACATAGTGCCACATGCGATCGCGGTTGATCAGCCGCGCACCCGCCTGCTCCGTGATGCCGATCATGCGGCCGTCGACGTGTTCGGGCACGCCCGAGATCATGAATTTTGGCGGCTCGCCGAGCCGCTTGGGCCAGTTCTGCCGCACCAGCTCGTGATTGCCGCCGATGCCGCCGGAGGCGACGATCACGGCCTGCGCCTTCAGTGCAAACTCCCCGACGACATTGCGCGAGGAGCTCTTGCCGCGCTCGACATTGTCGGGCGCGAGAACGGCGCCGCTGACGCCGTCCACCGTGCCATTGGTGATGGACAACGCGTCGACGCGGTGGCGGAATTTGAAGATCAAGCGGCCGCTCTTCATCGCCTCGCGCGCGCGGCGCTCGAACGGCTCGACGATGCCGGGCCCGGTTCCCCAGGTGACGTGGAAGCGCGGCACCGAATTGCCGTGGCCCATCGCGTCATAGCCGCCGCGCTCGGCCCAGCCGACCACGGGGAAGATGCGATGTCCCATCGCGCGCAGCCAGTCGCGCTTCTCGCCGGCCGCGAAGGCCACATAGGCCTCGGCCCATTTGCGCGGCCAGTGATCCTCGTCGCGGTCGAAGCCGGCGGTTCCGAGCCAGTCCTGCATCGCGAGATCGAAGGAATCCTTGATACCGAGCCGGCGCTGCTCGGGCGAATTGACCAGGAATAGTCCGCCGAACGACCAGAACGCCTGGCCACCGACCGACTGCTCGCCTTCCTGGTCGACCACAATCACGCGCTTGCCCGCATCCGCGATCTCGGTTGCGGCCACGAGGCCCGATAGTCCGGCGCCGACAACGATGACGTCTGTCTCTTCAGCCATGCGCGTCCCCCTCCATAGGTTCCCCCCTGTAGTTGCCCGGATTGAAGCCAGCGGTTCTAACTGAGATCAAGGGTGTGGCGCGTAAGACATCATTAACTTGTTCCACTTTGGGATAGAGCCCGGCCAAGTGCAGCGCGGACGCAACACTGGATTTGAATTTGTTTTGAGTCAGCCGGCCTGCCTAGACAAAACCTTGGTTACGACGGACGCTAGCCGTGCATCACCACCTGACACGCAGATTCGAATTCGACTGGGGCGGGGGACAATGAAGTTTCTGACGGGGTTGCTGGCGGCGGTTGTGCTCATCGCTTGCATGGGGGCTTCTCACGCGGTGGTTCGCATCGCGGATGACCGCGGCGGCCGGATCGGAACCTACGTCGACAAATACCAGGACCTGCGGCAGTCCGGCGAAACCGTCATCATCGACGGCCTCTGCGCCTCCGCCTGCACCATCGTCCTCGGCGCCATCCCGCACGACCGCATCTGCGTGACCTCGAGCGCGACGCTCGGCTTCCATGCCGCCTGGGATTTCGGCGCCAATGGCCGCGCCGTCACCAATTCCGAAGCAACCCAGATGCTTTACGCAATGTATCCCTCGCAGGTGAGGCGCTGGATCAGCCAGCGCGGGGGCCTGACCCCGCACATGCTTTTCCTGAGGGGCAAGCAGCTTCAGGCCATGTACAAGCCCTGCTACATGGACGCGCAGGCCTCGGCGATCAAACCGACCCGCCGGTCTCTCCCGCAATCGGACCAGCTCGAGTCCGCCCGGGGCCAGCTCCTGCACTGACATCCTCGGCACGACGGGTTTGCTTTAGCCCGCCAGCGGCGCCTTGCCCGCAGGCGGGCTAAAGCTTATCTCAAAGCTAGGGAACCGGGGCTTTCGCCCCGATCGTTGTCATGGCTCAACCAGTGCGCCCGGCCCATCCGTTACAGGACAATTCGCCCACTGCCGGCCGGACGCCGTCTGTGCTGCTGTTGGCTGGCACAGGTGTCGGCGGCCTGGTCGTGATCGGCGCGCTGGCGCTGTGGTTCCACTATGGCACCCAGGTGTTCTTCGAAATGATCAGGACCGGCTTCATTGCCTGCTTCTGACCCCCGACAGGAAGTCTTCCGCCCATGAGCTCCGCCACCCGCCCGCTGGTGATCGCGACCGCCTTCGCCGCAAGCCTGATCGTCGGGCTGCTGATCATGTTCTGGGCCATGGGCGGGGTCGGCAAGGTGGCGCAACCGGCTGCGATCGGCGGCCCGTTCCAGCTCACCGACCAGAACGGCAAGGCCGTCACCGACAAGAGCCTGAAGGGCAAGCCGACCCTGATCTTCTTCGGCTACACCCATTGCCCCGACGTCTGCCCGACCTCGCTGTTCGAGATCTCGGAAGTGCTGCGCGCGATGGGCAAGGACGCCGACAAGGTCAACGCCATCTTCATCTCGGTCGACCCCGAGCGGGACACGCCGGCGACGATGAAGAACTATCTGTCGAGCTTCGATCCGCATCTCGAGGGCCTCAGCGGCGATCCCGCCGAGATCGCCAAGGTGATCACGTCCTACCGGGTCTACGCCAAGAAGGTCGCGACCAAGGACGGCGACTACACCATGGACCACACCGCGCTGATCTATCTGATGGACCGCGACGGCCGCTTCGTCTCGCCGTTCAACCTGAAGCGGACGCCGGAAGAGGCCGCGGCGGACCTAAAGCGTTATCTGTAGTTTGGTGGATCGGTCGGGCCGCGTCCTCGGTGTAACCTCTCCCGCTTGCGGGAGAGGCATAGGCCGCTTTTGGCGGCCGTCCTCTAAGACGCCGAGGCAAAGCCTCGGCTATGGCAGAGCGCCGGGTGAGGGCTCTCTCCTCTCGGGGATTGTCCCTCCGCGGAGACACCCTCTCCCCGACCCCCTCCCGCAAGCGGGAGAGGGAGCGCACCTTCACCCTGACCGCAATCGGCGCTCGCGTTCCCGGGCGGATGGTCTATAAGGCCCTCCGATCCCAACGAAATTCGTTCATTTCCGGCCGATGGCTCCATCGCAACAGGCGAAATCGTCCAAATCTGCCCGTGGCTTGCTGACAGGGCTGGCCGTCGGCGCCTGCCTGTTCGCCGGCCTGCCCGGCGCGACGGCGCAGGCCCCGGCCAAGCAGCCTCCGGCGGCGCCCCAGGTCACCCCGCAGGTCGCGCCCCAGGCGGCCCCGCAGGCCGTGCCCGGCTTCTGGGACCCGCGGCGGCGGCCGGAGCGGCCGGACCTGTCGCGCCTGACCGTGATCCGCTTTTTGACCGAGACCGACTATCCGCCGTTCAACTACACCGGCGCCGACGGCAATCCGGCCGGCTTCAACGTCGATCTCGCCCGCGCGCTCTGCGAGGAGATCAAGGTCACCTGCACGGTGCAAATGCGCCGCTTCGAGACCCTGGTCGACGCGCTCACCTCGAACCGGGGCGATGCCATCATCGCCTCGATGGCGGTGAGCCCGCAGCTCCGGGCCCGCGTCGACTTCTCCGATCCCTATTACCGCGTGCCGGCGCGCTTTGCCTCGCGCAAGGATGCGGTGATGCCGGAAATCCGCCCGGAATATCTCGAGGGCAAGAAGGTGGGCGTGATCGGCGGCTCCGCGCATGAAGCCTATCTCAAGGCGATGTTCACCGACGCCGAGCTGCACCCCTATCCCAACGACGACGCGATGCGCGCCGCGCTCCGCAAGGGCGAGGTCGACTTCATTTTCGGCGACGCCATCTCGCTCGCCTTCTGGATCAACGGCACGGATTCGGGCGATTGCTGCGCCTTCTCCGGCGGTCCCTTCGTTGAGAGCCGCTTTTTCGGTGAAGGCATCGGCATCGCCGTGCGCAAGGGCAACGACGTGCTGCGCCAGGCCCTGAACTGGGCCCTGTTCCGCGTCTGGGAAAAAGGCCGCTACACCGACCTGTGGCTGCGGTATTTTTCGGTGAGCCCGTTCTAACCATCGATCGTCATTCCGGGGCGCGCGAAGCGCGAACCCGGAATCTCGAGATTCCGGGTTCGATGCTGCGCATCGCCCCGGAATGACGATCAAGACCATTTTTGCATTCTGCCCGGAAATCGCTATTTTCCGCGGCCCGGAGGCCCCTGATGTCCGTTATCGATCTTGCCGCGAATCCGAGCGACCTGCGTGCGCTCGCCGAACAATCCAACGCCTGGCCGTTCGAGCAGGCGAAGGCCATTGTCGCGCGGCTGAAGAAAAGCCCGAAGGACGAGGTGCTGTTCGAGACCGGCTACGGCCCCTCGGGCCTGCCGCATATCGGCACGTTCGGCGAGGTCGCGCGCACCTCGATGGTGCGCCATGCCTTCCGCGTGCTGACCGAGGACAAGATCAAGACGCGTCTGCTCGCCTTCTCCGACGACATGGACGGGTTTCGGAAGGTGCCGGACAACGTCCCCAACAAGGAGATGCTGGCTGCGCATCTCGGCAAGCCGCTGACGCGCGTGCCGGATCCGTTCTCCAACGAATATCCGTCGTTCGGGCACCACAACAACGCCCGCCTGCGCGCCTTCCTCGATCATTTCGGCTTCGACTACGAGTTCGCGAGCTCGACCGACTATTATACGTCCGGCCGTTTCGACGCGACGCTGCTGAAGATGCTCGCCGCCTACGACAAGGTCATGGCGATCATCCTGCCGACGCTGGGGCCGGACCGCCGCGCGACTTATTCGCCGTTCCTGCCCATCAGCAAGACCACCGGAATCGTGCTCCAGGTGCCGATGATCCGCCGCGATGTCGCGGCCGGCACGGTGACCTATGTCGATCCGGATACCAACCAGGAAGTCGAGACGCCTGTCACCGGCGGCAACGTCAAGTGCCAGTGGAAGGCCGACTGGGCGATGCGCTGGGTTGCGCTCGGTGTCGACTACGAGATGGCCGGCAAGGACCTGATCGATTCCGTGAAGCTCTCGGGCGCGATCGCCCGGGCGCTCGGCGCCACGCCGCCCGAAGGCTTCAACTACGAGCTCTTCCTCGACGAGCAAGGCCAGAAGATCTCGAAGTCGAAGGGCAACGGCCTCACCATCGACGAATGGCTGCGCTACGCCTCGCCGGAATCGCTGTCGCTGTTCATGTATCGCGAGCCGAAGGCGGCCAAGCGGCTGTATTTCGACGTCATCCCGCGCAATGTCGACGACTATCAGCAGTTCATCGACGGCTTTGCGAAGCAGGATGGCAAGCAGCAGCTCGGCAATCCGGTCTGGCACATCCACAACGGCCATCCGCCGAAGGGCGACATGCCCGTCACCTTCCAGCTTCTCTTGACGCTGGTGTCGTCGTCGAATGCGGAGAATGCCGAGACGCTGTGGGGCTTCATCGGCCGCTATCGCCCCGGCGTGAGCCCCAAGACGCATCCCAGGCTCGATGCGATGGTCGGCTACGCCATCAACTACTACCGCGATTTCGTGGCGCCGACGAAGCAGTTCCGCGTGCCGACCGAGACCGAGCGCGCCGCGCTGCAGGATCTGCGCGATGCGCTGTCGCAGCTTCCGCAGGAATCCTCGGCCGAGGACATCCAGAACGTCGTCTACGAGATCGGTCGCCGCGAGCCGTTCCTCGACCAGGTCAAGAAGGGCAAGGACGGCCGTCCGGGCGTGACGCTCGACTGGTTCAACATGCTCTACCAGGTCCTGCTCGGCCAGGAGAAGGGCCCGCGCTTCGGCTCCTTCGTTGCGGTGTACGGTGTGCAGAACGCGGTCAACATGATCGACGGCGCGCTGGCGCGGAGCGCGTGAGGCAGGTAGCGAGGTGCGGCCCTAAAGCGGCTCGCCCGCCCTGGTCGTGAATTTGTAGACGCCATCCGGCCCGAGCACGGCGTGCATGTCGACGTCGGGATAGCTGATCACGTCGTCCGGCGTGCGGTCGCCGATCACGAGCAGCCTGACGTCGCGTGTGGTGCGATTGACGAAGCGGTGCGCATCGCCGCTGCCGGCGGGGAAGCCGGCGCACATTCCCGTCGTCAGCACCTGCGCGCCGGAATCGGTCTCGAGCACCACTTCGCCCTCGATCACGAAGACGAACTCGTCCTGGCGCGAATGCGCGTGCCGCAACGAGGATTGCCCGCCCGGAATGATCCGGGTCAGGTTGACGCCGAAATTCTTCAGCCCCGCATGCTCGCCGAGCCGGCGGTTGTAGCGCATCTGGTTGGCGGCCCGGTGCAACTGCGGATAGCTGGTGAAATTGCTCTCGCTGACGTCCTCCGGATCGAATGCGGGGAGTCTCGGTTTCGCTGGTGTGGTCATTTCGCTTTCTCGGTCAGGCCAGGAATCGGCACGGCGCCCGCCGCGCAGAACCTCCACAGCATCGCAGTAGGGCGCGTGTTCCCCGGCAGTATTGGCTGAAATTGCGGCGTCAGCCCGCTCGCGCGGCCTGCGCAAACTGCAAGGGCGTGATGCCGTAGCAGCGCCTGAAATGCTTGTTGAGCGCGGCCTGGTCGCAGAATCCCGCCGCCAGCGCGCTGTCGGCCAGCGAATGGCCACGCCTCAAGAAACGGCAGGCCGCGTTGAGCCTGATGTGGACGAGATAGGCGTGCGGGGTAAGGCCAACCGTGCGCTTGAACAGCCCGATCAGCTGGAAACTGGTGAGGCCTGCGAGGCCGGCAAGCTGATCCAGGCTCAGATTTTCGGCATGGCGCTCCCGCATCAGGGCGATCAACCGCGACACGACGGCGTCGCGGCCGGCAGGGATCTTGCTGCGGCGTCCGTCACCATAGCGCTCGAACAGACGGCCGAAGGCATCGGCGACCAGCTCGTCGGCCAAGAGGTCGTCCTGTTCGGTTTCCAGCACCCGGTGCAACCGGTCGAAGCGCCCGATCAGATCGCCGTCGTCGAGCATGCTCTCCTGGAGGTGGGGCAGGGGGTCCGTGCCGAAGCGCCGCGCGAGGTCGCCGATTGCAGGCTGGGCGAGATAGAAGGCGCGATAGCGCCATCGTCCGCTATCGCCCATCCGGGCCGACTGCCGCTCGTCCGGATTGGAGACGAACAGCGTGGCGGCGCCGACCTTTCGCACGACATTGCGGTTGCGGATTTCGGCGCCGCCGGACTCCGTTACCGCGATCACATAGGCATCATGGGTGTGCGAACCGTAGTCGTGGTGACGGAAATCGGCGCGCAGCAGGCTCATGCCGGGAATCCGCCGGCTGTGCCAATAGCTCGTGTGGTTGCCAGTGTGCCGGCGCGCCATCGTCGGTCCGTGTGCTCCGTCTCTCGCACATCATGACGCGACGGGCGGTCCTGGACGAGAGGCAAAATCGGGATGGGAGCGTTGCCGCAATTTCAGCCAATACGGCGCCGGGGGTGTTCCCCGAGACTCCGCCTTGCAGGCTTCGGAGAGAACGATGATCGCTCGCATCTGGCGTGCGGCGGCCGCGCGCGACAAGGCCGCCCTCTATCAGCATCATTTTGCAACCCGGGTGGTGCCGCACCTTGAGGCCATCGACGGCTTTTCCGGCGCCTCGCTGTTGCGCCGCGAGGTGGAGGGGGGCACCGAAGTGCTGGCGCTGACGCTGTGGCAGGGCCTCGACAGCATCCGCGCCTTCACGGGGCCCGATCCCGACAAGGCCGTCGTCGATCCTGAGGCGCAGGCCATGCTGACGGCCTTCGATGCAACGGCCGCCAACTACGAGGTCGTCGTGGACGTCAGACAGAACGTCCGAGGCGCCGAGGCTGCGCCTCAGGTCGAGCGTAGCACGTAACGCCGGTTGTCCTTCTGCACCGGCCGCGCGTTCATCGGATAGAGCTTTGCGAAGGCGGCGACGTCGGCGGCCGAGACCTGGATCGGGGTGGTCAGCAGCAGCCATTCGACCACTTCCGAGCAGGGCGGCGTCGTCAGCGAGCCGGGATAGCGGAAGTAGCTGAGCCTCGTTGGCAGCATAGAGAGGGGATCGATGCTCGCGTCGGCTTTCACCGCGGGGCCTTCCGCCGCCGGCATGGTCTTGACGATCTTGCCGAAGGCCGCGTTCGGCTTGCCCTCGGCCATCAGCACGCCGACCACGGCGAGCCCGCCGGCATCGTTGCGATGGACGAAATGCGCCTCCATCGGAAAATTCTTGCCGCCGATCATGTGCTCGCTCGGCCGGTGGAAGTGCACCTGGAGCAGCTTGTATTTGACGTCGCCGAGCGTGAGCGTGCTGCCTTCGGCGAAGTTGAGCTGGATCGTGTGCCCGTTGTTGACGATGGTGTCGGCTCTCTTGCCCCAATTCAGCTTCAACGTCGGCAATTGCGACTTGATCGTCGCCTCGATGTCGATCGGCGATTGTTGCAGGCCGACCGCGCAGGCCTTGTTGGCCGCGTCGAGATCGCCCCATTTGGCAGGGGCTCCGGCGCCTTCATAGCTCCAATGCACGCCTTCGGCGGCGAAGGCCGGCTTGCAGACCGGACAAAGCGCAAGACCCGCGAGGGCCTTCAATGCGTGACGGCGATTCATCATATTCCCCCAAGATGAATTAGATCGGCGATGCGCGCGCAACCTAGGCGAGAGGCGCGGTGAGTCGCAATGGCCGTCGCGCGTTGAATTTATTGGCTCGCCCACACGATCCTTGCGACCCACGCGAGCTCACCCGCCGCGATCGTGCGCTCGGCCTGCGAGGCATCGAGCGGCAGCAAGTCCAGCGCCTTGGCCGTGCGGCGCTTCAACGTTGCGACCGTCACCTCGCCCGCCTTGGTCGTCACCACGACACGATCCCCCTTGCGGATCGGCGTGCCGGGTGAGACCAGGATGACGTCGCCGTTGCGATAGGTCGGGGCAAGCGCATCGCCGGCAATCTCCAGCGCAAACGTCTGGCTGTCCTCGGCGGTGGGAAGCGCGAGCTCGGTCCAGCCCTTGCCGGACGGAAGGCCGGACTCGTCGAAAGCGCCGCTCGCGCCCGCCTGTGCGAGCCCGAGCAGCGGCACCGAGCGGCTGTTGCCGGTCTCGTCGCTGATCAACCCGGCAAAGACATCGATTGAGGCGCCGGCCGCTGCCAGCGCTTTTGCGATCGATTCGGTCGAGGGCCAGCGCTCGCGGCCGTCCGAGGTGACGCGCTTGGACCGGTTGAAAGTGGTGGGGTCGAGCCCTGCCCGCTTGGCGAGGCCGGACGGAGACAGCCCGGCGCGCGCCGCCAGCCGATCCAGCGCGACCCAGATCTGGTCGTGAGTCAGTATCCTCTGCGCTTTGGCCTGTCTGACCATGGAAGGTCCAGCCCGTCGCAACTCAGGAAAACTGTCCTCAAATCAACCGGTTTTCCGATTTTCGCGCAAGAGGCGACGGCGGACGCGCTTTCAAGCGAAGCGGATACCGGTTCGCGTCAAGAATACGCGTCAAAACAAGAATTTAGAGCCCATTCCGATTTCATCGGAATGGAATAGGCTCTAAGTCTTGAGTTCGGAAGGGGCCGCCTTTACGGTCGCGCCGGGTTTTGAGACCCGCAAGAGACGAAAAACCCCAAGAGACTCAACGAGCTGACTCAAAGAGCAAACAGGGCTCCACATCAGGTGGTCAACAAGATCTACAAAATCTGTCCGGCCTCGGCCTGGCGCGAGGCGGAACGGCAGGGCGTGTACCGCGGCAGCGCGGACGACGCGCGCGACGGCTTCATCCATTTCTCGACGGCCGCCCAGGTTCCCGAGACCTTGCGCAAGCATTATTTCGGGCAGCGCGCGCTGTTCCTGGTCGAGGTCGACGGCGATGCGCTCGGCAGCGAATTGCGCTGGGAGCGCTCGCGCAATGACGAGCTGTTTCCGCATCTCTATGGCGAGCTCGATTTCGGCGCGGTCATCTCGGTGGTGAACCTCAACATGCGCTCGGACGGCGGCCACGACATGCCGGAGCTTGCCCCGTGATTCGCGCCTTCGATGCTCTTTCGCTGCCGGTGCTGCGCTGGCTCGATCCGGAGGATGCGCATCGCCTGGCGATCCAGGGCCTGCGCTTCCTGCCGCCGGTCAAGCCGCGCGCTGACGATCCCAAGCTCGCGGTGCGCGCCTTCGGGCTCAACTTTCCCAACCCGATCGGCATGGCCGCGGGCTTCGACAAGAGCGCTGAGGTGCCGGATGCGCTGCTGCGCCTCGGCTTCGGCTTCGTCGAGATCGGATCGGTGACGCCCAAGCCGCAAAGCGGCAATCCGCGGCCGCGGCTGTTCCGGCTCGAGCGCGACGAGGCCGTCATCAACCGCATGGGCTTCAACAATGACGGCGCGGATGTCGCGCTGCGCAGGCTCGCCGCGCGCGCGCAGCACGGCGGCATCGTCGGCGTCAATGTCGGCGCCAACAAGGATTCGCCGGACCGCGTTGGGGACTACGTCAAGCTGATCGAGGCCTTTGCGCCGGTCGCGAGCTATTTCACGATCAACGTCTCCTCGCCGAACACGCCGGGCCTGCGCAACTTGCAGGAAGGCGCGCTGCTCGACGACCTCCTCGCAAGGGTGATCGACGCGCGCGAGCGGGTGCGCCAGAAGGCCGGCGACACGCCGGTGCTGCTGAAGATCGCGCCGGATTTGAGCCTTGCCCAGCTCGACGACGTCGTGCAGGTCGCGCGCTCGCGCCGGGTCGACGGCATGATCGTGTCGAACACGACGATCGCACGGCCGAGCACGCTGCGCGAGGAGATGCGGGCGAAGGAGCAGGGCGGCCTGTCCGGCCGGCCGCTGTTCCGCCTGTCGACGCGCATGGTCGCGGAGACCTATGTGCGCGTCGAGGGCGCGTTCCCGCTGGTCGGCGTCGGCGGTGTCGATTCCGGCGGCGCCGCGCTGACGAAAATCCGCGCCGGCGCGAGCCTGATCCAGCTCTATTCGTCGCTGGTCTACAAGGGCCTCGGCCTCGTCGAGGAGATCAAGCGTGACCTCACCTCGACATTGCTGCGCACGGGCCGGGATTCGCTCTCCGACATCGTCGGCGCGGATGCTGCGACGCTGACGGCAGAAGACTGGCCGGGGATGTGAGGCGCCGTTCTTCGCCTCTCCCCGCAAGCGGGGCGAGGGAGAAGAGAAAGCTGCTCCATCCGGGCCACGATTGTTCTACGATTTCGGAAACGTCGCCCCATACAGCGCCGGATAGCGCGCGCCCTGCAAGCCGCCGCGTGCGACATAGAACGCGATCAGCGCGCACCATAGCCCGGCATTGCCGAGGGCTTGCAGCGCCCACCAGGTGAAGAGGAAGATCGCCAGCGAGGCCAGCATCAGATTGCGCATCTCGCGGGCCCAGGTGGCGCCGATATAGATCCCGTCGAAGCCGAAGGCGAACACGCCGGGCACCGGCGCGAGCACGATGAAGGGTAGGAAGTCGCGCGCGGCCCGGCGGACGTCTTCGCTCGCGGTCATGACATTGATCAGCGCCGTCCCGAACAGCGCGAACAGCACCGCGACGACCAGCGCGAAGCCGAGCCCCCACGCGAGCACCAGCCGGGTCGAATCCGCGAAGCCTTTTGCATCGCGTGCGCCAAAGGTGCGGCCGCAGAGCTGCTGGGCCGCGTTCGCAAGACCGTCGAGGAAGAAGGCGCTGACCAGCAGGAAATTGTTGAGCACGGAATTCGCGGCCAGCGTGACATCGCCGGCGCGCGCGCCCTTCGCGGTAAAGAACAGGAACACGGCGATCAGCGCCGCGGTGCGGATCATGATGTCGGAGTTCACCGCCAGCATCCGCATCAGCTTGGCCCGGTCGAACAAGGTGGCGCGAGGCACGCCAAAGCCGCCGTCCGCATAGCGGCGGCAGACGATCACGCCGAGCGCGAAGCCGATGGTCTCCGAGAGCAGCGCGGCGATCGCCGCGCCCGCGATGCCGGTGTCGTAGACCAGCACGAGCAGGATCGTCGCCGCCATGTTGACGAGATTGATGACGATCTGAAGCAGCAGCGCCGGATTGGCGCGGGCCTGCCCCACCAGCCAGCCGAGGATGACATAGTTGGCGAAGGCCAGCGGCGACGACCAGATCCGGATCATGAAATAGGTCTTGGCGGCGCGCGTGACGCCTTCGCTGCCGCCCATCAGGTCGAACAGCACGGCCGCCAGCGGCAGTTGCAGCGCGATCAGAGCAGCCCCGATCAGGCCCGCGACGATGAAGCCGCGCATCAGGATCGCGGTCAGCTCGCGCGTCTCGCCGGCGCCGAGCGCCTGCGCGGTGAGGCGAGCGTGCTCATGCGCAGGAAGCCGAATAGCCAGAACAGGCAGTCGAAGATGACGGAGGCCATCGCCACGCCGCCGAGCAGCGCGGCATCGTCGAGCCGCCCGATCGCCGTGGTCGAGACCACCCCGATCAGCGGCGTGGTGAGGTTCGCAACCATCGCCGGACCCGCGATGGCGAAGACCTGGCGGGAGCCGATCTTGAGGGGAACGGGCGCGTGCATGTCAGAACACGAGCACCATGCCGTCTTCGGCGGCGAGATGCTCGATATCGACGAGGCGCGACAGCATGTCGTCGCTCATATGGGTGAGGACGAGGCGTTTGGCGCCGATCGCGGGCAGATGCTGTTCCAAGGTCTTCAGGCTGAGATGGTTCTTGACCACCTTCTCGTACATATAGGCTTCCGCGATGAAAAGGTCCGCGCCATGCGCCAGCGGAATGAGCGTTTCCGTCCACTCGGTGTCGGCGCTGTAGGCGAGCGTGCGACCCTCGGTCTCGACGCGGTAGGCCAGGAACGGGCCGCCGGATTCGCCGTGCACGACCGGGTAGGGCGTCACCGTCACCGCGCCGAAATCGCGCCTTTGCCCGGGCGCGAGTTCGACGACGGAGAGCTCGAAGCGCTGCCTGGTCTTCGAGGAATGCTCGAACAAAACCTCCATCACCTCGCGCAGCCGCGTCTCGATGCCTTGCGGGCCCGCGATCGTCAGCGGTCGCGTTCGCCGCGAGAACTGCGCGTCGAGCAGGACAAACGGCAGGCCGGCAAAATGGTCGCCGTGGAAATGCGTGATCAGGATCAGATCGATATCGTTGCGGTCGATCTCGAGTCGCTTCAGCGCCGGCAGGGCCGACGCGCCGCAGTCGATCAGGAAGTTGGCCTCGCGCCCCGCAACGTGGAAACAGGTGTTGAGCCTGCCGCCCGAGCCGAAGGCGTCGCCGCAGCCGACAAAGCGTAATTGCATCGGCTGCGGGCTCCCTGAGCTCGATCCGGACTTAGCGGCGCGGCGCGCCAAAGACGCGCGACAGCAGCCAGATCGGAATCACGATGACCGCGCCGAGCAGGAAGTAGCGCCACAGCCAGTTCACGGCATCGAAGCCGAGATCCCACAGCCGCTGGAACAAGAGGCGAATGCTGTAGATGATATTCCAGGGATCGAAGCCGATCGCCGCCAGCACGACGCCCACCAGGATCGAGAGCAGGACGAGGCGAAACGCGACCGCCAGCGGCGAGCCGCCGAGAAAGCGGTTCAGGCCATCACTGCGGCCGGCCGGCAAATCTCTGACGTCTTGGACCATCGCAAAAAACTCCTCGCGGGATTCGACCCGATTATAAGTCACGGCGGGGCACATGGGGAACCCGTAACCGGCCGTCAATCAGCTTACCGCATTTTAATTTCGGCAGCGCACCAGCGATTTGGGTGCACGCCGGCGGCTGGGCTCACCTCTCCCGCTTGCGGGAGAGGTCGGCGCGTCCGGCGATGCGAAGCATCGTCCCGAGCGCCGGGTGAGGGCTCTGTCCTCTTGGGGAATCCCGATGAGGGGACACCCTCACCCCAACCCTCTCCCGCAAGCGGGCGAGGGGGCGCACCTTCGCCTTGGCGACAATCGAGCCTCGTCTCAGCACGCTTCAAGCCTCAACCTCCGCCGCTTCCGCCTTCAACATCTTTTCCAGGGTTTCCAGCCGGTCGGCCTCCCGCGGCGGCTTGTCCCACCGCAGTCGGCTGATGCGGGGAAAGCGCATCGCGACGCCTGATTTGTGCCGCGGCGAGCGCTGCAGCCCTTCGAACGCGACCTCCAGCACCAGCCCCTTGTCGCCCTCGTGCACGACATGGCGCACCGGGCCGAACTTTTCCGTGGTGTTGCGGCGGACGAAGCGGTCGATCTGGAGTAGTTCCTCGTCGGTGAAGCCGAAATAGGCCTTTCCCACCGGTACCAGCTCGTCGCCGGTCTCACCTTCGGTCCAGACGCCAAACGTGTAGTCGGAATAATAGGACGAGCGCTTGCCGTGGCCGCGCTGCGCGTACATCAGCACGGCATCGATGATGTGCGGGTCGCGCTTCCACTTCCACCATTGGCCCTTCGGCCGGCCGGGCAGATAAGGCGCATCGCGCCGCTTCAGCATCACGCCCTCGACCGCGTCGGCATCCTCGCCGGCGCCGGCACTTGCGGGGTCGGCGCGCGCGGCGGTCAGCGCCTCCCAGCTCGCGAAGGGCACGATGGGCGACAGATCGATGCGGGGATCGCCGAGCTTAGTGATGAATGTTTCCAGCCGTTCCCGCCGCTCCGTGAACGGCAATTCACGCAAATCGTTCTCATCGTCGCCGAGCAAATCGTAGGCGCGCAGATGGATCGGAAATTCCTTGATCAGCTTTGGCGAGACCGCCTTGCGATTGAGCCGCTGCTGGAGAACGTTGAAGCTCTGCACGCGGCCCTCGCGCAGGATCAGAAGCTCGCCGTCGATCGCGCCCGGCAGGCGCAGCGACGGCACGAGGTCCGGAAAGCTCCCCGTGATGTCCTCGCCGGTGCGCGAATAGAGCCGGGCAGTGACGTGGCCGCGGTCGTCGCGGCCCGCAACCGCCTGCACGCGGATGCCGTCCCATTTCCATTCGGCGATGTAGTCGGCGGGATCGAGCGCGACGAAATCGGTATCGTCGATCGCATGCGCGAGCATCACCGGGCGGAACGGCGCGGGATCGCGATTGACCGGCTTTTCGCCGCGGCCTTCCAGCCAGGCGAACAGGTCGAGATAGGGTGGCGCAAGCCCCGGCCAGATCAGCTCGACTTCATGCGGGTCCTTGTCGCCGAGCGCCGCCGCGGCGGTCTTTGCGAGGCGTGCGGAAATGCCGATGCGAAGCGCGCCGGTGACGAGCTTGAGCAGCGCCCAGCGGCCGGTCTCATCGAGCTCATCGAGCCAGCGTTCGAGTTGCTTCGGCAGTTCGGTCTTGCCGAGGGTGCGGAGCGTGGTGACGACTTCGGTGAGGGTCGGCGGCGGCGGGTTGTTGTGGTTGCTTGGGTGGAGCGCATCGCTGTCATCTCGCCCGCGGTACCCCCCTCCCTGACCCTCCTCCGCAAGGGGGGAGGGAACGGTGAGGCTCGTGCCTCCATCACTTTGGGAATCGCTATTAGTTGTTGTGCTCGCTGACAGCGCCGCGTTCTGCTGCGCTCCCTCCCCCCTTGTGGGGGAGGGCGGGGGAGAGGGGTGGCCCGGAAAAGACTGCCCGCCATCTCCCGCGCGCTTCGGCCACATCAGCGCCACCGTCTCCGAGAGATCGCCGACATAATCGTAACTCAACCCGAACAGCACCTCATCCGTGCGCGACGCGATCAGGTCGCGGATCAGCGCCGGCTTGGCGTGCTTGAAGCTGAGCGCGCCGGTCAGTGCCGCCAGCGCGTAGCCGCGATCGGGATCGCCGACCTCGCGGAAATAGCCGGTGATCAGCCGCAGCTTGTTGTTGCGCCCGGGCTCGTAGGCGAGACGGTCGAGGAGTTCGGCGAAGCGGTTCATGCTTCGGCCTCGTCGGCAATCGGCGTCTCGCTCTCCTCCTCATCGCCATAGCCGACCAGATCGAGCGGCTGCGCCCTCAGGCCGCGCGATTGGCACCAATGCACCAGCGCGTCTTCCTGGCCGTGGGTGACCCAGATCTCGCCGGCGCCGGTCGCCGCGATCGTGGCGGTGAGGCCGTCCCAGTCGGCGTGGTCGGAAATCACGAGCGGCAATTCGACGCCGCGCTGCCGCGCGCGGGCGCGCACGCGCATCCACCCTGAGGCGAAGGCGGTGACGGGATCGGGAAAACGGCGCGTCCAGATATCTGATGTCGCTGACGGCGGTGCCAGCGTGATGGTGCCGGCGAGCGCCGCCTTCTTCACGCCAATCACGGGCCTGAGATCGCCGAGTGCGATCCCGCGGCTCTGGTAGTAATGGGTGATCGTCTCCATGGCGCCATGCAGATAGATCGGTGCGTCATAGCCGGCCTGCCGCAGCAGCGCGATCACGCGTTGCGCCTTGCCGAGCGAATAGGCGCCGACGAGATGCGCGCGTTCGGGAAACAGCGCGACCGAGGCGAGCAGCTTCTTCACTTCATCGGCCGCATCGCCATGCCGGAACACCGGCAGGCCGAACGTCGCCTCGGTGATGAAGACGTCGCAGGGCACCAGCTCGAACGGCGCGCAGGTCGGATCTCGCGCGTCCTTGTAGTCGCCGGAGGCGACGATGCAGGTGTCTTTGCATGTCACCGCGATCTGCGCCGAGCCCAGCACATGCCCGGCCGGGTGGAATTTCACGCTGACATCGCCGAGCCGGATCTCCTCGCCGTAACGGATGGCTTGCGTCGAGCCGGCGAAATTCTCGCCATAGCGCAGCCGCATCATGTCGAGCGTTTCCTGCGTCGCCAGCACCGCGCCATGGCCGGCGCGGGCATGGTCGGAATGGCCGTGGGTGATCAAGGCCCGCTCGACCGGGCGCACGGGATCGATGTGGAAGCCGCCGGGCTTGCAGCACAGGCCGGCAGCAGCTGGCAACAGGATGTCTTGCGGGCGCATGACTGCTATATAGGCTGCCTCACCGCATCTTCGAGTCACCACCCGCTTCCTGGTTCCCAATGCCCCTGCGCCTGTTTCTGTCCTCCGGCGATCTCATGGCCGACCGCCGTTTCGAGTTCGCGCGCGACCTCCAGCTCAAGGGCGATCTGCCTGCCGCCGCCGATCTCCTCGAGCAGGCGATCGAGCTCGCACCGAATTTCGCCTCGGCATGGTTCACGCTCGGCGAGATCCGGCAGCAACTCGGCGAGCGCGACAAGGCCATCGCGGCCTTTCGCAAATCGCGGGAGTCCGATCCGGAGGATCAGCATGGTGCCGGCCTGCATCTGATACGGCTCGGCGACGCGCAGATGACGGAGATGCCCAAGGCCTATGTGCAGGCCCTGTTCGACCAGTACGCGCCGCGTTTCGAAGACGTGCTGATCAACGATCTCGGCTATCGCGCCCCGGCGCTGATCTTCAAGGCGGTGCTGGCCGCGCGCGTTGCCGCGAAGAAGCCGGCTTTCTTCAAGCGCACCATCGATCTCGGTTGCGGCACCGGGCTTGCGGCCGCCGCCTTCGCCAAGCAGGTCGATCATTTCATCGGTATCGACCTGTCGCCCGGCATGATCAGGGTGGCGCGCGCGACCGATCTCTACGCCGAGCTCGAGGTCGCCGACATGATCGAGGGCCTGCGCGGCAAGGGCGATGCGAGCGCGAACCTCGTTGTGGCCGCGGACGCGTTCGTCTATCTCTCCGACCTCGCGCCGGTGTTGACCGAAGCCGGGCGCGTGCTTGCAGCGGGCGGCGTGCTTGCCTTCACGCTGGAGACGCATGACGGCAGCGGCATCGTTCTCGGCGAAGGCCTGCGCTATGCCCATTCGGCGGAATATGTGCGCGGCGCCATTGCGCAAGCCGGACTGAAGCTCCTCACCCTGGAGCCGGGCTCTCCGCGCAACGAGAACAACGAGCCGGTGCGCGGCCTCGTCGTCGTCGCCGAGAAAACTTGAGTCTAGGCGCTAAACGCCCCGCGATTTGAGCGTCATTGCGTCGCAAAGCGACGACTTCGGACTTGCGAGCCGTGCTGCGATGCCAGCACAATGCGCGCGCTAGGGAGAAACAAATAATGACCAAGAATCCATCGCGGCGCGATTTCAGCGCCGCCGCGCTCGCCACCATCGCCGCATCCACCTTGCCCGCGCCATATGTCTGGGCCGCGGAGAAGAAATACGATGCGGGCGCCAGCGACACCGAGATCAAGATCGGGCAGACCGTGCCGCATTCCGGCCCCGGCTCGCTCTACGGCGTGCTCGGGCGCGTCGGCGAGGCCTATTTCCAGATGCTGAACGAGAAGGGCGGCATCAACGGGCGCAAGATCAAGTTTCTCACCATGGACGACGCCTACAGCGCGCCGAAATGCGTCGAGGCGACGCGGCGCCTGGTCGAGCAGGAGGAGGTGCTGGCGCTCTACGGCTCGCTCGGCACCGCGCCGCAGACCGCCGTGCACAAATACCTGAACTCCAAGGGCGTGCCGCAGCTGCTGCTCAACACCGGCGCGTCGAAGTGGAACAATCCGAAAGAGTTCAAATGGACGATGGCGGGCCTGCCGCTCTATCCGACCGAGGCGCGCATCCTGGCGCGGCATGTCGTCAGCGTGAAGCCGAACGCCAAGATCGGCATCCTCTACCAGAACGACGATTTTGGCCGCGACTTCCTCGGTCCCTTCAAGAAGGTGCTGACTGACGCCGGCGGCACCGCGCAGGTGATCATGGAGCAGACCTACGATCTCACCGAGCCGACCGTCGATTCCCAGCTCATCAATCTCTCAAAGTCGGGCGCCGACGTGTTCTACAACATCTCCACCGGCAAGGCGTCGTCGCAGTCGATCCGGAAAGTGGCCGAGCTCGGCTGGAAGCCGCTGCAACTGTTGTCCGCGGGCTCGACCGGCCGCTCGATTCTGAACGCCGCGGGCCTCGAGAATGCCGCCGGCATCGTCGCCATCCGCTACAACAAGGAAGTCGGCCTGCCCAAATGGGAGAAGGACCCCGACGTGATGGCGTTCGAGGAGCTGCGCAAGAAGTACACGCCGGCCATCGACCCCGACAACACCATCGCCTTCGCCGGCTACGGCCAGGCCGTCACCATGGGCGAGATCCTGCGCCGCTGCGGCGATGATCTCACGCGTGCCAACGTGCTGAAGCAGGCCTCGACTCTTGCCGGCTTCCACTCGCCCTATTTCCTCGAGGGCGTCACCTACAGCTACACGCCCGAGGACTACACGCCGATGAAGACGCTCTTCATCTCCACCTTCACCGGCAAGGATTGGGATATCTCCGACAAGCCGATGTCGGAGTAGGAAACGGGCAGGACGTCGTAGGGTGGGCAAAGGCGCATAGCGCCGTGCCCACCATCTCTCCAGGTATCCATACGCGAATGGTGGGCACGCTACGCTTTGCCCACCCTACGAGACCTCCCTCCACCCCTCGACGAACCCGCCCCCACGGCTTACCTGTGATGCCGTGCCGCCCCGCATCCACAAAATCCCGGCCGAGCCGGCCGCGCCGCTGCCCGACCGCTTCGAGGCGTGGTTCGCGGCGCGCGGCTGGTCGCCGCGCGCGCATCAACTGGTGCTGCTGGAGAAGGCGCGCGAGGACCGCTCCGCGCTGCTGATCGCGCCGACCGGTGCCGGCAAGACGCTGGCGGGATTTCTGCCGACGCTGGTGGAGTTGTCTTCTTTCTCTTCTCCCTCCCCCCTTGTGGGGGAGGGGCGGGGAGGGGGGTGGCCACAAGCACCGTTCGTGGCTCTACCCCCCTCCCGGCAGCCTGCGGCTGCCGACCTCCCCCACAAGGGGGGAGGTGACAACAACAGCCTCGTCTCCACCGGCCGCAGCGTGCAGCGTAGCGCTGGCCTCCACACGCTCTACATCTCGCCGCTCAAGGCGCTCGCCGTCGACATCGCGCGCAACCTGGAGCGACCGATCGCCGAGATGGCGCTGCCGATCAAGGTCGAGACCCGCACCGGCGACACGCCGGTGTCGCGGCGGCAGCGCCAGCGGCGCTATCCGCCTGATATCCTGCTGACGACGCCGGAGCAGCTCGCCCTTCTGCTCTCCTCCGACGACGCCCCGTTCCTGTTCTCCTCCTTGAAGCGCATCGTGCTGGACGAGCTGCACGCGCTGGTGACGTCCAAGCGCGGCGATCTGCTCTCGCTCGGGCTGGCGCGGTTGTGGCGGCTGGCGCCGCAGATCCGCGCGATCGGATTGTCGGCGACCGTGGCCGAGCCTGATCAGCTCGCGCGCTTCCTGGTGCCGCAGCCCGGCGGCAAGGAAGTGGCCGCCGACATCGTGATCGCCGGCGGTGCCGCGCCGCCGCTGGTCGAGATGCTCGATACGCGCGAGCGGCTGCCCTGGGCCGGCCACGGGGCGCGCCACGCGCTCAGCGAGGTCTATGAGCTGATCAAGGCGAACAAGACCACGCTGGTCTTCGTCAACACCCGCAGCCAGGCGGAGATGTTGTTCCAGGATCTCTGGCGCATGAACGACGACGGGCTCGCGATCGCGCTGCATCACGGCTCGCTCGACGTCGCCCAGCGCCGCAAGGTCGAGGACGCGATGTCGGCAGGTAAGCTGCGCGCCGTGGTCTGCACCTCCTCGCTCGACCTCGGCGTCGACTGGGGCGACGTCGATCTCGTCGTCAATATCGGCGCGCCCAAGGGCTCGTCGCGCCTGATGCAACGCATCGGCCGCGCCAATCACCGCCTCGACGAGGCCTCGCGCGCGGTGCTGGTGCCGGCCAACCGTTTCGAGGTGCTGGAGTGCCGTGTCGCGATCGATGCCATCGCCGAGAATGCGCAGGACACGCCGCCGCTGCGCACCGGCGCGCTCGACGTGCTGGCCCAGCATGTGCTCGGCTGCGCCTGCGGCGAGCCGTTTCTCTCCGACGAGCTCTATGACGAGGTGCGCACTGCCGCGCCTTACGCCGGTCTGGCGCGGCAGGATTTTGACGATGTCGTCGATTTCGTCGCCTCCGGCGGTTACGCGCTGAAGACCTACGAGCGCTTCGCCCGCATCAGGCAGGATAAGCAGGGACGCTGGCGCGTCGCCAATCCAAAGGTGCGGCAGAGCTATCGTCTCAATGTCGGCACCATCGTCGAGGAGCCGATGCTGAAGGTGCGGTTGGTGCGTTCCCGCTCCACCGGCAGCGGTTCGACCGGCGCGATCGCGCGCGGCGGCCGCGTGCTCGGCGAGATCGAGGAATACTTTATCGAGGGGCTGACCGCCGGCGACACCTTTGTGTTCGGCGGCGAGGTCGTGCGCTACGAGGCGCTCGCCGAGGATCAGGTCTATGTTTCCCGCGCCAACGACAAGGATCCGAAGGTGCCGTCCTATATGGGCGGCAAGTTCCCGCTCTCGACCTATCTGGCGGAGCGTGTGCGCCGCCTGCTCGACGACAGGCGCGCATGGAACGGTCTGCCGGAGCAGGTGCGCGACTGGCTGTCGTTGCAGAAGGACGTCTCGCGCGTGCCGGGTGTCCGCGAGCTTCTGGTTGAGACCTTTCCACGCGGTAACAAGCATTATCTGATCTGCTATCCCTTCGAAGGGCGCCTCGCGCACCAGACGCTCGGCATGCTCTTGACGCGTCGTCTGGAGCGTGCCCGCGCCCGGCCGCTCGGCTTTGTCGCCAACGAATATGCGGTGGCGATCTGGGGGCTGGGCGACGCCTCCTTCATGGTCCGCAACGGTGAGCTCAATCTCGACGCGCTGTTCAACCCCGACATGCTGGGGGACGATCTCGAAGCATGGCTGGCCGAATCCGCGCTGATGAAGCGCACCTTCCGCAACTGCGCGCTGATCTCCGGCCTGATCGAGCGCCGCTTCACCAATGAGGACAAGAGCCGCCGCCAGGTGCTGTTCTCGACCGATCTCGTCTACGACGTGCTGCGCAAGCACCAGGCCGATCACGTCTTGCTGCGCGCCGCCCGCGCCGATGCCGCCACCGGGCTGCTCGACCTGCGCCGTCTCGGCGGCATGCTGGCCCGCATCCAGGGCCGTATCACCCACCGGGAACTCGACCACGTCTCCCCGCTCGCCGTCCCCGTGATGCTGGAAATCGGCCGCGAGTCAGTCTATGGCGAAGCTGCAGACGAGCTCCTGGCCGAAGCCGCCGACGAGCTGGTCAAAGAGGCGATGGGATAAGAGCAGGTTTTGACGTGACGGCAGGCGCGCTGGTTTCAGGAGATGTCGAGGACATGCGCGTTTCCAGAGTCACCATCAGCGATGTGACGTTCGCCGCCGATCTCTCCGGCGCCCTGTTCTGGGAAGAGCAGCGCCTGCTCGTTGTCTCCGACCTGCATCTCGAAAAAGGCTCGAGCTTCGCCAGCCGCGGCGTGTTGCTGCCGCCTTACGATACGATCGCGACACTCGGCCGGCTCGCTGCTGTCATCTCCCGCCATGATCCGCGCACCGTCATCGCGCTTGGCGACAGTTTTCACGATCGCACCGCGCATAAGCGACTCTCCGCTGAGGATCGCGACGCCGTCGCCGGACTCCAATCCGGTCGCGACTGGATCTGGATCTCCGGCAACCACGATCCGATGCTGCCGCGCGATCTCGGCGGCACCGTCGCCGACGAGGTCGCGATCGGCCCGATCACGTTCCGCCACGAGCCGACCGGCGCGCATGGCGAGATCGCCGGCCATCTCCATCCCAAGGCCCGCGTCTCCGCGCGCGGCCGTTCGATGGAGCGCCGCTGCTTCGCCAGTGACGGGATGCGCGCCGTGATGCCCGCCTTCGGCGCCTATGCCGGCGGCCTCAGCATCCGCGACGCGGCGTTTGCAAAGATCTTCCCGAAGAACGGTTTTGTCGCCCATCTGCTCGGCGACCGCCGCGTCCACGCCATCGCCGCGTCGCGGTGTTATTGAGCGTAGCGTACTGAACACACGCTGCGCGCGCCACGTGCACAACTGCACTCCCTCCCCCGCAAGGGGGGAGGGAACAGACCGACCGCGTGGCGACTAGGCCGCCTTCGCCTGCACGTTATCGCAGAACTCCGCGAGTCGATCCGCGAGCCGCAGCGTTGCCGGGCTCGCATCCGGCGCAGCCATCAGCGCCACCTCGGTCTTGTTGATTGGCGCAAAGCCGTCCTTCGCGGTCAGCACGCGATGATCGGCCTGGATCGACATTTCGGACAGGATGCTCAGCCCCATGCCGGCGGCGACCGCGGCCTGGATGCCGGCGAGGCTCGATGACGTGTAGGCCATGTGCCAGGTGCGGCCCGCACTCTCCAGCGCGTGGATGGCGCCGGCGCGATAGAGGCAGCCCAGCGGAAAGCCGATCAGCGGCACCGACGGCGCGCCCGCGTCGATCGGATGGCTCTTGCTGGTGACCCAGTGCACCCGCTCCGGCCACACCGCGATCGCGCCCTTCTCGCCGGCCTCGCGCTTGTAAAGCGCCAGATCAAGCTCGCCGCGTTCGAGATCGCGGGCGAGGTTCTTGCTCTGGTCGGCGCGGACGTCGAGCCGCAGGCCGGGATGCGAGCGCGAGAACGTCGCCAGCAATTTCGCCAGGCGATAGGCCGCAAAATCCTCGGGAATGCCGAGCCGGATCGCGCCTTCGCTGTCGGGCTGGCTCAGCACGTCGCGCGCTTCTTCTGCAAGCGAGAGCAGCCGCCGGGCGTAGGACAGCAACCGCTCGCCGGCTTCGGTGGGACGCACGTCCTTGCCGTCGCGGTGCAGGAGCACCTGGCCGACATCCTCCTCCAGCCGCTTGATCTGCTGGCTTACGGTCGATTGCGTGCGGTGGACGCGCTCGCCGGCGCGGGTGAAGCCGCCGGCCTCGACCACCGAGACGAAGCTGCGCAGAAGCTCGAGATCGAGCATGGGCGCCTCCATTCGAAAATCCACTGATTGGAAGTTAATCATTTAATTTCCAAATGGCAAGCGGCCTCCCTAGATCGAGGGCTCAGGAGAATGCCCTCATGTCGCTCGCTCCCTCGATTCCCGTTCCCCGCAGCCGCTTCAACACGCTGCCGCTCGCCATCGGCCTGTTCTGCCTGCTCTGGAGCTATGCCTTCGTCGCCGGCAAGATCGGCGTCACCCATTGCCCGCCGCTGATCTTGCTCGCCGCGCGCTTCTCGCTCGCCGGCATTTTGATCCTCGGTGCGACGCTGATCCGCGGCGACAGCTGGTCCTTGTCCTGGCGCGATGCCGCGATCTTCGCTGTGCTCGGCATCGCCAACAACGCGCTCTATCTCGGGCTCGGCTACACCGGCCTGCAATCGGTCTCCGCCGGGCTCGGCGGCCTGATCGTGTCGGCCAATCCGGTGTTCACCGCGGCGCTCGCTGCATTGTTGCTCGGCGAAGGCATGACCTGGCGCAAGGCGGGCGGTCTCCTGCTCGGCGTCATCGGCGTGACGGCAATCGTCTGGCATCGCCTGTCGGTCGGCACCGATTCATGGCACGGCATCGTCTTCACGCTGGCCTCGCTCGCCTCCATCGTCCTCGGCACGATCCTGTTCAAGCTGCTCGCGCCGAAGGGAAGCCTGTGGATCGGCAACGGCGTGCAGAATCTCGCCGCCGGCATCGTCCTGACGCCGGTCGCGCTCACCTTCGCCGACGTCCACGCGATCGATGTCACCCCAAGCCTGATCGGCGCCTTCGCCTTCCTCGTGCTCGGCGGCTCCATCCTCGCCTACTGGCTCTGGTTTCATCTCCTGAAAGTGTGTGGCGCCACCGCTGCCAGCGCCTATCATTTCCTGATGCCGCCGCTCGGCATGCTGTTCGCCTTCCTCGTGCTCGGCGAGCATGTCGAGGCCCGCGACCTGCTCGGCATCATCCCGGTCGCACTCGGCATCTATCTGGTGACCCGGCCGGCCAAGTCGCCTTCGTCAAAGCCGCTTCCGTCAAAGGCCGCATCGTAAGGAAGGTTCATCATGCCCATCTCCATCACCCTGATCGGCGGCCCGACCGCGCTGATCGAGATCGACGGCTTCCGTCTCCTCACCGACCCGACCTTCGATGCGCCAGGCGCGTACCAGCTGCCGCATGTGAAGCTGGAGAAGACGATCGGGCCCGCGTTGACAGCCGATATGATCGGTCCGGTCGATGCGGTCCTGCTCAGCCACGACCAGCATTCGGACAATCTCGACAATTCCGGTCGCGAGTTTCTCAAACATGCGAAGCGCGTGCTGACGACAGAGGCCGGAGCCAAGCGCCTCGGCGGCCATGCCGAAGGCCTTGCGCCCTGGGCGACCTCGCATGTGAAGGATCGTGACGGCAATTCTCTGACGATCACCGCGACGCCGGCGCGTCACGGTCCTGCCGGCATCGAGCCGCTGTCGGGTGATGTCATCGGCTTCGTGGTGTCCTCAAACCGCAAGGACACAAGCGCGGTCTATATCAGCGGCGACACCACCTGGTTCGACGGCGTCGCCGAGGTCGCGCGCCGATTCAAATGCGGCGTGGTGCTGCCGTTCGCGGGCGCTGCGCAGACGCGCGGGCCGTTCCATCTCACCATGGACACCAACGACACCATCGAGACCGCACGGGCCTTTCCCGATGCGATGATCGTGCCGCTGCATACCGAAGGCTGGGCGCATTTCCGCCAGAACAGCGAGGACCTGCGCAAGACGTTCGATGTGCTCGGTTTCGGGACGCGATTGCGATTGCTGGAGCCGGGCGTGCCGACGGTGGTGGAAGCGCCGTGATGGAGGTCGTCATTCCGGGGCGACGCGAAGCGTCGAGCCCGGAATCCATCGCGCCGCCTACTCCGCCGATCGATGGATTCCGGGTTCGCGCTACGCGCGCCCCGGAATGTGAGTCTCAATCCTTCCTGAACACGATCGACGCCATCCAGCCCGTCATCAGCGCCATGGCCGCGGTGGCGAGGCCGTAGATCAGGCCGTTCTGTCGCGCGGTCGTTGCGACGAACTGTTCGAAACCGACCTTGACGATCTCGAAGGCGGTTTCGGTCCTGCCGATGAATGCGCCGCCCGCAAACAGCTTGATCTCGACCTCGTAGGTCCCGATCGGCACCTCGGCCGGCAGCGGAATGCCGGTGCGGAACAGCGTCGGTGTCAGGAACGTCACGGCGCTCGCATCCTCGCGATAGAGGCCGCGCTGGGTGCGCAGGCGGATGAAGGCGGAGCGGAATGCGTCGTTCGGCACCACGTCGGCATAATCGCCGCTGACGCGCTGGGTCAGCCGCACGTTGTTCAGCCCGATCTGCTGCCGCCGTGCGATGTCGGGCGAGGTGATGACGTCGAACGGACGGTTGGCGAACAGCGCCAGATAGCTCGGCACCTGCAGGAATTGCCGGTAGTCGGTGTTGATCCAGATGCCGAAGGTGCGCTCCTTGCGCCGTGTCACCATGTCGGCGTGCGGGCCCATCACGGTGACCACGAGGTCGTAAGCCGTGCGGTCCGCGGGCGTCGTGGCGTCCTTCTCGACCGAGCCGAACAGCACCAGCTCCTCGCCGGAATAATTCGGCGTCACCGTGACGCGGTGGTTGGAGACCGACACGATCAGCCGCTCGGCCCGCACGGCGCTGCCGAGCAGCAGGACGAGAACGATTGCGAGCAGCGCGCGAATCATCCGCTCACTCCGAGCTCACGGATGGTGAAGAGATCCTCCGGCCGGATCACCAGCTCGATCGCAAAGCGGACGCCGACCGAGAGGATCAAGAGGCCCAGCAGCAAACGAAGCTGCTCGCCGCGGATCTTCTGGCCGGCACGTGCGCCGAACTGCGCGCCGGTGACGCCGCCGACCATCAGGATCAGCGCCAGGACGGCATCGACGAGGTGGTTGGTCACCGCATGCAGCATGGTTGCGAACAGCATGGTGACCAGGGTCAGGACCATCGACGTCCCGATCACCGTCGAGGTCGGCACTCGCAGCAGGTAGATCATGATCGGCACCAGGATGAAGCCGCCGCCGATGCCCATGATGGCGCCGATAAAGCCGATCATGGTGCCGACGATCAAGACGGGGATCACCGAGAGATAGATCTTCGAGCGCTTGAACCGCATCTTCAGCGGCAGGCCATGGATCCAGTTGTGCGTGCGCCGCGGCGGCACCGTGCCGCGCCGCGTCCGCATCAGGGCGCGCAGGCCTTCGGAGAACATCAGGCTGCCGACGGTGGTGAGCAGCACGACGTAGGACAGCGCGATCATCAGATCGAGCTGGCCGAGCGCGCGGAGCTGCGTGAAGGTCCACACCCCCAATGCTGTGCCGGTCACGCCGCCGCAGAGCAGCACGCTCGCCAGCGCCGGATCGATCGCGCGCCGCCGCCAGTAGGAGATCGCGCCGGAAAAGGAGGACGCCGCGATGTGGCTCGCGACCGAGGCGACCGCGACCGCCGGCGTGATGCCGATGAAGATCAGCAGCGGCGTCATCAGGAAGCCGCCGCCGATCCCGAACATGCCGGAGACGAAGCCGACCGCAGCGCCCATCGCCAGCACCAGGAAGACGTTGACCGGAAGATCGGCGATCGGAAGGTAGAGCTGCATTGAACCACGCACCGGCCAGACGGATCGATTGCCGCGTCTCTCAATAGCGGAATTCGCTGTCGAGCGGATCAGGAATTTTGGGCGTGGTGAATGATGGCGAGGAGAGTGTGAACTAGGCTCGATCGTTGCGACAACAAAGGTGCGCTCCCTCCCCCGCTTGCGGGGGAGGGGTGGGGAGAGGGTGTCTCCGCAGTGCGACTCCCCAAGAGGATAAAGCCCTCACCCGGCGCTCTTGCGAGCGCCGACCTCTCCCGCAAGCGGGAGAGGTGCACCGAGCCCGTGGCCCGCTTGGTTCAATCTAATGCTATGCGGCTCAGTGCGCCGCTGACGCCGACCGCTTCGTCGCGACCGGCTTCGGCGCGGGCTTGGCGTTCGCCTGCGGCGCGCTGTCCCAGCCGCCGTTCGGGGCTGGGACGTTGACGGCATCGTCGGGCTGCGGTTCGGCGCTGAAAGTCTGGATCGCGAGCTTGGCGGCGGCGAGCGATTGCGGATCGAGGCGCTTGGCGACGTCGTCGCGCTTGCCGGCGGCGTCCGCATCGCCCTGGGCGGCTGCCAGGCTGAACCATTTGTAGGACTCGGCGAGGTTCTGCTCGACGCCGATGCCGCGGGCATAGAGGATGCCGAGATTGAACTGGCTGTCGGCGACGCCGCGGTCGGCCGCTTTCCTGAACCACTGCGCCGCGCTCTTGTAATTGGCGCCGCGTCCGCCGCCGTCGGCATCGAGCACAGCGAGATTGTGCATCGCCTTGGCGTTGCCGCGCTCGGCGGCCTGCGTGTAGTAGCGGCGGGCGATGTCGGCGTCCTTCTTCACCCCGAGGCCCTTTTCGTAGAGCGTGCCGAGGCGGAAGGTTGCGGGCATCACGCCGGCCTGCGCCGCGCGGTCGTACCATTTCGCAGCTTCGTCGTAGTTTGCAGCGACGCCCTTGCCTTCGGCAAAGCGCACGGCGATCTCGTAGGCGGCAGTGGCATCGCCCTTCATCGCGGCGGTGCGCAAGCCTGGGCCGCCGATAGCGTCGGGCAGTTTCTCGCTCGGCGGCACCTGGACGAGGCCGAGTCGCGCGCGGCTGGCCCCCGACAGCGCGCCGGTGACGTCGCTGGCGGCAGGCGGCACGGCCGCCGGAGCGGGCGGGATTTCAACCGAGGCCGAGCCGCCGGAATTGGGAGTGGAAGCCGGCGCGGCATTGTTCTGGGATTGCCGTCCGATCGGCGTCGGCGAGGTCATCGAGGGCGTGACCTGCTCGGGTATGGCGGGCTTGGTCTCGACCGGAGGCGGCGAAGCCTGCGGCGCGGGCTGGCTCACCGAATTCTCCATCGCCTGCGGCGCCGGCGGCGCGCTGCCGCCATCGAGCAGGTTCATCGCCATCTTGAAGGTGCCGAGCACGATCACGACCACGCTCGCGCCGACCAGCAGCGAGCGGATCTTCGAGGTGATGGTCGAGGCGCCTTCCTGGCCCTTGTCCTTGGCGCGGGCGATTGCGGCCTTGGCGCCACGGGCCGGCTTCTCGGGCGGCTGCGCGGCGGCGGCCTGGGCGGCGCGGCGCGCGGCCGCGATGAAGCTCGACGACGACACCGGCTCCTTCGGAGCAGTGGGAATTCCGCTGATCGCGCTCTCGGAGGCGGCAATGCGCTCGGACGGCGTGGCGACGCGTCCGCCCGGCCGCGTGCCCGGCTCGAGCGGATGGTCCGGCGGCAATTCCGGCGCCAACGCGGCGCGGGCGGGCGCCGTATGCGGCTCCAGGATTTCACTGATCGCGCGCGGCGGCAAGGGTGGTGCGGCTTGCGGTGCCGTCGGCGCCATCGGGACCGGCGGCGGAGCGGCAGGTGCCGCGGCGGCGTGGAATTCGCGCGGCGCGGCCACGAAGGCGGAATGCGCCGGCTGCTGCATGGCGGCCGGATTCGGCAGCTCAGGCTTCGGATCGTATTTCGGCTGCTGTGCTTGCTGCCGAGGTTCGCGCGCCATCGGCGCGGGCTCCGCGGGCGCAGCCATCGGCATCGGCATCGGCTGCGGCGCAGGGGCCGGCGGCGCGGTGCGCACCGCGCGCAGATCGCCCTCGATCATCGAGAGGCGATCGACGACGTGGCCGAGCGCGCTGTGAACGGCTTCGAGCGAGTCCTGGGTGCTGCGGTTGGTTTCGGCCTGGCTGAAGCGAATGTCGGAGAGCTCGCGCTTGACGAGATCGACCATGCCGGAATCGGGGGACGGCGCCGAACTGCGGCTCTCGGCGAGCGCGGAATAGGTCGCCTGCTGCCGTTCGAGATGGCGCAGGATGTCGTGCAGCCCGTCCTCGACGCGGCTGAGATTGGTGTTGCGCGGATCGGAGGCAGCTTCGATCCGCTCTAGCAGATAGGAGACGCGCTGTTCGAGATGCGCAAAGGTCGAGGCCGAATCGCTGCCGACCTGCATGCGGTCGAAACGATCCGACAGCGCACGGATTGCGGCCTCGAGGTGCTCGGTGCTCTCGGCGGGCTGAGGTCGCTCGCGCGTCTCCAGCGCGGCGGTGAGTGCCGCGATGCGCTGCTCGAGCACGGCAAAGCTGTCGCCCGGGCCGGACGAGCGGGTGATCTGGTCGACCTTGGACGACAACAGCTGCACGTCCTCGGACAGCCGTGCCAGCGCTTCGTTGGAGGCGACGTTGGAGACGATGCCGCGCAGCGCCGAGATCGCGCCTTCGAGCTGGCGCACCGTGGACGGATCGTCATTGGCGCGCAGGATCAGATCGAGCTTGGCGCCGAGATTGCGGATCGCCTCGTCATAGCCGGTGAGCTGCTCGGCCGGCGTCAGCGTGCGCAGCACCTGCTTGATGTCGGACAGCGCGTGCTCGATGCCTGACAGAACCTGGCCGTCGGTGCCGGACGAGCGGGTCTCGTCGATGCGACGGTGCAGCGAACGGATTTCGTTTTCGATCGATTCGATCGCGCGGCGCGGCATCGCCTCGGTGATGGCGTGGCGGATCTCCGCGAGCTCGCTGCGGAAAGCGTTGATCGCCTGCTCGGTATTGTCGGGGCGCTGGAGCGACTCGATCTGGCTCGTGATCTTGAGCAGATGGCGCTCGAGCGACGAGAAATCCGGCCCCGGCTGCGGTGGCGGCGGAGCGTAGGCGGGCGCGGGCGGCGCCATCGGCGCGGCGAAAGGAGCTGCCGCGGGCGCAATCGACGGCGCGGCGCGCGGCGGCATCTGCCTGGGCGCAAAGCCGTCGAGCTCGCTCTGCCGCGCCGTGATCTCGGCAACGGCAACGTCGAACGACGCGGGGCTCAGCGGCGGCGAACTGCGATAGACCTGTGCGGCCGCGCGCTCGACCGCATCGGCCTGGCGCTGGCGCGTCTCGGCGGGTGCGGGCCGCGGAGCCTGAGGCGGCTGCGGTTGCAGCTGCTGCGGCTTTGAGATTTGCGACAGGCGCGCATCGAGCCGCGAGATCGCGTCGTTGAGCTGGCGTGCGACGCCCTGCTCGCGCGAGACCTCTTGTCGTGAAGAGTCCTGGCGAGGGGTGGGCTTCGAAATCCGTTCGATCTGCTGGGTGATCGCGTCGAGCCGCTGGTGGATGTCGGCGACTTCGCGGCTTTCCGGACTCGGTACCTGGTTCGGCATGTGTTGCGGACGCTGCTCGTAAGGTCCGCGAAAGTTTGGCGGGGCAGTTTCGCCGAGCGTGGAGTTCAGCCAATCGTTGAGTGACATGCCGGCTCTGCGCGCAGCAGCTTCGGCCCGCTCCCGGACGGAGGGATCGATGCCGTCAACACTCCACGATACGCGCGAATTCATGACTCTGTCCGGTTCCGACTTCGGCGCCCCACCCGGCGACTCCAGCCTTCCCACGCGTGCCGGTTGCAAAGACAATCGGATTTGGCGCGGGTCGTCTGCCTCGAAAACCGACTTTTGTCTGTTACGGTAAATAACGGGTTAAGGAACGCGGGCCCGGTGTCTTAAAGTTGGGCGGCGGGAACCCAATGAACTGAACCTCAGCTTTCGCCGCGTAGTCGGAGCGCTCCCTCCCCCGCCTGCGGGGGAGGGCCGGGGAGAGGGTGCTTCCGCAATCGAGGATCCCCAAGAGGAGAAGGCCCTCACCCGCGCCTTCGGCGCGACCTCTCCCGCAAGCGGGAGAGGTGACGGGCACCGCCGAGGCCGATCTAGCCCTCAGCCCTTCCCCTCGCGCTTGCCGTCCTCCAGCGGCACCACCGTGCCCTTGCCGCTCATCGTCGACAGCGCCCCGAGTGTCTCTTCGCAAAAGTCGGCCACCATCTGCTCGTGGCGGGCGCCGAGGCGGAGCAGGAGCAGGTTGCCGAGATCGAGCCGGCCCTCCGCCGTGCCGTCCGGAAATCGCTTTTTCAGAATCCGCTCGTAGTTGGCGTGGCGGTCGCGGTGGTGCTCCAGCCGGGCCATCAGGTCGGTGCGAAGCGGTTCGATATCGATGCTGTCGAGCGCATGCAGCCGCACCAGCAGATCGTCCTTGGTCGAGGCTGGAGTGCTTGGCCGCGCGGCCCAGTGCCGCAGCGCTGTTCTCCCCTCGGGGGTGAGCGTATAAACCAGCTTGTTGGGCTTGCCTGTCTGCACGACCTCGCGGCCCTGGATGTAGCCGCGGTCGCGCAGCTTGGAGAGCTCGCGATAGATCTGCTGATGGTCGGCCTTCCAGAAGAAGCCGATCGAGGAATCGAACGTCTTGGCCAGCTCGTAGCCCGTCATCGGACGTTCCGTCAGGCATGCGAGGATTGCGTCGCCCAGTGCCATGACACCGGCCTCCCTTCTTCGACCTTGACCAACCAGCTTGACTTTATGCGCATCTGCGCATATGCGTCAATGTGCATATGAGGCAACTTCGGAGCGGGCCAAAGACCCGCCCCGAAGATCAAGCAAAATCAACCTCTTCGCTACTGTGCATGGGGTTGTTTTCGCGTTTTTTGCCCTGGCCTTTAGGGAGGCGCCCGAGAATGACCGGCCTCGATTCCTGGTACGGCTACATGAAGTCCCATGACCGCAAGGCGCTCTGGGACCTGCTCCATCCCGATGCCGTGTTCGAAAGCCCTGTGGTGCATTCGCCCCAGCGCGGCCGCGACATCACCTTCAAATATCTGTCGAGCGCCGAGAAGGTCCTCGGCGGTCCCGGCTTCACCTATGTCGGCGAGTGGACGAGCGCCAATGGCGCCGTCCTCGAGTTCAAGAACGTCATCGACGGCATCGAGATCAACGGCGTCGACATCATCACTTTCGATCCCGAGGGGCGCATCACGCATTTCAAGGTGATGGTGCGTCCGCTCAAGGCGATCAACATGCTGCACCGCCTGATGGCGGAGCAGCTTGCCGCCCCATCATGACCCTGCCCTGAGGTTGCAGAAGCAGCTAAGCTTGCTGGCAAAGGCTGCGCCGCAGGAATCACGCGAACATCGTCACTTCAAGCCCCAATGACTTCAAGGTACCTGCCGGGAGACCATCATGCCGATCTATAAAGCCCCCGTCGAAGACGTGAATTTCCTGCTCAACGACGTCTTCCAGATCGATCGTTACGACAATCTGCCCGGCTTCTCCGATGCGTCCAGCGACGTGCGCGAGGCGATCCTGGGCGAAGCCGCCAAGCTCGCCGAAGAGGTGCTTCAACCGCTCAACCGCGTCGGCGATCTCGAAGGCTGCAAGCGCGCCGATGACGGCAGTGTCACCACGCCGAAGGGCTTCAAGGACGCGTTCAAGCAGGTTGTCGAGGGCGGCTGGCTTGGCCTGTCGGCTCCGACCGAGTTCGGCGGGCAGGGCCTGCCGGTGACGCTCTCCCAGGCGGTCAACGAATTCCAGATCTCCGCCAACATGGCGTTCTCGATGTATGGCGGCCTCACCATGGGGGCGACCGCAGCCCTGATCGTGCACGGCAGCCCCGAGCAGAAGAAGACCTATGTGCCGAAGATGGTGGCGGGCGAATGGACCGGCACCATGAACCTGACCGAGCCGCATTGCGGCACCGATCTCGGCATGCTCCGCACCAAGGCGGTGCGCCAGCCCGACGGCAGCTTCAAGATCACGGGCACCAAGATCTTCATCTCCGCTGGTGAGCACGACCTTGCCGACAACATCATCCACCTCGTGCTCGCCCGCATTGAGGGCGCGCCTAGCGGCATCAAGGGCGTGTCGCTGTTCGTGGTGCCGAAATTCCTGGTGAATGCCGACGGTTCGGTCGGCGCCCGCAACGGCGTGGTCTGCGGCTCGATCGAGCACAAGATGGGCATCCACGGCAATTCCACCTGCGTGATGAACTACGACAGCGCCACCGGCTGGCTGATCGGCGAAGAGAACAAGGGCATGCAGGGCATGTTCGTGATGATGAACGAGGCCCGCCTCGGCGTCGCCGTGCAGGGTCTCGCGCAGTCCGAGGTCGCCTATCAGAACGCCGTCGCCTATGCCCGCGAGCGCATCCAGGGCCGTTCCCTGACCGGCACCAAGGCGCCGGACAAGCCGGCCGATCCGATCATCGTGCATCCCGACGTGCGCCGCACGCTGCTCTCGATCCGCGCCTTCAACGAGGCCGCGCGCGCCTTCGTGATGTGGACCGCGCTGAAGAGCGACGTTGCTCACCGGTCGGAGGATGCCAAGGACCGTCAGGCCGCCGACGACCATATGGGCCTGATGACGCCGGTGCTGAAGGGCTTCCTCACCGACTACGGCTTCGCCAACGCGGTGCAGGCGCAGCAGATGTATGGTGGCCACGGCTACATCGCCGAGCAGGGCATGGAGCAGTTCGTGCGCGATGCGCGTATTGCGATGATCTATGAAGGCGCCAACGGCATCCAGGCGCTCGACCTCGTCGGCCGCAAGCTGCCGCGCGACGGCGGCCGCGCCATCATGGCCTTCTTCGGCGAGGTCATGGCCTTCGCCAAGGAGAACGGCGGCGACGAGGCGCTAAAACCCTTCATCACCCCGCTCTCGGCTTCGCTCGGCCACCTCCAGCAGGCCACCACCTGGCTGATGCAGAACGCGATGATGAAGCCGGACAATGCGGGTGCTGCCGCAACCGATTACCTGCATCTCTTCGGCTTCGTCGCGCTCGGCTACATGTGGGCGAAGATGGCCAAGGTGACCAATGCCAAGATTGCCGAGAGCGGGGCGACGCCCTATCTCTCGACCAAGCTCGTCACCGGCCGCTTCTTCATGGAGCGGATGTTGCCGGAGACCGCGGCCAATCTCGCGCGCATCCAGTCGGGCTGCGCCACCATCATGGAACTGCCGGCAGAAGCGTTCTGAGCATTTTCGCTTCACCAATAATGCCGATCGCGTCGCGGTCGTAACCAATAGCTGCAATCAGGAGGCTCCCATGGCAGATGCCTACATCTACGACCACGTCCGAACCCCGCGCGGCCGCGGCAAGGCGGACGGCGCGCTGCACGAAGTGACCGCGCTGGCGCTCGCCGCGGTGCCGTTGAAGGCGCTGAAGGACCGCAACAACCTGCCGGAGGATTGCGTCGACGACGTCGTGCTCGGCGTGGTCGATCCCGTCGGTGAAGCAGGCAGCGACATCGCGCGTTTCGCCGCGCTGAAGGCGGGCCTCGGCGAAGCCGTGCCAGGCGTGCAGATCAGCCGCTTCTGCGCCTCCGGTCTGGATGCCGTGAACTTTGCGGCCGCGCAGGTGATGAGCGGTCAGCATGAGCTCGTCATCGGCGGCGGCGCCGAATCGATGAGCCGCGTCGGCATCGGCGCCTCCGGCGGCGCCTGGCCGATGGATCCCTCGATGGCGGTGCCCGCCTATTTCATGCCGCAGGGCGTCTCGGCCGATCTGATCGCGACGAAGTACGGCTTCTCGCGTGACGACGTCGACGCTTACGCCGTGCAGAGCCAGCAGCGCGCCGGCAAGGCCTGGGACGAAGGCCGCTTCAACAAGTCGGTCGTGCCGGTGAAGGACATCAACGGCCTCACCATCCTCGCCAAGGACGAGCACATGCGTCCCTCGACGACGATGCAGTCGCTGGCGCAGCTTCAGCCGGCGTTCACGATGATGGCGCAGATGGGCGGCTTCGACGGCGTCGCGGTGCAGTCGCACCCCGAAATCGAGCGCGTCAATTACGTGCACCACGCCGGCAACTCGTCGGGCATCGTCGACGGCGCCGGCGCCGTGCTGCTCGGCAGCAAGGACGCGGGCAGCAAATACGGCCTGAAGCCGCGCGCAAAAATCCGCGCGTTTGCGAACATCGGCTCCGAGCCCGCGATGATGCTGACCGGTCCGGTCGACGTCACCGAGAAGCTGTTCGCGCGCTCCGGCATGAAGAAGTCGGACATCGATTTGTTTGAGCTCAACGAGGCCTTCGCCTCGGTCGTGCTGCGCTACATCCAGGCCTTCGATATCGACAACGCCAAGATCAACGTCAACGGCGGCGCGATCGCGCTCGGCCATCCGCTCGGCGCGACCGGTGCGATGATCCTCGGCACCGTGCTCGACGAGCTCGAGCGCACCAACAAGTCCACCGCGCTGGTGACGCTGTGCATCGGCGGCGGCATGGGCACCGCGACCATCATCGAGCGCGTCTAAGGCGAAGGGGAGCAACCAACATGGCTTACAAGAATTTCAAGGTTGAAACCGACGCCGACGGCATCGCGCTCGTCACCTGGGACATCCCGGGCCGTTCGATGAACGTGCTCGACGAAACCTCGACCAGCGAGCTCGATGCGATCGTCAAGGCGACCACGGCTGACGCTGCGGTGAAGGGCGTCGTCATCACCTCGGCCAAGGAGGCGTTCTGCGCCGGCGCCGATCTGTCGATGCTCGAGGGCATGAACCAGGCCTACGCCAAGGTCTTCAGGGAGCAGGGCGAGACCGCCGCGAACCAGATGCTGTTCGAGCAGAGCCGGCGCTTCTCGCAGGTGCTGCGCTCGATCGAGACCTCCGGCAAGCCGTGGGCGGCCGCGATCAACGGCCTCGCGCTCGGCGGCGGTTTCGAGATCACGCTGTGCTGCCACTATCGTGTGGCAGCGGAAAATCCCAAGACGCGCCTCGGCCTGCCCGAGGTCAAGGTCGGCCTGTTCCCCGGCGCCGGAGGCACGCAGCGCGTGCCGCGCCTGGTGCCGCCGCAGGATGCGATGACCATTCTGCTCAAGGGCGATCCGGTCACGGTCGAGAAGGCCAAGGCACTCAATCTGATCCACGCCATCGTTCCGGCCGCTGATCTTATCAAGGCCGCGAAAGACTGGATCAAGGGCGGCGGTAAGGCCGTCGCGCCCTGGGACGAGAAGGGCTTCAAGCTGCCCGGCGGTCCGGTGTTCTCCAAGGCCGGCATGATGATGTTCCCGGCCGGCAACGCGATCTATCGCCGCGAGACCTACGACAACTATCCGGCCGCGCGCGCGATCATGAGCTGCGTCTATGAAGGCCTGCAGCTGCCGATCGACGCCGCGTTGCGGGTCGAGTCGCGCTACTTCACCTCGGTGCTGCGCTCCAAGGAAGCAGCCGCGATGATCCGCAGCCTGTTCCTGTCGATGCAGGAGCTCAACAAGGGCGCGCGTCGTCCGAAGGACGTGCCCGCAACCAAGGTGAAGAAGATCGCCGTGATCGGCGCCGGCTTCATGGGCGCGAGCGTCGGCTACGTCTCCGCGCGTGCCGGCCTCGACGTCGTCCTGATCGATCGCGACCAGGACAGCGCCGACAAGGGCAAGGCGCATGCGCAGAAGGTGATCGAGGAGCAGATCAAGAAGGGCCGCGCCAAGCCCAATGATGCCGAAGCGCTGCTCGCGCGCATCACGCCGACCGCGGACTATTCCACGCTCAAGGACGTCGACCTCGTCATCGAGGCCGTGTTCGAGGACCGCAAGGTCAAGGCGGAGACGTTCGCCAAGGCGCAGGAATATCTGAAGCCGGACGTGATCTTCGCGTCGAACACCTCGACGCTGCCGATCACCTCGCTCGCGGAAGCCTTCAAGGACCAGGGCAAGTTCGTCGGCATCCATTTCTTCTCGCCGGTCGAGAAGATGATGCTGGTCGAGATCATCCTCGGCAAGAACACCGGCGATGTCGCGCTTGCGACCGCGCTCGACTATGTCCGGCAGATCGGCAAGACGCCGATCGTGGTCAACGACAGCCGTGGCTTCTTCGCCAACCGTTGCGTCGGCCGCTACGTCGCCGAAGGCAACGAGATGTTCCTGGAAGGCGTGCCGCCGGCGATGATCGAGAACTGCGCCAAGATGGCCGGCATGCCGGTCGGCCCGCTCTCGCTGTCGGACGAAGTGGCGCTCGACCTCGGCCTCAAGATCATGAAGGCGACCGAAGCCGATCTCGGTCCGAACGCCATCAACCCCGATCAGAAGAAGCTGATGGTGGAGATGGTCGAGAAGCAGGGCCGACTCGGCCGCAAGAACAGCAAGGGCTTCTACGACTATCCCGAGAAGGGCAAGGGTCAGAAGAGCCTGTGGCCGGGCCTCTCGGCGCTCCAGCCGAAGCAGCTCGACCCCGACACGCTCGACGTCGAGGAACTGAAGCAGCGCTTCCTGGTGGTGCAGGCGGTGGAAGCCGCGCGCACGGTGGAGGACCACGTCATCACCGATCCGCGCGAAGCGGATGTCGGCTCGATCCTCGGCTTCGGCTTCGCGCCGTTCACCGGCGGCACGCTGTCCTACATCGACTTCATGGGCACGAAGAAGTTCGTCGAGCTCTGCCACAAGCTGGAAGCGAAATACGGCTCGCGCTTCACGCCGCCGAAGCTCCTTGAGGAGATGGCGGCGAAGGGCGAAACCTTCTACGGCCGCTTCGCGCCGAAGAAGGCGGCGGCCTGATCACCCAAGGCCATTTGAGAACAAAGGCCGGATCGTCGATCCGGCCTTTTTGTTTGGGGAGACGTCATCACGGTTGCGTCAGGAGGTTCCCGGTCTGTGGAACCGGTCACAGAATTCGCGTAGGAACCGTGCCAGAGTCCCCGCTGCCGCGGTGTCGCGCAATTGTCATAGGCGCGCCAAAGCGGCGCCGTTCTTTTGCTCGGCCCTGGCACTAGTCTTGCTGCGGGTCAGGGTCACGAACCCGGTTGGGACGCTTGCCGATCCATCGGCGAGTTGAAGAGAAAATAAGAAAGTGTCCTTGATGAACTCCTTGGTGCTGCGGAAGACCGCGCTTGGCCGCGATCTCACCGCGAAATACACTGTTGCGCCCGCGAATGGTCGCCTGTCGCCGCAACAAAAGCCGGCGCGCCTGCGCCGCAAGGGCCCGGTGCTTTGGGCAGCCTTGGCGTTACTTGTGCTCGCGGTGGATTTTCTGCTCGCCTGTCTCGCCTGGCTCGCCGCAGACGGCAAGACAGATGGCAATGACGATCACGCCCGCCATCATCCCGAATTCGTAAGCGCGCAGAATTATCGCCGAGAACACTGCGATCAACGGTGAGATCACAACCAGCGCCCAGATCTTGAAAACGCAACCTGTCGCGATTCCCACCAACGCACTTGCGACGAGCGGTGAGATCGTGACCGAAGGCCCGGTGATTGTCCAGATGATCGCCGACCAGGCTTCTGCCAAGGCGCTGGCGCCGGCCCACGGCAGCGCCGAGCGCTACAAGCTGCTCGAATGGCTGAACTTCCTCACCTCGGAGGTGCACAAGAGCTTCGGCCCGATGTTCGCGCCGGCGCTGAACGACGAGGCCAAGGCGTTCTTCAAGGACCGCGTCATGGGCAAGCTGAAATACATCGACAGCCAGCTCGCCGGCCGCGACTACCTGATGGGCAAGCAGTTCACGGTTGCCGACGGCTATCTCTTCACGATGCTGACCTGGGCCGACCGGATGAAGTTTGATCTTTCGGCGATGCCCAACCTCACCGCCTACAAGACCCGCGTCGCGGCACGGCCGCAGGTGCAGGAGGCGCTGAGGAAGGAAGGCCTCGCGCAGGCAAAGTAAGCGCTCGCAAGACGCAGGCAGCGAAAGGCCGGACCGACGATTCGGCCTTTCTTTTTATGCTGCCGGGCGGCGCGGTAGCGACCCCATTGCGCCGGATCATCGTACCTTAGTTTGACTTATGAACTACTGTTCGCCAAACGTAAGTAGTGCTGTCTTGTCAGCACTCGCAAAGCGGGCGAGCTTGGCTGAATTGTTTGAAGATTTTTTGGGCTCTCATCGGAGTTGAACTTGACGATTGCCTTCGTCCTGATCGTCGAGCCCCAGCGCAGGGACCTGCCCCTTGGGGTTCAGCTTCAGATAATCCTCACCATTTTCGAGCTTCTTGGCCCGGATATCGACCTTGACCAGCTCGTAGGGCAGGCCGGCTTCGAGGAGTGCGATGTGGGGGGACAGGGAGCAGGCGCCGGGCGAGTAATAGAGTTTCATGGAATTTCCTCCTCTTGTTGCTTGGCTTGGGCGAATGAACGCCTACATGCAGCTGCATGCAATAGTCAAGATTGATGCAGGTGCATCGAGTAGGGTAAGAGACGGGCGACGAGTTTGAGCGGGACCATGAAACGCAAGCCATCGACCGAGGCAACCGCCGCCTGGATCCGCCTGATGCGGGTGCAGAGCCGCGTGCTCGACTGCGTCGAGCAGGACCTGAAGAAGGCGGGGTTCCCGCCGCTGGCCTGGTATGACGCACTGCTCGAACTGTCCCGCGCGCCCTCCGGCGAGTTGCGGCCGGTGGAACTCGAACGGCAGATGCTGATCCCGCAATACTCCACCTCGCGCCTGATCGACCGCCTGGTCGATGAGGGCCTTGCCTCGCGGCGCGAATGCAAGATCGACAAGCGCGGACAGTTCGTCGAGATCACGGAAGCCGGCCGCGAGTTGCAGAAGCGGATGTGGAGTGCCTATTCCGCTGCGATCGAGAAATATGTCGGCTCGAAGCTGTCCGATGCCGATGCCGTCAAGCTCAGCGGCCTGCTCGACCGGCTGGGCTGCTCGTGCGGCGAGATGAAGCTTCCGCCCGTCGCCAACGTCAACGAAAGCACGCCGCCGCGATGATCGCGCGGCAAACCAGCACGTCCGCGCGCCCGTCGGTTCGCGGACCATCCCTGTCACCCGCGCATTCGGTCGAAGCGCTTTTGATTAGAGTTTGATATGGCGCGAGACCAGATCGATATGACGCCGTTGCAATCGCGCGACGAGCTCGTTGCGTGGTTCGAGGAAGGCTGCAAGGACCCGTCCGAATTCCGTATGGGCACCGAGCACGAGAAGACGCCTTTCACGCTCGAAGGGCACCGGCCGGTGCCTTACGAAGGCGCACGCGGCATCGGCGCGCTGCTCGAGGGCATGAAGCTCCTGCTCGGCTGGGAGCCGATCATGGAGAAGGGCAACATCATCGGCCTCTATGACGTCACCGGCGGCGGCGCGATCTCGCTCGAGCCGGGCGGACAGTTCGAGCTTTCCGGCGCGCCGGTCGAAAACGTGCACCAGACCCAGAGCGAGCTGATGGCGCATCTGGCGCAGGTGCGCGAGATCGCAGCGCCGCTCGGCATCGGCTTCCTCGGGCTCGGCATGACGCCATCCTGGTCGCGCGCCGACATCCCGGTGATGCCCAAGGGCCGCTACAAGATCATGACCAACTACATGCCGAAGGTCGGCCAGTACGGCCTCGACATGATGTACCGGACCTGCACGGTGCAGACCAATCTCGACTTCTCCTCCGAAGCCGACATGGTCAAGAAGCTGCGTGTGTCGCTCGCGCTCCAGCCGGTCGCAACCGCGCTGTTCGCAAATTCGCCGTTCACTGAAGGCAAGCCGAACGGCTTCCTCTCCTTCCGCTCCGAGATCTGGCGCGACACGGACAATGCGCGCGCGGGCATGATGCCCTGGGCGTTCGAGGACGGCATGGGCTTCGAGCGCTATGTCGATTACGCGCTCGACGTGCCCATGTATTTCGTCAAGCGCGGCGAAGACTACATCGACGTCTCGGGCTCCTCGTTCCGCGCCTTCTTCGACGGCCGCAACAACAATCTTCCCGGCGAGCGGCCGACATTGTCGGACTGGGCCAACCATCTCTCGACGATCTTCCCGGAAGTGCGGCTGAAGCGCTATCTCGAGATGCGCGGCTCCGACGGCGGACCGTGGGGCCGTCTGCCGGCGCTGCCGGCGTTCTGGGTCGGGCTGCTCTATGACGATGTGTCGCTCGATGCCGCCTGGGACATGGTGAAGCACTGGAGCGCGCATGAGCGCCAGGCCCTGCGCGACGACGTGCCGCGCTTCGGCTTCAAGGCGCGGATCAAGGACCGCTATCTGTTCGAGATCGCCAAGGAATGCCTCGTTCTGGCACATGCCGGCCTGCGCCGGCGCGGCCGGATCGACCAGCTCGGCCGCGACGAAACGCGGCATTTGGAGCCGCTCGACCGCATTATCGATTCCGGCCGCACGCCGGCCGAGGAAATGCTCGAGAAGTTCAACGGCCCCTGGAAGGGCTCCGTGGAACCGGCCTACGCGGAGTACGCGTTCTAGACCAACAGGCCAACGACCGGGACTTAAGCCGTTCATCGCCCATACAGGTTTGCGGCGATCAAATGACCGGCTGAAAAAACCTGAGCGTCGTCAATAACTCGAAAGCTGTTCTGATGGGGAAGGGCCGCCTGTCCGTCATGGCAAGGGTCTTGGCAAGCGTCGTGGCATGCGCCGCGCTGCTCTCGCTCGTGCTTGCGAGCTGGCCTGCGCGCGCCCAGACGGCATTCGACCGGCCCGGCGGTGACTATTTCAGCACGCCGGTCACATCGGGCGACCCCGAGGATTGCGCGCTGCTGTGCGAACGCGACCGCCGTTGCCGCTCGTGGAGCTTCAGCTATCCCGACATCGACGGCGCCGCGGCGGTGTGCTGGCTCAAGAACACGGTGCCGCCGCGTGTGCCGGGCAATTGCTGCATCTCCGGTGTGCGCGGCGCCGGCGTGATCGAGCCGCGCGTCGAAGGCGTGGAGACCTCGATCGACCGCCCCGGTGGCGACCTGCGCAATTTTGAACTCAAGGACGGCGAAGGCGAGGAGGCGTGCAAGGCCGCCTGCACCGCCGACAACAAATGCCGCGCCTTCACCTATGCCCGTCCCGGCTACACCGGCCGCGAAGCGCGGTGCTTCCTGAAAAAGGAAATCAAGCCGCCGCGCCGCAAGGCGGGGTTCACGTCGGGCGTGGTGCGGTAGGATTTAGCTAACGTCGAATACACGGTCGTCATGCCCGGGCTTGTCCCGGGCATCCACGTCGTTTCTCCATCGCGGCTGCGCGTGGATGGCCGGGTCAAGCCCGGCCATGACGTGGCGAGGCATCTCACTCCGCCGCAATGACCGTGAGCTCCGGCCACAGCGCCTTCCATCGCGCGGCCTTCGCCGCGTAATTGGCAATGGAAAAATTCTGTGCCCGATTGGGCCGCACGATCAATCGCGCGACGTCGTCGAACCCGTGCGGCGCATAGACGTCGAAGCTCCCGCCCGCAGGTTGGATACCGAGCTGGGTATTCTCCGTCAGGAAGCGGTCGATGCCGTCGGTTGAACGCGTCAACGGCGGATAGGGCAGGCCGTGCTTGTCGGGGTACCACAGATGCACGCGCGCCTGATTGCGGATCTCGACCTTGACGCCGAGATGCGCCAGCCGTGCCTGCAGCTTGCGGATCACCGCGTCTTCCGCCTCCCACGACGTATCGGGATCGAAATAGAACACGTCGTAGTCGGCGATGCCGTGATCGACGGCGCGGCCCGTGAGCACGTTCCACACCGTCTGCACCAGGCAACCTGCGACCAGCCACGCATCCGGAGGGGCGAGCCGCGCGAGTTCGTCGATGATCGTAACGTTGACGGGATTTCTCAGCGCGAGCGCGAGGAATTCGTCGCGGTTCATCGTGAGGTGAGGAGACTTCCGGTCAATGCACCGCTGTGAAGAACCGCGCGAGGCGGAAACCGGACAGCCAGGTCCACACCGGCTGGCCGCGCATGCCGAGGTCCCAGGAGCCGAGCACGGCATCCGCGCGTCCGACCAGATTGTCGATCGGCAGCAGACCGACGCCGCCGGAGCGCAGCGGCACGCGGCTGTCGGCGGAGTTGTCTCTGTTATCGCCGAGCACGAAGAGATGTCCGGCCGGCACCGTCACCTCCGGCGTGTTGTCGAGCGGGCCGTTGTCGCGCATCTTGAAGATCAGGTGCGAGACGCCGTTCGGCAATGTCTCGACATAGCGGTAGGCAGGCTCGCTGCCGCCATTGTCGTCCTCGGCGGCGCCGATGCCGTCGGGCTTGAGCTCGGCGGGCCGGTCGTTGATGAAGAGCTGGCCCTGCCGCATCTGGATGCGGTCGCCGGGCAGACCCACCACGCGCTTGACCCAGGCCTGCGAGCGATCGCCGGGCCAGCGGAACACCACGACGTCGCCTTGCTTCGGCGTCTCCGCGAACACGCGGCCGCTCTCGGGCAGGTTGATCTGGATCGGCAGCGAGGAGGTGCCGTAGCCGTAGGGGAATTTCGAGGCGAGCAGGGCGTCGCCGATCAGCAGCGTCGGCTCCATCGAGCCCGACGGCACGTAGAATGGCTCGGCGAGCGCGCCCTTGGCGATGAACACCGCGGCGACGATGCCGGCGAGTTGCACCAGTTGCCCGCCCCAGCCGCTGCTCTTCCGCTTGGTGGTGGTCGCAGTCATCTTCTCAACACTCATGCGCCTGTTCCACCCACCGTAATGCGTTCCATCAGAAGCGACGGCTGGCCGACGCCAACCGGCACGCCCTGGCCGTTCTTGCCGCAGGTGCCGATGCCGGTATCGAGCGCGAGATCGTTGCCGATCATGCGGATGCGATGCAGGTCGGTCGGCCCGTTGCCGATCAGCATGGCGCCCTTCAGCGGGGCGCCGATCTTGCCGTTCTCGATCTTGTAGGCCTCGGTGCACTGAAACACGTATTTGCCCGAGGTGATGTCGACCTGGCCGCCGCCGAAATTCGCGGCGAAGACGCCGTTCTTCACCGACGCCAGGATCTCGGCCGGATCGCGATCGCCCGCGAGCATGTAGGTGTTGGTCATGCGCGGCATCGGCACATGGGCATAGCCCTGGCGGCGGCCGTTGCCGGTCGGCTTCATGTTCATCAGCCGCGCGTTCTGGCGGTCCTGCATGTAGCCGACCAGGATGCCGTCCTCGATCAGCACGGTGCGATTGGTCGGCGTGCCCTCGTCGTCGATCGAGAGCGAGCCGCGGCGCGAGGCAATAGTGCCGTCGTCGACCACGGTGACGCCCTTGGCCGCGACCTGCTGGCCCATCAGGCCGGCAAAGGCCGAGGTCCTCTTGCGGTTGAAGTCGCCTTCGAGCCCGTGCCCGACCGCTTCATGCAGCATCACGCCGGGCCAGCCTGCGCCAAGCACGACGTCCATCTCGCCGGCGGGGGCGGGAATTGATTCCAGATTGACCAGCGCCTCGCGCAGCGCGCCGTCGGCGGCGTCGCGCCAGTTCTTGCTCTCGATGAATTCGGCATAGCCGGCGCGGCCGCCATAGCCCTTGCTGCCGCTCTCCTGGCGGTCGCCCTGGCCGGCGACGACGGAGATGTTGACGCGCACCAGCGGGCGGATGTCGCGATAGCTCTCGCCGTCGGGCCGCAGGATTTCGACCACCTGCCAGGTCGCGCCCAGGCTGACGCTGACCTGCCGCACCCGCGGATCCTTGTCGCGCAGATAGGCGTCGATCTCGGCGAGCAGCTTGACCTTGGTCTCGAAGCCCGGCGCATCGAGCGGATTGTCGTCGCCATAGAGGCGCACATTGGTATGCGGGGGAGGGGCCGAAAAGCTGCCGGAGTAGCCGCCGCGCACGGCCGCCACCGCGTCGGCGGCGCGAATCAGCGCCGGCAGCGACACGTCGGAGGAGTGGGCGTAGCCGACCGCGTCGTCCTTGACGGCGCGCAGGCCAAAACCCTGGGAGGTGTCGTAGGTCGCCTGCTTCAGCCGCCCATTGTCGAACATCAGCGCTTCGGTCTGGCTGTACTCCAGGAACAGCTCGCCGTCGTCGGCGCCGGCAAGCCCGCGCGCGACCTCGTGGCGAACCTGGTCGCGGTCGAGATTGGCGCGGTCGAGCAGGGAGGTTGTGGCGGGATTGGTCATGTGTCCGTCCATTATCTGGAGATGTGGGGCAAGATAATGGTTTCAGACCAGTTCCGCGAGGGCGCGAAGCCTCACATTACGGAAACAATAGGTCCAGCTGCCTACGGCAGCTTGTCGTACCCCTCACCCAGTCCGTTCAGGCTGAGCGGGAAGCCGATGCCTTCTTCCGGCGTCTCGAAAATGATGAAGGTCGCGGTCTTGGCGGTGCGGAGCTGGCCGAGCAGCTTGTCGTCCATGACGACCTCGGCGACGCAGCCATTGGGCAGGCAGCGCACGAAGCCGGCGCGGCCGACGTCCTGATTGTCGAGCTTCAGCCCGAGGCCGGAGGGTAGCAGGACGCCGAGGGGGGCGACCACGCGCATCAGGCGGCTCTTCTGGTCGGCGGTCTTGAGCACGATCACGGTCAGGCCGGCATTGGAGCGGTCTTCGGCCACGACGCTCTGGATCAGGGCGCATTGCTCGGCCTGGGCGCCCGGCGGGGTGTCGCAGCGGATCTGCCAGTCGCCATGGACGGAGCGCACCGCGCCCTGCGCATGGGCGAGGCTGGGTAAAGCAAGGAGAAGGGCGGCGGCCAGAAGGCCGATCAGCGCGTTGAGGCTGCTATCCGGCCTTGCCATGCATCTCGAAAGCCCCATCGGGGTCGGTCCCTCTGCTCGCTTGGGTCGCTTGCGCGGGTGGACTGATACGGAAATGACGGCGTCTTGAAGGCAATTCCCAAGCAAATTCCGCGCCGCCGAGGCCGCCGCCGCCGGCACGAATCAGGTTCCTGTGCGGCCGTTCGCCTGTGCCTACAACGGGCAATTCCGCTGTCAAGCCGCAGCATCCCGGGAAACGGTATTTTTGTCTGATGTTACTAGGAAATATCTTGCGGGTGATCGCTGGCAGATGGGGTTCAAGACTGCATTGCGATAGATCAAGAATTATGGTTTGAGAAGCTTGATTTCGGCGTTCTAGCGATCTGGCCCCAATTCCTCTTAGAGGTATTCTTGAGTGGCGGTTTGTCAGACGGACGGATCGAATAAGCGTTTCCCGGAAATAGGGGGACGCACCTGGGGTGATTTCGTAAGGGGAGCGCGAACGGCATGAGGATGTCGAAGGGCCGGGTAGGCCGGCATTTGCTGGGATTGGCCGTAGCTGGTCTGACACTGGCGACGGGCAGCGCGGCATTTGCCGAGCTTGGGCAGCCGGCGCCATGGGAGTGGACGCTCCAGCAGTCCGGCTCGCCGGTGATGGACAATATCGTCTGGTTCCACAACTTCCTGTTCGTGCTCATCGCGCTGATTACGCTGTTCGTTCTGGCGCTGCTGGTGGTCGTGGTCATCAAATTCAACGCGAGGGCCAATCCGGTGCCGTCGCGGACCACCCACAACACGCTGATCGAGGTGGCCTGGACGCTGGTTCCGGTGCTGATCCTGGTCGGCATCTCGGTGCCGTCGTTCCGCCTGCTGTTCCTGGAGCTCGACGTGCCGAAGGCGGACCTGACCATCAAGGCGACCGGCAAGCAGTGGTACTGGTCCTACGCCTATCCCGACAACGGCAAGTTCGAGTTCGACTCGCTGATGGCCCAGGACAAGCAGCCCCGCCTGCTCGGCGTCGACAACGAGATGGTGGTGCCGGTCAACAAGGTGATTCGTGTTCAGGTGACCGGTGCGGACGTCATCCACGCCTTCGCGCTGCCGGCGTTCGGCGTGAAGATCGACGCCATTCCGGGGCGACTGAACGAAACCTGGTTCAAGGCCGCCAAGACCGGCATGTTCTACGGCCAATGCTCGGAGCTCTGCGGCAAGGATCACGCCTTCATGCCGATCGCGATTCGCGTCGTGGAAGACAAGGAATTCGCCTCCTGGGTCGAAACGGCGAAGAAGAAGTTTGCGAGCGGTGGCACCGGCACCTACGCCTCCGCGGCCGGCCCGACGCAGTAGGCGTCGGGTAAAGGCTCGAGGGGACTGAAAGCGACATAAAGGGCGGGACCTCCAAAGGTCCGATTGGGACGCAAGGCAGGATTTGAAAATGGCAACCAGCGCAGCGGCACACGGCGATCACGCGCAAGACCACGGACATGACGAGCACGCCCATCCGACCGGATGGCGACGCTACGTCTATTCGACCAACCACAAGGACATCGGCACGATGTACCTGATCTTCGCGGTCATCGCCGGCGTCATCGGTGCCGCGATGTCGATCGCGATCCGTGCCGAGCTGATGTATCCGGGCGTGCAGATCTTCCACGAGACGCACACCTACAACGTCTTCGTGACCTCCCACGGCCTGATCATGATCTTCTTCATGGTCATGCCGGCGATGATCGGCGGCTTCGGCAACTGGTTCGTGCCGCTGATGATCGGCGCGCCCGACATGGCGTTCCCGCGCATGAACAACATCTCGTTCTGGCTGCTGCCGGCCTCCTTCGGGCTGCTGCTGATGTCGACCTTCGTCGAGGGCGAGCCGGGCGCCAACGGCGTCGGCGCCGGCTGGACCATGTACGTGCCGCTGTCGAGCTCCGGCCATCCCGGCCCGGCAGTCGACTTCGCGATCCTGTCGCTGCATCTGGCGGGTGCCTCGTCGATCCTCGGCGCCATCAACTTCATCACCACGATCTTCAACATGCGCGCGCCGGGCATGACCCTGCACAAGATGCCGCTGTTCGTGTGGTCGATCCTGGTGACCGTGTTCCTGCTGCTGTTGTCGCTGCCGGTGCTCGCCGGTGCGATCACCATGCTGCTCACCGACCGCAATTTCGGCACGACCTTCTTCGCGCCCGACGGCGGCGGCGACCCCGTGCTGTTCCAGCACCTGTTCTGGTTCTTCGGCCATCCCGAGGTGTACATCCTGATCCTGCCCGGCTTCGGCATGATCAGCCAGATCGTCTCCACCTTCTCGCGCAAGCCCGTGTTCGGCTATCTCGGCATGGCCTACGCCATGGTCGCGATCGGCGGCATCGGCTTCGTGGTGTGGGCGCACCACATGTACACGGTCGGCATGTCGTCGGCGACGCAGGCCTATTTCGTCGCGGCGACGATGGTGATCGCGGTTCCGACCGGCGTGAAGATCTTCTCGTGGATCGCCACGATGTGGGGCGGCTCGATCGAATTCCGCGCGCCGATGATCTGGGCCGTGGGCTTCATCTTCCTGTTCACGGTCGGTGGCGTCACCGGCGTCGTGCTGGCGAACGCCGGCGTCGACCGCGTGCTCCAGGAGACCTACTACGTCGTCGCGCACTTCCACTACGTGCTGTCGCTCGGTGCAGTGTTCGCGATCTTCGCCGGCTGGTACTACTGGTTCCCGAAGATGACGGGCTACATGTACAACGAGACGCTGGCGAAGGCGCACTTCTGGGTCACCTTCATCGGCGTGAACCTGGTGTTCTTCCCGCAGCACTTCCTCGGCCTGTCGGGCATGCCGCGCCGCTACGTCGACTATCCCGACGCGTTCGCCGGCTGGAACCTGGTCTCGTCGGTCGGCTCCTACATTTCCGGCTTCGGCGTCCTGATCTTCCTCTATTGCGTGATCGATGCCTTTGCGAAAAAGGTGCCGGCTGGCGACAATCCGTGGGGTGCCGGCGCGACCACGCTGGAGTGGACGCTGCCCTCGCCGCCGCCCTTCCATCAGTTCGAAGTGCTGCCCCGCGTGCAGTGAGCGATCACCCGCGGCGCCCATGACGGGCGCCGCGGCTCCATAACGAAGCGAGTTGATTTAGTGTCCGTCCTCGACCAGAACGCCGTCGACATCAATCCCCGCATCTCCGAAGCGGAGGTGGGCGACTACATTGCGCTGCTCAAGCCGCGGGTGATGTCGCTGGTGATCTTCACCGCGCTGGTCGGAATGGCGATGGCGCCCGGGCATTTCCACCCGGTGCTGGCGATCACCTCGCTGCTCTGCATCGCCGTCGGCGCCGGCGCCTCCGGGGCGCTCAACATGGCGCTCGAAGGCGATATCGACGCCAAGATGTCGCGCACGGCGAACCGGCCGATCCCGCGTGGCCGCATCACCCGTCCCGAGGCGATGACGTTCGGCATGACGCTCGCCTTCTTCTCGGTGATGACGCTCGGCATCCTCGTCAACTGGATCGCGGGCGCGCTGCTCGCCTTCACCATCTTCTTCTACGTCGTGATCTACACGATGTGGCTGAAGCGTTGGACCGCGCAGAACATCGTGATCGGCGGCGCCGCCGGTGCGTTGCCGCCGGTGGTGGCCTGGGCCGCGGTAACCGGCACGGTCGACGTCGAGCCGCTGCTTCTCTTCGCCATCATCTTCTTCTGGACCCCGCCGCATTTCTGGGCGCTGGCGCTGTTCCGCTCGGACGATTACGCGCGCGCCGGCATTCCGATGCTGCCCAATGTCGCCGGTCCCGATGCGACCCGCCTCCAGATCCTGCTCTACACGATCGTGCTGATCGCGGTGGCCGCCGCGCCCTGGGCGCTCGGCTATTTCGACGCCGTCTACGGTGTCGTCTCGCTGATCCTCGGCGCCGGCATGCTGGTGCTCGCGATCAACGTCTATATGCGCCGCGAGCGCAGCCAGTCGTTGCGCGCCACGCGAAAACTGTTCGCCTTCTCCATCCTTTACCTGTTCGCGCTGTTTGCGACCCTGCTGGCCGAGGTCGTGTTCCGGGCGCTTGCTCCGATGGCAGGGGGCGCATGATCGCGGTGGCGGACAAACCCGAGCCAGATGGAATCGTCCTCACCGAGGCGCAGAAGAAGAGCCGCCGTCAGCGCTCGATCGCGATCGCGCTCGCGCTCGGCGTGCTCGTGGTGCTGTTCTTCGCCGTCACCATGGTCAAGGGACCGGCAGTTCTAGTCCGGCCGATGTAGGGAAAATGGATCACGAGCCGACCATATCGCGGGATCAGAGCCGGACGGCCAGGAAAGGCGTCGGTAAGGGCCTCGGTCGTGACGTGCTGGTCGCCTCGATCTGCGGCGGCGTGGTGGCGCTGATGGTCGGCGCCTCCTACGCGGCGGTGCCGTTCTACAACTGGTTCTGCCGCGCCACCGGCTTCAACGGCACGACCCAGGTCGCCACCGCCGCGCCGGCCACCGGTCCGATCGCGCGGAAGATCGCGGTGCGCTTCGATTCCAACGTCGCGCCCGGTCTGCCCTGGAAGTTCGAGCCGGAGCAGAGCGAGATCGAGGTCAATATCGGCCAGGTCACGACCGTCTTCTACACCGTGACCAACCAGGCCGCGCGCACCACTGCCGGCCAGGCCGCCTACAACGTCGCGCCGCTGACGGTCGGGTCCTACTTCCAGAAGATCAACTGCTTCTGCTTCACCGAGCAGACCATGGCGCCCGGTGAGAAGCGCGAGATGCCGGTCGTGTTCTACGTCGATCCGTCGATCGCCGACGACCACGAGAACGACGGGCTCAGCACGATCACGCTGTCCTACACGTTCTACCCGGTGAAAGATCCGGCGGTGAAGCCGCTCGCGTCCGGGGAAGGCGACAAACGCAAGGGAAATCTCTGACCGCCGGGCTCACGCTCTGGGGGTTGGACACAAGGGGATAAGTGCCGGACAGGCACGGGATTGAGGAGAGAGACCGCAAATGGCTACCGCGCAAGGCAAGCATCACGACTATCATCTGGTCGATCCCTCTCCCTGGCCGGCGGTCGGTTCGCTCTCGGCCTTCATCATGGCGGTCGGCGCGATCGCCTGGATGCACCACATGTTCTCGGCCGCGCCGATCGTGTTCGGCGTCGGCACCGTCGGCGTGCTCTACACCATGGCGAGCTGGTGGGGCGACGTGATCAAGGAAGCCCAGTACAAGGGCGACCATACCCGCGTCGTGCAGCTCCATCACCGCTACGGCATGATCCTGTTCATCGCCTCCGAGGTGATGTTCTTCGTCGCCTGGTTCTGGGCCTATTTCAACGCGGCGCTGTTTCCGGCCGACGCTGTCCACGCCACCCGCGATGCCGTGTTCGGCTGCGGCCTCGGCACCGCGGCCGGAGCCTGCGCGGTCCCCGGCACCTGGCCGCCCCACGGCATCGAGACCTTCGATCCCTGGCATCTGCCGCTCCTGAACACGCTGATCCTGCTCACCTCGGGCACCACGGTGACCTGGGCGCACCATGCGCTGCTCGAGAACGATCGCCAGGGTCTGAAATACGGCCTGATCCTCACCGTCGTGCTCGGCGCGCTCTTCACCTGCGTGCAGGCCTATGAGTACAGCCATGCGGCGTTCTCGTTCGCCGGCAACGTCTATGGCGCGACCTTCTTCATGGCGACCGGTTTCCACGGCTTCCACGTGCTGGTCGGCACCATCTTCCTGCTGGTCTGCCTGTTCCGTGCCTATGCCGGCCACTTCACGCCGAAGCAGCATCTCGGCTTCGAGTTCGCCGCCTGGTACTGGCACTTCGTCGACGTGGTCTGGCTGTTCCTGTTCCTCTGCATCTATGTGTGGGGACACGGCGCCGAGACCATGGCCCACGGCGCGCACTGAGCAGCTTTGGATCGATCAGAAAGGGCGGCCGCAGGGCCGCCCTTTCGCTTTTGCGCCGCCGGAAGTTTCGGCGGAAACTGTGATAGAGTCCGCCATCATGAATGACACCGCCGGTCCACCCAAGTCCGAAACCACCGTCCTGCAAAGCGCGATGCGCGGGCTGGCCTGCAAATGTCCGCGCTGCGGCCAGGGCAAGCTCTATGCGGGCTTCCTGACGCTCGCACCCTCCTGCGACCGCTGCGGCCTCGACTATGCCTTCATCGACACCGGCGATGGCCCGGCAATCTTCATCATCATGCTCGCCGGTGGGATCGTCGTTGCGTGCGCGCTGATCGTCGAGGTCAAGTACCAGCCGCCGTACTGGCTGCATGCCGTGCTATGGCTGCCGCTGATTCTCGCCACCACGCTCTTGCCACTGCGCGCGATGAAGTCGCTGCTGATCGCGCTGCAATTCCACCACAAGGCTGCGCCGGGCCGGCTGGTCGACCGCGCGAAATGAACGAGACTGCGCGCAAGCCTCGCGTGGCCGGCTTTGCGCTGTTCACGCTTCTCCTGGCGGCCGCCTTCGTTGCCCTCGGCGTCTGGCAATTGCAGCGCCGGACCGCCAAGCACGCGCTGATCGCAGCACTCACCGAGCGTCTGGCGGCGGCACCCATTGCGCTGCCGCCGCCCGCACAATGGGCTGCGCTCAATCCCGCGCGCGATGAATTCCGCCGTGTCAGCTTCACTGCGACCTACGCCGCCTCGCCCGATGCGATGGTCTATTCGTCCGGCTCGGCCGTACGCAAGGACGCTTCCGGTCCCGGCACCTGGGCCTTCCTGCCGGCGCGGCTTCCGAGCGGCGAGATGGTCGTGATCGATGCCGGCTTCGTCGAGAACACGATGCAGGATCGCAGTGTCGAGGATCGCGCGGTGAAGAAGCTCGTGACCGGGCAGCCGGTCGCGCTCACCGGCTATCTGCGCTTTCCCGAACCGCCGGGCTGGCTGACGCCGGCGGAGAGCCGCGACAAGCGGCTCTGGTTCGTGCGCGATCATGTGGCGATCGCGAGCGCGCTCGGCTGGGGCACGGTTGCGCCGTTCTACATCGATCTGGAGCAGCCCGCGCCCGAAAATGGCATCCCGCGTCCGGGTCCGCTCGACGTGCATCTGAAGGACGATCACCTGCAATACGCCGTCACCTGGTTCGCGCTTGCAGGCGCGGTGCTGATCGCGTTCGGCGTCTGGGTGAGGGGACGTCGCTCGAGCTGAATCTTCCGTAGGTTCCCGGGAGGAACCCGTTATCACCCGGGGTTTACCATTCAGCGCGCATTCACGAGTGTGGTCCTAAGCCGCATGCAAAATTTCGCGGCAGACAGGATTACGGCGTGAGCGATTTCGATCAGATGGGAATTGTCGTCGATTGGGTGGATGCCTGCCGGAAGGGCGACCTCGCGACGCTGCTCGACCTCTATGCGGACGACGCGCAGATCGAATGCACGTGCAACGGCACGCAGCGTTATCGCGGCCGAGACGAGCTCGAAACCTACTGGGGGCCGCGGCTCAGCGCATTCTCGTCGGCCGGCTTCGGTCTCGAGGAGATCCATCCCGTGCCTGATGGCGTCGATCTCGAATATTCCGTCGCAGGCGCGCTGCGCATTCACGCCTCGTTTCGCTTCAGTGCGGAAGGCAAAATCGACAGCACGCTGTGCGCGCCGGCGCGACAGAACGCGCATCACGGCTGCCCGTGCTAGCTTTGCGCCGGCTCGTCGCGCGTCCCCTGCACGGGCAGACGGCAGCGCACATAGGTTCGTTCATCCGCGCGCAGCAATGACAGCGATCCGCTGAGCGCGCGCACGCGCTCGTGCATGCCGGTCAGACCCCGGCCGAACACGTTGCCCTCGAGAAATCCCCCGCCGTCGTCGGAGATCTCGATGGCGAGCGCGTCGCCTGATATGGCCGCCTGCACATGGGCATTGCGTGCTGCGGCATGGCGCAGCACGTTGGTCAGCGCCTCCTGGATCACGCGATAGACGGTCTGGGCCAGCGGCCCGTCGAGCCCGTTGAGACCAGGATCGACCGTGGCGGTCAGCCCGATATGCGGGGCCTGCTTGCGAAAGTTCCGGAGCAGCGTCTGCACGCTGGTTTCCAGCCCCAATTCCTCGATATAGAGCGGCCGCAGCCGGTCGAGGATGCGGCGGTTGGTCTGCTGGAGCGCTTCGACCGATTGCAGCACCTCCTGCGCCGTATTGCCGAGATGTCCCACCGGCGGCGAAGCCTCGATCAGGGCGATCGTGCCGGCGCGGATGCTGAACAGCAGGGGGCCGAGCTCGTCGTGCAGCTCGCGAGCGAGATCGCGCCGCTCGTCGTCCTGGAGCGACACCAGGCGGTGCAGCAGGTCGCGATTGTCCTGGCTTAGTCGCGCGAGCGTCGCCGCCAGCGCATTGGCCTCCTCGCAGCTCTGCCGGATCTCCGGCGGCCCTGCCACCGGGATCGGCGTCGCATAATCGCCGCGCCGTATTCGCGTGAGGCCTGCGCCCAGATTTTGCAGGGGGCGCAGTGCCGATTCCGCGAAGAGATAGGCGATCGTTCCGGTCAGCACCGTCAGCACGGCGATGAGGCTCGTCAGCGCCAGAAAACCGATCCATTTCTCGAACAGGTCGGCCGACAGGTCGGGCAGGAACACGAGATCGCCGACCCGCTTGCCGTCGATGATCAGCGGGGACGCCGCGTCCATGTCCGGGATGGTGAGCAGGTCGATGAACCATTGCGGCACGCTATGCGGCTTGCGCGGACCGGCCGTTGGCGAGGGCTCGGGACCCGCTTCGACAGGACGGAATTGGATATCGGAGGAGGTGCCCAAAGAATGGACAAAGGCGTCGAGCGTCTGCCGCGGATTGTCCGAGGCGCGCAGGGTGTTGTTGAGCGCCGCGGCGACCGCTCGGGCCGAATGTCGCCCCAATTCGTTCTCGTCGGCCAGCTGGCCGGTCGCAAAGCTCTGGAGCAGCACGCCGCCCATGACCAGCGCGGCGAGGAAGCTCACGCCGAGCGGAAGAAACAGTTGGGTTCTGAACGACAGGTGTTGCCACATTAGTTCAATTCTAACGCGTCCCGGCGGATTTCTCTCTTTCCATTTGTTCCCGCCGGTCTATGAGTTGAAAAACCAGAGAGCGCGCGATGCAAGATACCGCCAAGCCGGCGACCAGGGTCCTGATCGTCGACGACCATCCTGTGGTGCTGTCGGGTTGCCGAACCCTGTTCGCATCCGACCATTCGATCCGCATCGACGAGGCGATGGACGCCAAATCCGGCCATCGCGCCTATATCAGCAAGCGGCCCGACGTCACCGTGATCGACATCAGCCTGCCGGATGTCTCCGGGTTCGAGCTGATGCGGCGGATCCGCAAGGACGATCCTGATGCCAAGATCATCATGTTCAGCATGAACGACGATCCGGCCTTCGTGGTGCGGGCGGTCGAGCTGGGGGCGCAGGGCTATGTCTCCAAGGGCGATGATCCCCGGATCCTGCTGAAAGCGGTGCGCAAGGTGGTCGCGGGCGACAATTTCATCTCGCCGCAGCTGGCGGAGGCCGTGACGTTCTCCGGTGCCGCGATCAAGGCCAATCCGGCCTCGCAGATGACGCCGCGGGAGCTCGAGATCCTCCGCCTGCTCGGGCGCGGCGATAAGATCGTCGAGGTCGCCGAGGCGCTTGGGATCTCCTACAAGACGGTCGCCAACACCACCTCCCTGCTCAAGCAGAAGTTGGGGGCCAAGAACCATTCCGACCTGATCCGGATTGCGGTGGAAATCGGCATGAACTGACGTCCCGCCAGCGACCGAACCGGCTGCTCCAGGATGCAGCGGTTCGGCCGACGGATCGGCGACTCCGCCGGCCGGGCAATGCGTGGCCGACGGCGGACGCTATCCGCCGACACAATGGACTGCGGCTGCGTTCGTTCCTGCCGCGATCAAGGGTTCAGGAAGAAATGGCAAAGCCGGCCTTGTGGCCAGTATGCGGACGGGTATGCGGCGTTCATACGCGTCGGGAAAAACAGGAACATTTGTCGTCGCGCCCGGTTTTCGCCCTTGACGGTCTGAGGACAGGCGACGAAAGCTTGCGCGAGCAGTTTTAGCGGGCAGGCGCCCCGGACGAGCCAAACTGGTCTGCACATATCAACGACAGACCTTCCAAGAGAGGGCTGCGGCATTGCCGCAGCCCTTTTCGTTGCAAAGGGTGCGGGCGGGAAGCGGTTTCCCGATGCCGCAAAACACTTTATGGTGGCCCAAAGCCTCTGGCTGTTAATCAGGAATATCGTGAAATCAAAGGCTTACGGATCAAGCTTCGGCTTGGCCGGCCTTTGGAGGGCAGTTTGACTCGTTATATCTCGACCCGGGGCGAGGCCCCCGAACTCGGCTTCTGCGACGTGATGCTGACCGGGCTTGCCCGCGACGGTGGCCTGTATGTGCCGGCGACATGGCCGCAGCTCTCGGCTGACACGATCGCCGGCTTCTTCGGCCGCCCGTATTGGGAGGTCGCCGTCGACGTGATCCGTCCCTTCGCCGGAGGCGAGATCACGGACGCCGAGCTCGGCCGGATGGCGAACGAGGCCTACGCCACCTTCCGCCATCCCGCGGTGGTGCCGCTGCGCCAGATGTCGCCGCACCAGTTCGTGCTGGAGCTGTTCCACGGCCCGACGCTCGCCTTCAAGGACGTGGCGATGCAGCTCATCTCGCGGCTGATGGACCATGTGCTCGCCAAGCGCGGCCAGCGCACCACCATCGTGGTCGCAACCTCCGGCGACACCGGCGGCGCTGCGGTCGAAGCCTTCGCGGGGCTGGAGAACGTCGATCTCATCGTACTGTTCCCGCACGGCCGCATCTCCGAGGTGCAGCGGCGGATGATGACGACGACGGGCGCGGCCAACGTGCATGCGCTCGCCATCGAAGGCACGTTCGACGACTGCCAGGCCCTCGTGAAGGGAATGTTCAACAACCATCGCTTCCGCGATGCGACCTCGCTGTCCGGCGTCAATTCCATCAACTGGGCGCGTATCGTTGCCCAGGTGGTCTATTACTTCACCTCCGCCGTTGCCGCCGGCGCGCCGGCGCGCGCGGTGGACTTCGTCGTGCCGACCGGCAATTTCGGCGACATCTTTGCCGGCTACGTCGCCAAGCGCATGGGTCTGCCGGTGCGGACCCTGCGCATCGCCGCCAACGTCAACGACATCCTGGCGCGGACGCTGAAGACCGGCATCTACGAGGTGCGCGAGGTGCACGCCACGGCGTCGCCGTCGATGGACATCCAAATCTCCTCGAACTTCGAGCGGCTGCTGTTCGAAGCCGGCCGGCGCGATGCGGCCGGTGTGCGCCGTCTCATGGATTCGCTGAAGCAGTCCGGGCGCTTCGTGCTGCCCGATGCGACGCTCGCCGCGATCCGCGAGGAGTTTGACGCCGGGCGCGCCGACGAGACCGAAACCGCGGCCGCGATCCGCGCCGCCTGGCGTGAGGCGGGCGAGCTGGTCGATCCCCATACTGCGGTCGCGCTCGCGGTCGCCGATCGCGACACCACCGACACCACGGTGCCCAGCATCGTGCTCTCCACCGCGCATCCGGCCAAATTCCCCGACGCGGTCGAAGCGGCCTGCGGCCAGCGGCCGCAACTGCCGGCCTGGCTCGACGGCCTCATGACCAAATCCGAACACATGAAGGTGATGAACAACGATCAGGCCGAGGTCGAGCGGTTCGTGCTGTCGGTCAGCCGTGCCGCAAAACAGGGAGTTGCCGGATGAGCGTCGAGATCTCCAAGCTTGCGTCCGGCCTCACCGTCGTCACCGACAAGATGCCCCATCTCGAGACTGCGGCGCTCGGGGTCTGGGCCGGCGTCGGCGGACGCGACGAGAAGCCCAACGAGCACGGCATCTCGCATCTCCTCGAGCACATGGCGTTCAAGGGCACGACCAAGCGCTCCTCGCGCGAGATCGTCGAGGAGATCGAGGCTGTCGGCGGCGACCTCAATGCCGGCACCTCGACCGAGACCACGTCCTATTATGCGCGGGTGCTGAAGGCCGACGTGCCGCTGGCGCTCGACGTGCTCGCCGACATCCTGGCCAATCCCGCCTTCGAGCCCGACGAGCTGGAGCGCGAGAAGAACGTCATCGTGCAGGAGATCGGTGCCGCGCAGGACACGCCCGACGACGTCGTGTTCGAGCATCTCAACGAGCTCTGCTATCCCGACCAGCCGATGGGCCGCTCGCTGCTCGGCACCGCCAAGACGCTGCGCGCCTTCAACCGCGACATGCTGCGCGGCTATCTGTCGACGCATTATCGCGGGCCCGACATGGTGGTGGCGGCCGCCGGCGCGGTCGATCACAGCCAGGTGGTCGCCGAGGCCGAGAAGCGCTTTGCGAGCTTTGAAGGAACGCCGGGCCCGAAGCCGCAGGCCGCCCAGTTCGGCAAGGGCGGCGCCAAGGTCGTGCATCGCGAGCTCGAGCAGGCGCATCTGACGCTGGCGCTGGAAGGTGTGCCGCAGAACGATCTGTCGCTGTTCTCGCTCCAGGTCTTCACCAACATCCTCGGCGGCGGAATGTCGTCGCGGCTGTTCCAGGAGGTGCGCGAGAAGCGCGGCCTCTGCTACTCGATCTACAGCTTCCACGCGCCCTATACCGATACCGGCTTCTTCGGCCTCTACACCGGTACCGATCCGGCCGATGCGCCGGAGATGATGGAAGTCGTGGTCGACGTCATGAATGATTCGGTGGAGACCCTGACCGAGGCCGAGATTGCACGGGCCAAGGCGCAGATGAAGGCGGGCCTCCTGATGGCGCTGGAGAGCTGCTCCTCCCGTGCCGAGCAGCTCGCCCGCCACGTCCTGGCCTATGGCCGGCCGCAGACGGTGCAGGAGCTGGTGGCCCGGATCGACGCCGTCAGCGTCGAATCGACCCGGGACGCGGCGCGTGCACTGCTTTCGCGCAGCCGCCCTGCGGTTGTCGCATTAGGCAGTGGCAGGGGTCTGGACACGGCGGTGTCTTTTGCGGAAGGATTGACCCGGGCACGTGCCAAGGCGCGACTGCATTAGGAGCCGCGCGTGGGCTGATCCGCCCCGGGAAGCATCACCATGGCCCTCTTTCGCCTGCCATCCAGTGGACCCGCCGCCCTCGCGCCGCGCGGCAACGGGCTTTTGCTGCGTGCACCGCAGATGTCGGACTTCCTGCAATGGGCTCACTTGCGCGAGTCCAGCCGCGATTACCTGACGCCCTGGGAGCCGATCTGGCCGTCGGACGATCTGACGCGCTCCGGCTTTCGCCGCCGCCTGCGCCGCTATTCCGAGGATATCGCCGCGGACCGCTCCTACCCCTTTCTGATCTTCCGTGAGCTCGACGGCGCCATGGTCGGCGGCATAACGCTCGCCAATGTCCGGCGCGGCATCGTCCAGGCCGGCACCATCGGCTATTGGGTCGGCCAGCCCCACGCCCATCGCGGCTACATGACGGCTGCGCTGCGGGTGCTGCTGCCGACGCTGTTCGGCGAACTCAACCTGCACCGGGTCGAGGCTGCCTGCATCCCCACCAATGCACCGTCGATCCGGGTGCTGGAGAAGTGCGGCTTCTCCCGGGAAGGGCTGGCGCGCCGCTATCTCTGCATCAACGGGGTCTGGCAGGACCATTTGCTGTTCGGTCTGCTGCACGAGGATTTCCGCGGCTGAGCCGGTCGGTTCGTACGGCCAAAGTCTCCGGCGTCCTGCCTTTTGCTGCCTTGGGTTCGCCGATTTTGGCGATATAACGCGGCGGGAAGGCTGGCGATCGGCCGGATTGTTGTCATGGAGTATGGGCGTTGATGGTGCACGAGCTTCGGTCATCGCGGAATGCGTTGCGGCGGGGGACAGCGGTCGCGCTGGCGTTGTCGGTTGCGTTCGCGTCCGTCTCGCCGGTGGCGGCCCAGTCGTTGAGCGACCGCTTCAAGAGCCTGTTCGGCGGCAAGTCCGACGAGCCGGCCCAGCCCAAGCCGGCGCCTGCGCCCGGACAGCCGGCCGACGACGATGTCGATTGCCCGCAGGTCACGGTGCGCGCCGGCGCCTCTACCTATGCGGTCGGAGCCACCGGCAAGCCGGCCGTCGGCAATGAGGTCCGCTTCCAGGCCACCATCACCAAGATGGCGCGTGAATGCGTGCGCAACGGCGGCGACATCACAGCCCGGATCGGCGTCCAGGGCCGCGTCATCGCCGGTCCCGCCGGCGCGCCTGCTAGCGTCGAGGTTCCGCTGCGCGTCGCGGTGGTGCAGGGCGGCGTCGGCGAGAAGGTAATCGCCTCGAAGGCCTATCGGACCACGGTCGGGATGTCGGAAGGCGGCAGCGTGCCCTTCACCTTCGTCGCCGAAGATCTGTCCTATCCGATCCCGTCGGCCGCGACCGCCGATTCCTACGTCTTCTACGTCGGCTTCGACCCGCAGGCGCTGTCGCCCGAGCCGAAGGCAAAGCCGAAGAAGAAGTAGGGTCTCGATCTCGGCTGGCACCGCAATTTCAGCTGTCATCACCCGCGAAAGCGGGTGATCCAGTATTCCAGAGACGTCAGCGGTCTACGGAAGGGCCGCGGCGTACTGGATGCCCCGCCTTCGCGGGGCATGACATCCAATTTGCGGCCACGGCGCCCGACAAACAAAAAAGCCGGCGCTCATCGCGCCGGCTTTTTGATTGATGAGGCGTTCGCGCTCAGTTCAGCTTCTGCCGAACTTCGCTGATGCTCTTGGCGAGCAGGTCGTCGGCGACCTGGCCCTTGACCGACTGCGACAGGATCGTGGAGGCGGCCTGGACGGCGGCTTCCGCGGCTGCGGCACGGACATCGGCCACCGCCTGGGCCTCGGCGAGCGCGATCTTGCTCTCCGCGGTCTTGGTTCTGCGGGCCACGAAGTCTTCCATCTTCGCCTTGGCCTCGGTCGCGATGCGCTCGGCTTCGACCTTGGCGTTGGCGATGATGTCGGCAGCCTCGCGCTCGGCCGTGGCACTGCGCGCCTTGTAGTCGGCGAGCACCTTGGCCGCCTCCTGCTTGAGGCGCGTCGCGTCGTCGAGCTCGGCCTTGATGCGCGCGGCGCGATGGTCGAGCGCGGTCATCGCAGACTTGAAGACCCCGAGATAGCCGAACACGACCATCAGGATCACGAAGGCGATGGCGACCCAGGTTTCAGGATCGAAGAACATCTCGATTAACCTTTCAGGGACGCATCGACCGCGGCATTCACTGACGCGGCATCGGGAACGACGCCGGTGAGCTGCTGCACGATCTGGCCTGCCGCATCGGCCGCGATGCCGCGGACGTTGCTCATGGCGGCTGTGCGGGTCGAGGCGATGGTCTTCTCCGCCCCGGCGAGCTTGGCCGCCAGCTGCTCTTCCAGGGCCTTGCGCTCGGCTTCCGCCTGCGCATTCGCCTTGTCGCGGGATTCATTGCCGATCGCCTGCGCCCGCGAACGCGCCGAAGCGAGTTCGCTTTCATAGGCCTTCAGCGCCGCGTCGGACTGGTCCCTCAGCGTCTGCGCCTCGGCGAGGTCACCCTCGATCTTGTTCTGACGCGCTTCGATCGCCCCGCCGACCTTCGGCAGAGCGAGCTTGGACACGATCACGTAAAGCACGACGAAGAAGATCGCGAGCGACACCAGCTGCGAAGCATAAGTGCTGCTCTCGAACGGCGGAAAGCCGCCACCGTGACCGCCTTCGGCCCCGGTGTGGGCGCCCGCCGCTGGACCCTTCGCCCCGCCATGACTCTCAGCCATGGAGTACTCCTGTTGCTGTCATGCGCGCCGCTTCGGTCGAAGCGGCGCGAAGAACGTCGTCCTCAGAGCGGAACGAACAGCAGCAGCAGCGCGATCAGCAGCGAGAAAATGCCGAGCGCTTCGGTCACGGCGAAGCCGAAGATCAGGTTGCCGAACTGGCCCTGAGCGGCCGAGGGGTTGCGAACGGCCGCGGCGAGGTAGTTGCCGAAGATCACGCCCACGCCGACGCCCGCACCGCCCATGCCGATGCATGCGATGCCCGCGCCGATAAGTTTTGCTGCTGCCGGATCCATTTTAGACTCCTTGGAAGAAAGATTGGGTTGTGGGTGGAAATTCCCCGGACCGCTCAGTGTCCCGGATGAATGGCGTCGTTGAGGTAGATGCAGGTCAGGATCGCAAACACATAGGCTTGCAGGAACGCGACCAGAATCTCGAGGGCGTACAGCGCGACCGTGAGCGCCAGCGGCAGCACGCCGCCGACCCAGCCGAGGGCGCCGAGCGAGAAGCCGAGCATGGCGACGAAGCCCGCGAACACCTTCAGCGCGATGTGGCCGGCAAGCATGTTGGCGAAGAGACGGACGCTGTGGGAGACCGGCCGCAGGAAGAACGACAGGATCTCGATGAACATCACCAGCGGCAGGATGTAACCGGGGACGCCGTGGGGCACGAAGATCGAGAAGAATTTCAGGCCGTTCTTGGCAACGCCGTAGATCAGGACCGTGAAGAAGACCAGCAGCGCCAGGGCTGCCGTCACAATCAGATGGCTCGAGATCGTGAAGGTATAGGGAATGATGCCGATCAGGTTCGAGACGCAGATGAACATGAACAGCGAGAAGATCAGCGGAAAGAACTTCATGCCTTCCGAGCCGGCGGTCGAACGGATGGTCGACGCGACGAACTCGTAGGAGATCTCGGCGACCGACTGAAGGCGCCCGGGAACCAGCTGCGCACCGCTGGCAAGCATCAGCAGCGAGATGATCGCCACGGCGATCAGCATGTAGAGCGATGAATTGGTGAAGGCGATCGTCTGATGGCCGATATGGCCGATCGTGAAGAGAGGCTCGATGTTGAACTGGTGGATCGGGTCGATTTTCATCAGCGCGGCATCTCTTGGTCTGCCGGGCAATGCCGGCGGGTCTCGGTCTGCCGGCCGGGCCGGCCCGTACCGGCAAAGCCGGCACGATCATTCCTCTCCTGAGCGGATCGCTTAAGAACCACCGCGCCTGTTTTGACCTGCCCCTGCCGTTCTCACCACATTCACCACGCCGGCGACGAAGCCCAGCAGCAGGAACACGATAAATCCGAAAGGCGACGTCGACAGCAAGCGGTCGAAACCCCAGCCAATCCCCGCTCCGACGACGACCCCGGCGACCAACTCCGAAGATAACCGGAAACCAAGCGCCATCGCCGAGGCTCTGGCCGCTCTGTCTCCATCGTCACCTGCGGGTTGCTCGGTCTTGACGTGGCGGCCGCGAAGTTCGGACAACCGCTGATCAAGATTTCCGAGCCGTTCGGAAAGCGCAGCTTCCTCGGGCGATCTATCGCGATCTCCATTCTCGCCGTGTCCCGTGCCCTGTGTCATGCAACGAAGACCCGAAACGCCGCGGCTGAATGGAAATTACGCCCGCCACCCTCAAAAGCCGCGCGGACCATACTGATGGCCCATAATCAAGTCAAGCCAAGTCACGATTGCGTCGCTTTCTGTTATGTGTCTGATTTATTTGACGATATCGGCGCACGCGGCAGCGCTGCACACAGCGTGACGCCGCACCGCAGCAGCTCCTCTCATGATCGGTGGATGCGGTCGCCATTTCGCCGTGCTGCCGGGATCAAACGGGCGGCCGTAATCGTTGATTCCGGGCGAGTGTTTTTGGCGGCGGATGGCCTTGCCGGGGTGTAGAATTGCAGATGTGCCACCTGCGCGGCGTGGCGGAGAGTGCGATGAGACCAGCGACGTCGTCCACAACATCATGGCTTTCGGCAGCGGCGCTGGCCGCGGTGATGGCCAGCAGCGGCGGTCTCGTTGCCGCGCAATCCGCGCCCGACGGCGAAAACGGCCGCTACAGCATGACGCCGATCCCCGAGGGCGTGCTGCGGCTCGACACCCGCACCGGCACGGTGTCGACCTGCACCAAGAACGGCGCCGGCTGGGCCTGCTACGCGGTGCCCGACGAGCGTGCCGCGCTCGACGCCGAGATCGGCCGGCTCCAGACCGAAGTCGAGAAGCTGAAGGGACAGCTCGCGGCGGGACCGACCGTGTCGGGCAAGATCGACGAGGCGCTGCCGAAATCCGACCCGCTCAAGAAAGCCGATCCGAAGGTCGCCGAGGGCGACCGCAAGATCGAGATCCCGCTGCCGAGCGACCAGGACGTCGATCGTGTGATGTCGTTCCTGGAAAAGGCCTGGCGTCGGCTGATCGACATGGCCAACCGCGTGCAGAAGGACGTGTCGGGGAGGATCTGAGTTTGTCGTCCTGGCGAAAGCCAGGACACATACGGCGCGGCCTCTCGGTTCATTCTCGAAGCGCGTTGCCACCTTTTGCCGTCACGCGCATTCGGGGTAATGAGTCCTGGCTTTCGCCAGGACGACGTTACGAGAGAACCTCCATGACATCAGCCAGATCCGTAACCCGCTCGGCGCCATCCTCGGTGCAAGCCACCATTATCTCATCGTCGCTGCTCACCGTGGAGACGCAGGGGCGCGGCTTCACGGACCTGACCCGCGAAGCAGCGGCGTTCATTGCCGAGGCCCGCGCGCGCGAGGGCGCGCTGACGCTGTTCATCCGTCACACCTCGGCCTCGCTGACGATCCAGGAAAACGCCGATCCCTCCGTGCTGGTTGATCTCACCACCGCGCTGTCCAGGCTCGCGCCGGAGAACGCCGGCTGGACCCACGACACCGAGGGGCCGGACGACATGCCCGGACATATCAAGACCATGCTGACGCAGACCTCGCTTCAGGTCCCGGTCCTGAACGGCAGGCTCGCGCTTGGCACCTGGCAGGCGATCTATCTGATCGAGCATCGCGCCCGCCCGCACCGGCGCGAGGTGGTGCTGCAATTCATCGGCGCCAATCAGTAGAGCGTTTTCGAGCGAAGTGGATCCCGGTTCGCGTAAAGAAAACGCGTCAAAACAAGAATCGAGAACTTCGGTTCTGTTTCCAATCAGAACCGAAGCTCTCGGCCCAAAGCAAAACCGGCCGCGGAGACCGCGGCCGGTTGGTGTTGGTTGATCGTTGCTTGCGATCAGGTCGCCTTGATGTCCACGTCCTTGGTCTCGGGCAGGAACAGGAAGCCGATCACGACGGTGATGGACGCGAAGATGACCGGATACCAGAGACCCGCGTAGATATCGCCGGTCGAGGCCACGATGGCGAAGGCGGTCGCCGGCAGCAGGCCGCCGAACCAGCCGTTGCCGATGTGGTAGGGCAGTGACATCGAGGTGTAGCGGATGCGGGTCGGGAACAATTCGACCAGCATCGCGGCGATCGGGCCGTACACCATGGTGACGAAGATCACGAGGATGAACAGCAGTCCGATGGTCGCGGCCACCTGCGGACGGAAGATGTCGAACGGATGCGCCATCTTCACGATGCCGGCGTCGCCGGTCTTCGGATAGCCGGCGGCCTGCACGGCGGCGAGAACCGCAGGATTGCTGTCCTTGGCGTTCGCGTAGGCAACTTCCTTGCCGTTGACCATCACCTTCACGCCGGAACCGGCCGCACCCGATGTCGTCGAATACTTGACCGACGACTGGGCGAGGAAGGCGCGTGCGGTGTCGCAAGGCGCGGTGAAGACGCGGGTACCGACCGGGTTGAACAGGTCGCCGCAACCCGCGGGATCGGCCACCACCTCGACCTTGGCCTGCTCGATGGCCTTTTCCAGCGCCGGGTTGGCGTTGGAGGTGATCATCTTGAAGATCGGGAAGAAGGTCAGTGCCGCGATCAGGCAGCCGCCGAGGATGATCGGCTTGCGGCCGATCTTGTCGGAGAGCATGCCGAACACGATGAAGAAGCCGGTGCCGAGCAGCAGCGACCAGGCGATCAGGAGGTTGGCGGTGTAGCCGTCGACCTTCAGGATCGATTGCAGGAAGAACAGCGCGTAGAACTGGCCGGTGTACCAGACCACGCCCTGGCCCATCACGCCGCCGAGCAGCGCGAGCAGCACCAGCTTGCCGTTCTGCCAGTTGCCGAAGGCTTCCGTCAGCGGCGCCTTCGAACTCTTCCCCTCGTCCTTCATCTTCTGGAAGATCGGCGATTCGTTGAGGCGGAGCCGGATCCAGACCGAGATGCCGAGCAGCAGCACCGAGACCAGGAACGGGATGCGCCAGCCCCAGGCCGCGAAGTCGGCTTCGCCGATCGCGGAGCGGGTGAACAGGATCACCAGCAGCGACAGGAACAGGCCGAGCGTTGCCGTGGTCTGGATGAAGGAGGTGTAGTAGCCGCGCTTGCCGTTGGGGGCATGCTCGGCGACATAGGTCGCCGCACCGCCATATTCACCGCCGAGCGCGAGACCCTGGGCAAGGCGCAGCGCGATCAGGATGATCGGGGCCGCGATGCCGATCGTCGCCGCATTCGGCAGCAGGCCGACGATGAAGGTCGACAGACCCATGATCAGGATGGTGACGAGGAAGGTGTATTTCCGGCCGACGATGTCGCCGATGCGGCCGAACACGATCGCGCCGAACGGGCGCACCAGGAAGCCCGCGGCGAATGCCAGCAGCGCGAAGATATCGCGGGTTGCCGGCGGGTAGGCCGAGAAGAACTGCGCGCCGATAATGCTGGCCAGCGAGCCGTAAAGGTAAAAATCGTACCACTCGAAGACGGTACCCAGCGAGGAGGCGAGAATGACGAACCGTTCGTCCTTCGTCATCCCTCCCACGCCAGCTTGAGACACAGCCATTGTCGACATGTTGAGTCGCTCCCCGAAAAATGCGTTTCCTCGCGCCCCAGACGCCCGGTCATGCCGGATCAACCCAGGTCTTGGCTCCAAGGTAACATCGGCGTGAAACCCGCCCCAATACGACTTTCGGCCTTGCGCGCTGACGCGCGCCTGACGGCGCGGTATCGGGCGCCGCTGCGCAGCCGCGAAGACTTCCGGATTAACCCCTTTGCAGCAAAGGGATAATGTGCACTTGCATGCCACGGCCGGTCAGGGAAGAATTGGCCAGCCGTGGCATCGACTCGCCAGCCGGTAGCGAATGACAGCAAGAGAACGATGAACGCTCCCTCGACCCATCTCGTCATTGCCGATGATCATCCCCTGTTCCGCGATGCGCTGCGGCAGGCGGTGGCGAGCGTCCTGACCTCGGCCAGGATCGACGAGGCCGGATCGTTCGAGGATCTGACCAAGCTGCTGGAGCAGACCTCCGACGTCGACCTGATCCTGCTCGATCTCTCGATGCCCGGGATCTCCGGCTTTTCCGGCCTGATCTATCTGCGCGCGCAATATCCGGCGATCCCGGTGGTGATCGTCTCGGCCTCCGACGACAGCGCCACGATCCGCCGCTCGCTCGATTTCGGCGCTTCCGGTTTCATCCCCAAGCGTTTCGGCGTCGAGACGCTGCGCGACGCCATCCTCAAGGTGATGGAGGGGGACGTCTGGGTTCCCGCCGACACCGACCTGTCGGCCGCCACGGACCCCGACATGACGCGCCTGCGCGACCGCCTGGTGACGCTGACGCCGCAGCAGGTCCGGGTCCTGATGATGCTGTCGGAGGGACTGCTCAACAAGCAGATCGCCTACGAGCTCGGCGTCTCCGAGGCGACCATCAAGGCGCATGTCTCGGCGATCCTGCAAAAGCTCGGGGTCGAGAGCCGGACCCAGGCCGTGATTGCGGCGGCGAGGATCGCCGGCGGCCAGTGGAAGCAGGGCACGTCGACGGGGTGAGCCCGCTACAGTGTGGCCAGGAGCGCGCTGGCCGCCCTGATATCCACCGTCTCGGAACCTTCGACGAAGCCTTCGAGCGCCGCCTGGAGCAATCGCTTTGCGTCCTCGCGGCCGTGCCGTTCGGCAAGCAGCTGCACAAGATCAATCGCCGCTCGCAGCTCCCAGGCTTTCGCAGCCTTGCCCCGGCTGAGCTCCAGCGACTGCATGAGGCAGGTCTCCGCTTCCCCGGTTTTCGGCTCCGGGAGCGACAGCAACACCTTGGCCCTCATGCGCAGCAATTCGGGCATATAGAGATGATCGCCGCCTTGTTCGACGAGGCGGATCGCATCGTCGACCAGGTGCGCGCTCTGCTCGACCTGCCCCAGTGCCAACAAGCCCTGGACCAGCGCGATGTTGAATGTCGTGGTAAGCAGCTCGTAACCGGCATCGTGAAGCTCGAGCAGGCAGGCCCTTATCGTCTCGACGCCGCCTGCGGCGTCGCCGCGCCGGATCGCCAGCTCGCCTTTGACGCCGCGGCCGACCGAGAGATAAGGGCCCATCGAACGCGAGGTGGCATGCGCGATGAAGTGGTCGATGCTCTCTTCCGCATCGTCGAGCTCGCCGCTCCAGAGCTCGATCGAGACCAGCCATATCAGCGCGATGCAGAGCGTGATCGGATGGTCCATCTGGGCGGCTTCGGTGACCGTCTGTCGCGCCAGCTGCCGCGCATCCCCGGGCCGGCCCTGCAGCCAAAGCTCTCGCGCGAGCGAGATGCCGGCCCGGTTGCGGTGATCGAAGCCATGGACCGTGCTGATCCGTTCGGTACCCGGACCCTGCCAGGCAGCCTCCAGCATGTTCAGCGCGTCGCGATGCTCGCCGGCCAGATGCAGCGAGACACCCAGGAGCGAATGGGCCAGTCCGAGGGACGCGGCATCGCCCAGCGTTTCGGCGACTGTGAGGCTCTGCCGTGCGTAACCAAGCGCGGCATCGAACTGCCCCATCCGCTCGTGGAAGATATGCATGCGGCCGAGCAGCTGAAGCTGGTTCGGCGCGTCGCCGCGCGCCTCCGCGATCGCGAGGCTTCTGCTCAATGCGCCGCGCGCCGCTTCGCTGCCGCCGCGCGTGAACATCAGGGTCAGTCCCAGGGCGGCCTGGATGTGCATTTCCTCGGCGCCGCCGCGCGTGGACGGATCGATCGCAAGCAGCGCCCGTTCCGACCAGCGCCGGCATTCGATCAGCAGTGACATTGCGAGAAAGATGGGAGCTGCCGCAGCGGCGAGCGCAATGCCGATGCATGCATCGCCGTTCGCGCCAAAACACCAGTCCAGCGCGGCGCGCACGTTGTGCAGCGCGGAGAAGTGGACCGCGCGTTCGTCGGCGCTCGGCACCGTCGCCCATGTCGTGCCGGCCTGTTCCAGCCATCGCCGGTAGTAGGTCGCGTGGCGGGCGGCGAGCGCCGCGTCGTCAGGCTCGATTTCGAGCAGATAGGCGCGCGTCGTGTCGAGCAGCCGGTAGCGCATCATGGCGCCGATCGGTCGCGGAGCGACCATCGACTTGGCGACGAGGCTGTCGATGGCGTCGAACAGGCGGGCGCGGTCGACACGGTCGTCCGGCACGACCTCGAGCGCCGCGTCGATGGTGAAATGGCCGGCGAAGACCGCGAGCCTGCGCAGCACGAGGCGCTCGCTGCCGGACAGCAGCCCGTAGCTCCAGTCCAGCGTCGCCTGCAATGTCTTCTGCCGCGGCGGCGCGGTGCGCTGCCCCTGCCACAGCAGATTGAGGCGTTCGTCGAGCAGCGCCGCCGTTTGCTCCAGGCCGTAGGCTTCGACCCGGCCGGCAGCGAGCTCGATCGCCAGGGCCATGCCGTCGAGCCTGCGGCAGATGCCAGCGACGATCGCCGCATTGCCATCGTCGAGCGCGATCTGCGCGCCGCCGGCGGTCGCCCGTTCGAGGAACAGCTGAAGCGCGGGATAGGTCTGCGCGACGGCCGCCGTCAGTCCGGCATCGTCAGGCGGAACGGCAAGCGGCGCCAATCGATAGACCTGCTCGCCCTCGACGCGCAGGGCTTCGCGGCTCGTGGCCAGGATATGGACATGCGGCGCGGCGTGGAAGATCTCCGCCGCCAGCGGCGCTGCGGCGGCGATGACGTGCTCGCAATTGTCGAGGATCAGCAGCATCCTCTTGTCCCGGAGATGCGTGAGCAGCGCGGGCATCGGGTCGTCAGTCTGGGCTGGCAGACCCAGCATCAGCAGGATCGAGGTGATCACGAGATCGGGATCGCTGAGCGCAGCAAGATCAACAAAGTGCGCGGCGTCGGCGAAGGTCGCGAGCAGGTCGTGAGCGACCGCCACCGCAACGGCGGTCTTGCCGACGCCGCCCGGGCCGACGATCGTGACGAAACGCGAGGTGATGAGCTTGTCCGAGATGGCCGCGACCACTTCGTCGCGTCCGACCATCCGCTGCAGCCGGTTCGGCAGCTTCACGGGCGGCGGTTCCATCCGCGGCGCGGGGCGCCGCTCTGCCGGAACATCCGTTTGCGAGATCGGCGCCACGAAGCAATAGCCGCGGCCGGAGAGCGTGGTGATGTAGCGGGCGCCGTCCTTGCCGTCGCGGAGGACCTTGCGAAGCGCTGCGACATGAAAGCGCAGATTGGCCTCCTCGACGGCCATGCCGGGCCACACCAGCGCCATCAGGTCCCATTTGCTGACGACCTCGTTCGGCCGCGATATCAGCGCGATCAGCGTGTCGAAGGCTTTCGTGCCGAGCGGCAGCGCGACGCCGTCGCGCGTCACGAGCCTTTCATGCGGTGTCACGGTGAATGGCCCGAACGACAGGGGTCCTGCCGTAGGCGCAGCCGGCTCAGTCATGGCGAGATCTAGGTCCTTGCGAATGGACCGGATAGCCAGATGATTGCGATCCGGCAAGGCCGCTCACGCATCGGCGTCAGACCGCGCATGCAGGCCTCATGAGGCACGCAGGCGGAGATCTCACAATTTCTCACAAGTCCAAACGGGTGTCCTGCGACAGCCGCTGCTAGTCAGTTGCGCGACGGCAAGGAGACCTTTCATGACGCAAGCGGCGAAACTGCTCTACACGGCCCGAACCCACACCGGCGGTGGGCGGCAGGACGGCATGTCCCGCAGTTCGGACGGCCGCCTCGATGTGCGGCTCTCTCCGCCGGGCGGCGCCGGCATCGGCACCAACCCCGAACAGTTGTTCGCGGCCGGCTGGTCGGCCTGCTTCGAAGGCGCCATGGAGATCGCGGCGCGCAAGCGGAAGATCACGCTTCCCAGGAAATGCGCAATCGATGCGGAGATCGACCTCCTTCTCGATGAGGGCGCTTACTCCCTCCGGGCGCGCCTCAATGTCAGCCTGCCGGGCCTCGATCGCGAGGTCGCACGCGACATCGTCGATGAGGCACACCAGACCTGCCCCTATTCCAAGGCCGTCCGCGGCAACATCGATGTCGCGGTCGCGCTGACCTGACGAACCATCTCCGACCATAAACAAGGTAGCACCATCATGAAGCAGCTCATCGACCAGCATCGCCGCAAGTTTTTTGGCGTCGCCGCGGGAACCGTTGCCGCCGGTCTTGGCGTGATCGATCTTGCCCGCGCTGAAACGGAAGCGCCGCGATCCCTCGCATCGAATGCGTCGTTCGGTACGATCAAGCAGATCGATGCCGGCGTCCTCAATGCCGGCTATGCCGAGGCTGGCCCGTCGAACGGTCCCGTCGCGATCCTGCTGCACGGCTGGCCCTACGACATTCATGCCTTCGTCGATGTCGCGCCGATCCTGGCAAAGGCCGGCTATCGCGTGATCATTCCTTATCTGCGCGGCTACGGCACGACGCACTTCCTCTCCAGCGAGACGCCGCGCAATGGCGAGCCGGCCGCAATGGCCGTCGACATCATCGCGCTGATGGACAAGCTCGACATCAAGAAGGCGGTCGTCGCCGGCTTCGACTGGGGTGCGCGCACCGCCGACATCATCGCCGCGCTGTGGCCGGAGCGCTGCCGCGCGCTGGTGTCGGTCAGCGGCTATCTGATCTCCAGCCAGGCTGCCGGCAGCGCGCCGCTGCCGCCGTCGGCCGAGCTGCAATGGTGGTATCAGTTCTATTTCGCGACCGAGCGCGGCCGCGCCGGATACGAGAAGTACACGCACGATTTCGCAAAACTGATCTGGAAGCTCGCCTCGCCGCAGTGGAAGTTCGACGACGCCACCTTCGACCGCAGCGCCGCGGCGCTCGACAACAAGGATCACGTCGCGATCACGATCCACAATTACCGCTGGCGGCTCGGGCTCGCCAAGGGCGAAGCGAAATACGAGGAGCTCGAAAAGAAGCTCGCGGCGGCCCCGCTGATCAGCGTGCCGACGATCACGATGGAAGGCGACGCCAACGGTGCGCCGCACCCCGACCCCAGCGTCTATGCCAAGAAATTCTCCGGCCGGTACGACTATCGCCTGATCACCGGCGGCATCGGCCACAATCTGCCGCAGGAGGCACCGCAGGCCTTTGCCAAGGCCGTCATCGACGCCGATGGCGCCTGAGGATCCGGCAGCACCTCGGTCCAGCCGGGCTGGACCGAGGCTCATCCGTAGATCCCAGCTTGATGAAGCGTCATGACGCCAACTGAACCTGCAAAGAAAAGACTGTCCTTCAGCACGGTGGTCGTGCTTGCCGCGCTTCTTCTGGTCGTTCTCCTGACCTGCGTGCCGTACCTCGTCTCGATCGCGCTCGCGGAGGGCCCCGCGACAGCAGATGCCTCGCCGATCTTCGGGGTCACGATTCCCGCGGGCTACAGGCAATGGGAGCTGGTCGCGCCGGCCGAAGAGGCCGCGCCGCTCGACGAGCTTCGCGCGGTCGTCGGCAACCAGGTGGCAGTCGACGCCTATCAAGCCGGAAAGCTTCCGTTCCCGGATGGCACCATTCTGGTCAAGCGCGCCTGGAAGCGGAAACGGTCACCGGAATTCGCGTCCGCGACGATTCCCGGCGCTGCCACCACGATCCAGGTGATGGTCAAGGATTCCAGGAAATATGCCTCAACCGGCGGCTGGGGCTTTGGCCGCTTCGTCAACGGCAAGCCGGTCGACGAGGCCCAGCACCGCACCTGCTTCGCCTGCCACGAGGCTCGCGCCAAGAGCCGCGATTACGTCTTCACGCGGCTTGCGCCGTAAGTTGCGACGGCGTGCCTGGCATTCGCCAACGGGCTTCTCTCACTCCGCCGCCACCATCTGCTGCGTGCGCCACTGGCCGAGCAGGGCGCGCAGCGAGGCCGGCTTCACCGGCTTGTTCAGCACCGCGATCTTCTCGTCGCGCGCCCCCAGCTGCACGGCGGGGCTGCGATCGGCGGTGATCAGGATCGCAGGGATGGCGTCGCCGAAGCGGCGGCGGATGTCGCGGATCGCGGCGATGCCGTTGCCGCGGTCGAGGTGATAGTCGACCAGCAGCCCGGTGACGCGCTTGCCCGCAACTTCGATCGCCGCGATCGCGCCTTCGGGATCGGCGACCGCGATCACCTCCGCGTCCCAGGCCTTCAACAGCGTGCGCATGCCGTCGAGGATCGCCGCATCGTTCTCGATGCAGACGATCAGCGCGCCCGCGATCGGCGTACGCGCCAGCGGCGTCGCGCTGGTCACCGCGGCGGTGAGGGTGATCGCCTTCGCCGTCGGCACCGTCACCGAGAATACCGAGCCACCGCCCACATTGGCGTCGATGGCGATGCCGTGGTTGAGCACGCGCGCCAGCCGTTCGACGATCGACAGGCCAAGGCCGAGGCCGCGCGCGATCCGCGCGCCCTGCTCGAGGCGGTGGAACTCCTTGAAGATCTCGCCGCGCTTGACCGTGGGGATGCCGACGCCGGTGTCGTAGACGCAGATCTTGAGCGAGGCGCCGCGGCGGCGGCAGCCGACCAGCACGCGGCCGCGCGGGGTGTATTTGATCGCGTTGGAGATCAGGTTCTGGAGCAGGCGCCGCAGCAGGAGCCGGTCCGACTCGACCGGCAGCGAGCAGGGCACGAAGGTGAGATCGAGGCCCTTGGCGCGCGCGATCGGTGCGAACTCGATCTCCAGCGAGCGCATCAGATCGGCCATCTTGAAGCTCGAGATCGAGGTCGCCATCGCGCCGGCGTCGAGCCTGGAGATGTCGAGCAGCGCGCCGAGGATCTCCTCGATGGCCTGGAGCGATTCGTCGATGTTCTCGACCAGCCGGGTCTCCTCGCCGCTGTGCTGGCGTTCGACCAGGCTGGTGACATAGAGCCGCGCCGCGTTGAGCGGCTGGAGAATGTCGTGACTGGCGGCGGCGAGGAAGCGTGTCTTGGAGATGCTGGCGTCTTCCGCCGTGCTCTTGGCCAGCGCCAGCTCCGAGTTCAGCCGGGTCAGCTCCTCGGTGCGGTCGCGCACGCGCTTTTCCAGCGTCGCGTTGGCGCGCTCCAGCGCTTCCGCGGCCTCGAAGGTGGGCGTGACGTCGGTGAAGGTGATGACGAAGCCGCTGCCGGGCATGCGGTTGGTGAGCACCTCGATCACCATATGGCGGTCCGGCAGGCGCTCGAGATAGGGCTCGCTGTCGATGGTATAGGCGGCAAGCCGCCGCTCCAGCATGGCCTCGCGCTCGATCGGGTCGGCCGGATTGCTCACGTCCATGAATTCCAGGATTTCGCGAAGCGGCGTGCCGAACTGGATGAAATGCGGGGGAACGTTGAGGAGATCGCCGAACTGCCGGTTGGAGCAGATCAGCTGCAGGTCGGCGTCGAACACCGCGATGCCCTGGCGCACATGGTTGAGCGCGGTCTGCAGGATCTCGCGGTTGAAATGCAGCGCCGCATGGGAATCGTCGAGCAGCTTCAGCGCGGCTTTGGCGGAGACCGTCCGCTTGCGCAGCAGCAGCGACATCACGAGGCGCGAGGACGCAGCTCCGATCGATGAGGCGATCAGGTGCTCGGCGTGCTGGAGCAGCTCGAAATCGGCGGGCGCTGCCGGCTCGAGCCGCACATTGCGACGGGCCGAGAAGGCCTCGAACGAATGCCGGGCGCGGTCGGGCCCGAGATATTGCGCGACCGTGGTCTGGATGTCCTGCACGGTGACGGTGGTGCGCCAGCGGCGGAAATTCGGGGAGATCGGCGCGAGCGTGTTGGGCACGAACAGATCGGCCTGCACCAGCTCGATGGACGAAGGCCGCCGTGCCAACGACAGCAGCACATAGGTGAGGATGTTGAGCGACAGCGACCAGATGACGCCATGCATCAGCGGCGGCAGGTCGGCGCCGAACAACGCCTGCGGCCGCAGCACCTCGATCCCGAACGGGCCGTGCTGGAGCAGCAGGATGCCTGCGGTCGAGGAATCCATGAAGCTCGGAATGAACAGCGTGTAGAGCCACACCGCGAAGCCGACCAGCATGCCGCCGATCGCGCCGCGCGCGGTCGCCCGCCGCCACAGCAGCCCACCGAAGAAGCTCGGCGCGAGCTGGGCGATGGCGGCAAAGGACAAGAGGCCGATCGCTGCGAGCTGGGTATTGCCGAGCGCGCGGTAGTAGAAATAGGCCATCACCATGATGGCGAAGATCGCGAGCCGCCGCGAGCGCAGCAGGAAGTCGCTGAAATCGGCGCCGCCGGTGCGCCCCTCCGGCCGCCGTTGCAGCACCAGCGGCACCACGAGGTCGTTGGAGACCATGATGGAAAGCGCGACGCATTCGACGATCACCATCGCGGTCGCCGCTGACAGGCCGCCGACGAAGATGGCGACGCTGAGCAGATCCGCGCCGCCCGCCATCGGCAGCGCCAGCACGTACATATCAGGATCGGCCGTGCCGAACGGAAAGCTGACGAGGCCGGCGATCGCGATCGGGATCACGAACAGATTGATGGCGACGAGATAGAGCGGGAACAGCCAGCGCGCGCGGCCGACCTCGGCATCGGAGGAATTCTCCACCACGCTGACATGGAACTGGCGCGGCAGCAGCATGACCGCGCACAGCGACAGCAGCGTCATGGTCAGGAAGTTGCCGATCGACGGCGAGTAGTTGATGGCGCGCACCGCCTCCGGCGTCTTCATCGCGCGCTCGATCAATTCATGCGGCGAGAACATCCAGAATGTGACGAAGATGCCGGCGGCGAGAAAGGCGACCAGCTTGACGATGGATTCGGTCGCGACCGCCAGCATCAGGCCGTGCTGGTGCTCGGTGGCGTCGGTCTGCCGCGTGCCGAACAGCACGGCGAAGGCCGCCATCGCCAGCGTCACCATCAACGCCATGTCGCCAAGGATCGGGATGTGGGAGAAGGCCTGATCCTCGCTCAGGATCGTCTCCAGCGAGGAGGCGACCGCCTTGAGCTGGAGCGCGATGTAGGGCACCGAGCCGATGATGGCGATCAGCGCCACGGTCGCCGCCACCGCCTGGCTCTTGCCGTAGCGGGCGCCGATGAAGTCGGCGATCGAGGTGATGTTGTGGGCCTTGGCGAGCTGGATCACGCGGCGCAGCACGCCGGCGCCGAGGCCGATCATCAGGATCGGGCCGACATAGATGGCGAGGAAGTCGGTCGAGGTGCGGGTGGCGAAGCCAACCGAGCCGAAGAAGGTCCAGGAGGTGCAGTAGATCGCCAGCGACAGCGGATAGATCAGGCCGGAGGCGCGGCCTGGCCCGGCCGGCGAGCGGCGGTCGCCGTGGCTCGCCACCAGGAACAGGAAGCCGATATAGCCAAAGGCGGCGGCAATCACGCCCCAGTCGTGCAGCATGGCGAGCGTGCTTCTCCCTGGGCGCGACGGCGCCCGGTCTCATTTTCCCTGCAAATCTAGCGCGTTGGGTGGGCGCAAGCGACAGCGAAATGCCCGGAAGGGGCGGGAACTGGCGTCGTCGTTAAGCCGTAGGGCGAGCTGCCTGCTCTCCCTCGCCCCGCTTGCGGGGAGAGGGTGGGGTAAGGGGGGCTCTCCGCGGGGACGGTGGCAGCTGGACTCGCGGAGACTCCCCCTCACCCGGATCGCATCTGGCGATGCGATCCGGCCTCTCCCCGCAAGCGGGGAGAGGCGAAGAAAAACCTACTCCGCCGCCAGCGACTTTTGCTTGAGCGGCAGGCCGAGGCGGTCCCACACTTGCAACAGGGCTTCGGCGAGTTGATCGATCAGGCCGTCGTCGTGATAGGGCGAGGGCGTGATGCGCAGGCGCTCGGAGCCCTTGGCGACGGTCGGATAGTTGATCGGCTGGATGTAGATGCCGTGCTCTTCGAGCAGGAGGTCGGAGGCCTGCTTGCACTTCTCGGCATCGCCGATGAACAGCGGCACGATGTGGGTGTCGCTCGACATCACCGGGAGACCGGCGGCGTTGAGGATCGCCTTGACCCGGGCGGCGCGGTCCTGGTGGCGCTCGCGCTCCCAGCTCGAGGTCTTCAGGTGCTTGATCGCGGCGGTCGCGGCCGAGCAGATCGCCGGCGGCAGCGCGGTGGTGAAGATGAAGCCCGGCGCATAGGAGCGCACGGCGTCGATGATCTGGCCGTTGGCGGCGATGTAGCCGCCGAGGCAGCCGAACGCCTTGGCCAGCGTGCCTTCGAGAATGTCGATGCGATGCATGACGCCGTCACGCTCGGCGATGCCGCCGCCGCGCGGGCCGTACATGCCGACCGCGTGGACTTCGTCGACATAGGTCATCGCGTTATATTTCTCGGCGAGATCGCAGATCTTGGCGAGCGGAGCGACGTCGCCGTCCATGGAATAGAGGCTCTCGCAGGCGATCAGCTTCGGCCGGTTCGGACCCGCCGCCTTCAACAGCGCTTCGAGGTCGGCGAGATCGTTGTGGCGGAACACTTGCCGCTCGCAACCGGACTGGCGGATGCCCTCGATCATCGAATTGTGGTTGAGCTCGTCCGACAGGATCAGGCAGTTCGGAATGAGCTTTGCGATCGTCGCGATGCCGGTCTGGTTCGAGACGTAGCCCGAGGTGAACAGCAGCGCGGCTTCCTTGCCGTGGAGATCGGCGAGCTCGGCCTCGAGCTGCACCAGCGGATGATGCGTGCCGGCGATGTTGCGGGTGCCGCCCGCGCCGGTGCCGACGCGCGTTGCGGTCTCGACCATGGCGCCGACGACCTTCGGATGCTGACCCATGCCGAGATAGTCGTTGGAGCACCAGATCACGACGTCGCGCTTGCCCTTGGGCGAGTGCCAGATCGCATGCGGAAACCGGCCCGCCATGCGTTCCAGATCGGCGAACACGCGATAGCGCCGCTCAGTGTGGAGGCGATCGAGGGCGGAATTGAAGAACTGGCTGTAATCCATCGGCAAACCTGCAACGGAACCTGACCAAGGGGCGCATCTTCTTAGAGCTTTTCCAGCTCCAATGTCTATGCGCTATCCCACATTTGGCCCTGGAGGGCATTTGGGCAAAATGCCCTATCGTGCGATTTGAAACTTGATCCCGATCAAAGAACTCACCGGCTTGTGTAATGCTGCTTTGCGGTAAGTACCGGGAGGGGCCGACATGGCAGCCTGGGGCTGCCTGGGCTCGGCAACACAATTCAGCAGATTATCATTCGAAAGGACCCTCCCATGAAGCGCGTGATGATCCTCAACGGTCCCAACCTCAACATGCTCGGCATCCGCGAGCCGCACATCTACGGCACCACGATGCTCGCAGAGGTCAATGCGAGCTGCGAGGAAGCCGCCGCGAAGCTCGGGCTCAAGCTCGCCTTCCACCAGTCGAACCATGAAGGCGTGCTGGTCGACCTGATCCAGTCGGCGCGGCAGGACGCCGATGCGATCGTCATCAACCCGGCCGGCCTGTCCTTCACCTCGGTCTCGATCATGGACGCGATCAAGACATTCGAAGGCCCGGTGCTGGAAGTCCACATCTCCAACATCCACGCCCGTGACGAATATCACCGGCACTCCAAGATCTCGTTCGTGGCGACCGGCGTGATCTGCGGGCTGGGGCCGTTCGGCTACATCGCGGCGCTGCACGCGATTGCGAATATGAATATGAAGTGAAATGCTGCCGCAGCGACGGTCTGCTCCCTCGCTCCGCTTGCGGGGAGAGGGTTGGGGTGAGGGGGAGTCTCCGCACGGACGGTGACAGTCGGACTCGTGGAGAGTCCCCCTCACCCGGGATCCGCGCTACTCGCGAATTCCGGCCTCTCCCCGCAGGCGGGGAGAGGCGAAAAAAATCACGTCGTCCGAAACTGCAGCACGCCGTCCTTGGTCTCCGCCGTCAGCCGGCCCTCGACGATCATGTAGTTGACGTGGGCGACCAGTTCGCCGGCGGCAAAACCCATCTGGTGTTCGTCCAGCACGTGCTTGTTGAACACCACGGGCACCAAGGCGCGCGAGGTCTGCGGCACCTCGCGGCAGGCTTCCGCGATCAGGCGGCAGCGCTCCTCGTGGTGGTCGGCGAGCTGCTTGATGCGGGTCTTCAATCCGTAGAACGGCACGCCGTGGCCGGGCAGCACCAGCAAATCATAGGGTAGCGTCGTGGTGAGGCTGGCGAGCGAAGCCAGATATTCGCCGAGCGAGTTCTGGTCGGGCTCGACAGCCCACACGCTCACATTCGGCGAGATCTTGCTCAGCACCTGGTCGGCGGAAAGGAACAGCTTGTCGTCGGCGCAATACAGCATCACCTGGTCGAGCGCGTGGCCGCCGCCGGTGATCACCTTGAAGCGGCGCGTGCCGATCACGACGTCGTCGCCATGCGAGATGCGGCGGTAGGACGGAGGCAGCACCGAGACGCGCTTGAGATAGTCCTGGCCGCGGCCGAGCAGCTTTTCGGTGAGCGACTCGTCCATGCCGTGGCGGCGGAAGAACAGCCGCTGCGCTTCGCGTCGCTCCTCGGTGCCGCGATTCTGGTGATAGACCGATTGCAGATATTCGACCTGCGACATCACCAGCGGGCAGTTGAACCGCTCGACGATCCACCCCGCAAGCCCGACATGATCGGGGTGGGAGTGAGTGACGATCAGGCGCGTGATGTTGACGCCCTTGAGCGGGCCGTCGAACAGCTTCGTCCAGGCCTCGATCGTCTCCTCGTTGCCGAAGCCGGCGTCGACCATGGCGTAACCGTCGCCGTCGGCGAGCAGGTAGATGTTCACATGGTTGAGGCGGAACGGCAGCTTCAGCCGCGCCCACAATACGCCGGGCTTCACCTCCACGACCTCGTCGGGGCCGGGATGCTGGTCCCAGGGATAACGCAGGGCCTCCGCGGAGGACTGCACGGTGTCGGTCTTCGCGTTCATGCTACCGACTTAAACCCGCCGGGCGCGCCGCGCCAGCCGAAAAAGGACGCGGGGGTGGCTCGCATAGCGGTCATTCCGGGCCGGATTTTTCCGTGACCCGGATGGAGCGCAGCCCAAAAATGCCGGTCATTCCGGGGTGCGCGTGAGCGCGAACCCGGAATCTGGAGGTCGTCGCGCGAGATTCCGGGTTTGGCGCTTTGCGCCGCCCCGGAATGACAATCAGGCCGCTCGCATGCTGTTGAGGAACGCGTCGATCTCCCCGCGCAGCAGGTCGGCCTCGCGGCGCAGTGCGTCGGAGGCGCCCAGCACTTCGCTCGCCGCAGCGCCGGCTTCGGCGGAGGCGGTGGAGACGCCGACGATGTTGCTGGAAACCTCGCTGGTGCCGCCAGCGGCATGCTGGATGTTGCGCGCGATCTCGCGGGTCGCCGCGCCCTGTTCTTCGACAGCCGCAGCGATCGTCGTGGTGACGTCGTTGATCTCGCCGATGATCCGGCCGATGCCCTGGATGGCGCCGACCGCCGAGGTCGTCACGTCCTGCATGCTGGCGATCTGGGTGCGGATCTCCTCGGTCGCCTTCGCGGTCTGGCTCGCGAGGCTCTTCACCTCGGAGGCGACCACCGCGAAGCCGCGGCCGGCCTCGCCCGCGCGTGCCGCCTCGATGGTGGCGTTGAGCGCGAGCAGATTGGTCTGCGAGGCGATGGTCTGGATCAAATCGACCACGACGCTGATGCGGCTCGCGCTGTCGGCGAGGCTCTGCACCGTGGCGTCGGTCGCGCCGGCTTCGTCCACGGCCTTCTTGGCGATCCCGGCCGAGGTGACCACCTGGCGGCTGATTTCGGCGATCGAGGACGACAGCTGCTCGGTGCCTGACGACACGGTCTGCACGTTGACCGAGGTCTCTTCGGCCGCGGAGGCGACCGCGTTGACCAGCGCGTTGGATTGGTCGGCGGTGGTCGACATGCTCTGCGCGGTCGATTGCATCGAATTGGCGGACTGCGCCAGATTGTCGAGCGCGGAGCGCACCGTGCTCTCGAATTCGGCGATCTTCGCCTCCATGCGAGCGGCACGCTCGGCCTTGGCGACGCGGTCCTTGTCCTGTTCGCTCGCGAGCGCGCGGGCCTCGACCATGCTATCGCGGAACACGGTCAGCGTGTCGGTCATCGTGCCGATCTCGTCATTGTGCTTGGCACGCGCGATCTCGGTGTCGAGATCGCCGGCCGAGAGCGACTGCATGGCGCGCTGGAGGCCAGTGATCCGGCGCAGGATGTTGCGGCCGACATAGAGCCAGACGAACAGCGCCGAGCCGACCAGCATCAGCGCGCCCAGCGCCAGCATGACCGACGTCGCGAGCGAGATCTCCTGCCGCGCCTGGAAGGTCGACGCGTTGGTCTCCTTCTGCACGCCGTCGACGAGCTGCTGCACGCTGATGCCGAGGCCGACATTGAGCTTACGCGTCTCGTCCAGGATGGTCTGGCCGTAGTCGATGGAGTCGAGCTCCTTCTCGCGCAGATTGAACACGCCGGTCTTGCCGGTGCCGAGCGCGAGCAGCTTTTCCGCCGTCGCGCGCAGCATCTTGTTGCCCTCATTGTCCGACAGCAGATCGAGGTTCGACCGCAGGCGTCCTTGTGCCGTCTTGAATTCCTTCTGGATGTCATCGAGCTTGTCGCTCGTGTTCGCCGACAGCGCCGCGCTCATGTCGGCGGCTGCGAGATTGCCGCTGGCGACGACGTTGCCGAGCTGGCCGACGGTTTGCGCGGCTTCGGTGGCATCTTCGGCCGACAGGTTGGCCGAGCCGAGAATGGCGTTGACCCGGGTCTGCGCGTCCAGCATCGCCGGACTGGCCGCGCCCACGAAGGCGCCCTGGGCGCTGCGCAGCGCGTCATATTGCTTGTCATGGAGGGCGGCAATGTCCAGCCGTTCGCGGGCGGCCTTGGCCAGGCTCTGGGCCGCCTCGTTGATGCTCTTCATCGTCTCGCTGAGTCCGGAGACGACGGCCTTGTCGCCGCCGAGCTCGATGATCTCGTTGAGTTTCTGCTGCGTCTGCTCCTGCAATTCCCTGAGCTTCTTGGTGCGCTCGTTCAGGGCGTCCTCGCTTTGAGCCGCAAGCAGGGCCGGTCCCTGTGCCGCAAGGCTCGCGCTCAGGGCCGACAATTGCAGGCTGGCGGCGAGGCGCGGAATGTCCCGCCCGCTCAGTTCAGTCATGCGCCCGCCGAGATTCTGCAGCGCCAGGCCGGCGCCGGCCGCGATCACGAGGCCCATGCCCGCGATCACCGCGAAGGCCGTGAACAGGCTGCCGCGCACGCCCCATGTCGGCATCTTGAAACGAGGTCTCAAACGGCCAAGCAAACGGCCAACGCCCAGACGGATCGCCATCGAACTTCCCCCACGCTCTTGCTTCTGTTTTGTGGCGGGCAGTATCGGCGGGGCCGGTTAAAAAAATCGCAATTGGTGCAATTGCTTGCGCTGGTTCCGCAGGGCGAAAAAAGAAGGGCCGGCAACGGGGCCGGCCCTTCGTCAGGATAAGGTTTTGCTAACCGATCAGTAGCGCGCGACCGTCGAATTGGCCCAGTTGAAGCGATAGTTGACGCCCGCCTTGAAGGTGTGGTCGTCGGTGGTGAAGTTGCCGGTGCCCGCCAGCGGGCCCGCGGTGAAGTGCGCGTCGCCGAAATTGTAGTACTGGTACTCGGCCTTGGCCGACCAGTTCGGCGCGAACATGTATTCGAGTCCGGCGCCGACGGTGTAGCCGTTGCGATGATCGCCATCGATGATGAAGCCGGTCGGCACGCCGCCGACGGTGACCTTCTCGTTGTTGTCCGAATAGGCGTAGCCGCCCTTCACGTAGAGGAGGCCCGGACCCCAGGTGTAGCCGACGCGGCCGGTGATCGAGCCGAGGCCGCGCTGGTCGTTGGTGTAGGCGACGCCGCCCGGAAACACCGCGCCGACGCTGCCGGAGAGCCAGGAATACTGGCCTTCGACGCCGACCACGAAGTTCGGGTTGAACTGCCAGTCGGCACCGACCTGCACGCCGCCGAGGAAACGGCCGTTGCCGTTGTTGCCGGTGGAGAGGCCGTTGAAATTGTTGTCGCTGGAGAACGCGCCGCCGACATGGGCGCCGAGATAGAATCCCGTCCAGTTGTAGATCGGCGCGACATAGGCCGGCGCGGGCGCCTTGTAGTAGTTGCGGTTGCCGAGATCGGCGCCGACGGCCGGCGCAGCGGCGCCCACCACGAGCAGCGCGACGGTCGCAAACAGAATCTTTTTCATAGTCCAAACTCCAACACTTAGGTCCCCGGCAGGCGCGCTTTCCGCGCCGTCGTTGGTTTTGCAGATAGCTCGCTTTTGACGAAAATGCTGTCACATCCGTGGCACAGCGGCAGCCAACCTAACGTATTGGGCTGCAAATGATTTTCGTGCTTAATGGCGACTTAAGAAATGCTGAAGGAAGGTTTAACGTCGCCTCTTCCCGGTAACTTGCGTGCGGTTCTTGTTAACCAAGACGCCGCCGTGCTTCATCGCGCATCTGCGCGCGGAATGCCGCGCGCTTTGCCGGCCGGTCTTCCTCGCGCACGTCGTGGCGATCGAAGATGTCGAACTTCTCCAGGATCGGATAGCGCTCGCTCGCCATCGCGAGCACGCGCAGCACCTTGGTCGCCGACGGCGTCGGGCCGCTGACCTCCCAGCGCCGGATGGTGTCGGCGCCGCCGTTCTCCGGCAATCCGCATAGCCTGGCCATGTCGGCCGCAGTGAGCTTGCGCTCGAGGGCATCGGAAAGGTCGGCGCGGAGTTGCTTCAGTTCGGGGCCGGTCATGTCAATCGCGTTCAGGGGAGCTGCTTATGGCAATGCACTAGCGCTGATTCGGGTCCATCCGAAGGCAGCGAGCGCAGCCCCCGGGCTCCGGTACCTTTGTGTGCGCACGGAGTTATGAACGGAGTGCCCATGGAAATCTTCCGGCGAATGAACAGATGACACAGCGGGGCCCTAGCGATGAAGGGATCAGCCATGACAACCGTCAAACTCGCCATTGCCGCGCTCATCACGACCGGACTGCTTGCCGCGCCGTTCGCGGCTGAGGCGAAGAAGCACCGCTCGAGCCGATATTACAGCACCAGTGTGGTGGCCCCGGCCTATGGCAGCGCCGGATTGCCGGCGACGCAGGGCAGGCCCGCTTACGGATCGTCCGGACAGACGGTCGGCACGGTCACGGCGCCGTCGATCGGAACGTACAACTGGCCGTCGGTCGGCGTGACCAATTCGGTCCCGACCTGGAGCAATACCAACCCGCGGTGATGAGCGATTGCATCGCCCGTCAGCTCTCCGCGCCGCCCTTCTCAATGCCGAACACAAGGCAGGTCGTCGTCGCGTGCGCTAGCAGCCGGCCCTTCGTATCGGTGATGCGCGCTTCGGCGGTCGCGACGCGGCGGCCGGCGTTCAGTACGCGGCCTTCGGTGCGGATCACGCCGCTGGCCTCGCTCATGCCGCGCACGAACGAAATCTTGAATTCCAGCGTCGTGTAGCCGGTCCCGCCGGGCAGGGTGGTCTGCACCGCCAGCCCCATTGCGGAATCCAGCAATATCGCGGCGTAGCCGCCATGGACCGAGCCGATCGGGTTGTAGTGACGCAGGCCCGGCACGCTGTGGATCACGACAATTCCAGGTTCGGCCCTGCAGTCGAACGGCTCGACCGTCTGCATGATCGGCGGTTCGGGCAATTCCCCGGAGAAGATCGCGCGGACAAAATCAAGCCCAGACATCGATGCCATCACGTCGATGGGCACGACACCGTATTCGATGGCCGGTTTGCCGGCTTTGTCGTCCTCCACCGAGCGCCTCCAAACCTCATGGAATGATCTATATCATATAATAAGGGATGGAAAAGAGCCAGAAGGCGCACCTCAGGCGCCACGGCCACCCTGTTGCCCGATCACGCAACGCCATCCCGCGAGGCGCTCGGCCGGATGCTGGTTCATCCATTCGGCAAGCTGCGGCGCGCCCATCATGCAGGACTGCATCGAAACGTCGGCGAAGTCCGACGTGGTGACGATCTGCTCGTGACAATTGGCGGGAGAGGAGAGGCTGCAAAGCACGGCAATGATCTTGATCACGACAGATTTTCCACGTTGCCGCCGCCGACGGCGCGCCCGATCGTGGTCGTGTCGTGCCGCTCGCTGACCGGATCAGCGGGCGGGAAGATGCTGTCATAGATCGCGCGTGCCTCCTGGATGAGGCGCAATCGTTCGCGCTCGGATCTCGAGACAAATTGAATAACCTGGCCCATGTTTGGCTCCGAAGAGTTTGGCGACCATCATCAGATGATGGGAATCATTCCAAACCGATGTGGGGTGCGGCCCGGCGCTTTGCAGCTGTGCGGGCGGTCACGAGGAATAAAAAGCGCGTGACCGCGCCGTTGCGGCAGATGCGGTTCGATTCGGTCCAATCGTCTTTGGGGGCGAACCGGATACCGTTTGCGTCACGCCGCCGGCGCGCACTCCTTCCGCCCCGGCACTGCCGCGAGCAGCTCGCGCGTATAGGCGTGCTCGGGCGCGGCGAACAGCTGCGCGGTCGGCTTCAGCTCGACGATGGCGCCGCGCTGCATCACCGCGATGCGGTCGCAGATCTGGGCGGCGACGCGCAGATCGTGGGTGATGAACAGCATGGAGAGGCCGAGGCGCGCCTTGAGGTCTTCGAGCAGCCGCAAGACTTGCGCCTGCACCGAGACGTCGAGCGCGGAGACGGCCTCGTCGGCGACGATGATCTCGGGCTCGAGCGCGAGCGCGCGCGCGATGCCGATGCGCTGGCGCTGGCCGCCGGAGAATTCATGCGGATAGCGTTCGAGTGCCCCGGCGTCGAGGCCCACCATCTTTAGCAGATCGCGGGCGCGCTCGAAGGCGACCTTCGGATCGATGCCGGCCGCGATCGGGCCGTCGGCGATGATGTGGCCGATCTTGCGGCGCGGATTGAGCGAGGCGAACGGATCCTGGAAGATCATCTGGATACGATGGCGCTCGGTGCGCAGTGCCTTGCCCGAGAGTGAGGTGAGATCGGTCTCGCCGATCCGCACCGTGCCGCGGTCGGCTTCGATCAGCCGCATCACGAGGCGCGCCACCGACGACTTGCCCGAGCCGGATTCGCCGACGAGGCCGAGCGTCTCGCCCTTGAGGATGTTGAAGTTGACCGCGCGCGCCGCATCGACGCGGCGGTCCTCGCGAAACCAGCCCCCTGATGTGACGTAGGTCTTGTCCAGCCCGATCACCTCGACGGCCCTGGCCTGGTCGTCGAGGGGCTCGCGCGCCGGCGGATCCATCGACGGCACGGCCGCGAGCAGCGCCTTGGTGTAGTCGTGCTGCGGCTCGTTGAAGACGGTCGCCGCCGGGCCTTCCTCGATCACCTTGCCATGCCGGAGCACCACGACCTGGTCGGCGATGTCGGCGACCACGCCGAAATCGTGGGTGATGAACATCACCGCCATGTTGCGGTTGCGCTGGAGGTTGCGGATCAGCTTCAGGATCTGCGCCTGCGTGGTGACGTCGAGCGCGGTGGTCGGCTCGTCCGCCACCAGCACCGCCGGCTCGAGCGCGAGCGCCATCGCGATCATGGCGCGCTGACGTTGACCGCCGGAGAGCTGGTGCGGATAGGCGCGGACGATGCGCTCGGGGTCGGGCAGGCCGACCTCGCGTGCCAGCGCCAGCGCTCTTGCGCGCCGCTCCTTCGGCGAGAGCAGGCCGTGGGCCTCGAACATCTCGGCCATCTGGTCGCCGATCCGCATCAAGGGATTGAGCGCGGTCATCGGCTCCTGGAAGATCATCGCCAGCCGGCGGCCGCGCAGGTCGCGCCAGCCGTCGTCATCCAGCTTGAGCAGGTCGCGGCCCTCGAACTGGATCTCGCCTGATGTGACCGAGACCGTGTCGGGCAGAAGTCCCATCAGCGCATGCGCGCACATCGACTTGCCGGAGCCGGATTCGCCGACGACGCAGACGATCTTGCCGGGCCGCAAGTCGAGCGAGACGCCGTCGACGGCGAAGGCACGTTCGGCGCCCTTGGGCAATGCGATCTGCAGGTTCTTGATGGAGACGGCGGGCGGGGCGGTCATCGTCAGCGTCCCTCCCGCGACAGGCGCGGATTGAGCGCGTCGTTGAGACCTTCGCCGATCAGGTTCAGCCCAAGCACCGAGATCAGGATGGCGACGCCGGGAAACACCGTGATCCACCAGGCCTGGCGGATCACGGTGCGGCCGGCGCCGACCATGTAGCCCCAGGAGATCAGATTGGGATCGCCGAGGCCGAGGAAGGCCAGCGAGGACTCCAGCAGGATCGCGGTCGCCACCATCAGCGAGGCCAGCACGATCACCGGCGACAGCGCATTGGGCAGGATCTCGCGCAGGATGATCCAGGTGTTGCTCTGGCCGGTGACCACGGCGGCCTGGACATATTCGCGCGTGCGCAGCGAAAGCACCTCGCCACGCACGAGGCGGGCGACCGGCGGCCAGCTCACCACCGCGATCGAGGCCACGATCGAATAGATCGAGGGCTGCAGGATCGCGACCAGCACGATCGCCAGCGCGAAGCTCGGAATGGTCTGGAAGAATTCGGTGAAGCGCATCAGGGCGTCGTCGACCTTGCCGCCGAAATAGCCGGCCATGGCGCCGATCGGCACGCCGACGACCAGCGCCACCAGCGTCGAGACGAGGCCGACCAGCAGCGACACGCGTGCGCCAAAGATCATGCCGGCGAACACGTCGCGGCCGAGCGCGTCGGTGCCGAGCGGCACGGCCCCGAGCGTGAACGGCGGCAGGAACGGCCGCTGTACCATGCGCCAGGGCGAGTTCGGGAACAGCATCGGTCCGAACACCGCGATTCCGATCGCAAGCAACAGGATGATGAGGCCGATGACGCCGCTCGGGCTCTTCAGCATCGATTTCCAGAACTGTTTCATGAGGCGAATTCGATGCGCGGATCGACCAGCCGATAGACCAGGTCGGTGATGAGGTTGAAGATCAGGACCATGGCGGAGCAGATCACGAACACGCCGAGCAGGAGGTTGTAGTCCCGCTGCAGCAGCGCGTCGTACATCAGGCGCCCGATGCCGGGCCAGGCGAACACGGTCTCGGTGATGACGGCGCCGCCGATCAGCGTGCCGGAATGCACGCCGGCGAGCGTCACGACGGGCAGCAGCGCGTTGCGCAGCACGTGGCGGCGCTGGATCACGGCGTCGGAGAGGCCCTTGGCGCGCGCGGTCTTGACGAAGTCGAGCCGCTTCACCTCCAGCATCGAGGCGCGTGTCATGCGGGTATAAGTCGCCATGAAGAACAGGCCGAGCGTCATCGCCGGCATGATCAGGTGTTTTGCGACGTCGACCGCGTGGGCAAGGCCGGTGAGGTTGGCGCCGACCGTCTCGTAGCCGAAGCTCGGCAGCCAATCGAAGGTGACCGAGAACAGGAGGATACCCATCAGCGCCACCCAGAAGATCGGCATGGCGTAGAAGATCAGGGCGAACACGGTGATGCCGGTGTCGAGAAAGGTTCCGGCAAAGCGCGCCGCAAAGCTGCCGAACAGGACGCCGAGCATCAGCGAGATCGCGAAGGCGGTCAGCGTCAGCAACAGGGTCGCCGGCAGCCGTTCGAGGATCAGCTTCGACACCGGCGCCTGCTGGCGGAAGGAGAAGCCGAGGTCGAGGGTGACGACGCCCTTGACGTAGATGAAGAGCTGCTCGGGCAGCGGCTTGTCGAGGCCGAACTTTTCCCGGAGCTGCTTGACGAAGATCTGGTCGCTGGCGCCGGCCTCGCCCGCCATCACGACCGCGGGATCGCCGGGCGCAAGCCGGATCAGGAAGAAATTGAGGACGACGATCGCGAGCAGGACGATCACGCCCTTCACGACACGCTGAGCGACGAAGGAGAGCATATCTATAACGCAGTGAGATTGAGGTGCGTGTCACCGCGATCACGGTGCACTCCCTCTCCCGCTTGCGGGGGAGGGCAGGGGAGGGGGTGCTTCCGCGGAGGGATTGCCAAGAGGAGAGAACCCTCACCCGCTACGCTCTTCGAGCGTAGCGACCTCTCCCGCAAGCGGGAGAGGTAAGGGGAGTTCGGAGCGCCTGCCATCACTTGTCGAGCCATGCGTCCTTGAAGCCGTCATTGACGCCGATGCCGGTGGTGATCAGGTTCTTGACCTTGCAGCGCATGATGGTCGGGAATTGCAGCTCGAGCATCCAGGCCACCGGCACGTCCTCGACCAGGATCTTCTGCGCCTTCTCGTAGATCTCCTTGCGCTTGGAATCCGGGGTCGCGACGGCGCCATCGGCGAACAGCTTGTCGATCTCCGGGTTGGAGTAGCCCTCGACATTGTTGAACACCTGGCCCTTGGCGATGGCGCTGGAGACGTAGTTGCGCCCGACGCCGAGGGCCGGATCGCCGTACTGGTAGAGATAGGTGAAGGCGATGTCGTAGTCCCAGTCGCCGATCTTCTGGTTGCCGCCGGCAACGTCGGTGGCGATCGTCTCGATGTTCATGCCGACGTCCTGGAGGTTCTGCTTCACGGCTTCACCCCAGCGTTGCCAGGTCTCGCCATAGGCGAGCGGCAACAGGCGGATCTTCTCGCCCTTGTAGCCGGCTTCCTTCAGCAGCGCCTTGGCCTTGGCCGGATCGTACGGATATTTCGGCACGTCGTCGGTGTAGTATTTGATGGTCGAGGCGGACGGGCCGGTCGCGACCTTGCCGAGCCCGTTCCAGATCACGTCCTTGGCGAAATCGCGGTCGATCGCAAACATGATCGCCTGCCGCACCCGCTTGTCCGCGAGCGGGCCCTGGCGGTTGTTCAGCCATAGCCAGGCCAGCGGCGAGAAGAACTCCCAGCCGGCGCCGGTGACGCAGGTGTCCTTCAGCTTGGACAGCCGCGGCACGTCGAAATTCTCGACCGAGCCGCCGGGCAGCACGTCGACCTTGCCGGTCTCGTACGCCACCGAGCGCGCGGCGGCGTCGGGAATGACCTGCCAGTAGATCTCGTCGAGATAGGGTTTGCCCTTTTCGTGGTAGTTCGGGTTCTTGACCAGGCGGATGAACGAGCCCTTCTGCCACTCCTTGAACATGAAGGGGCCGGTGCCGACCGGGGCGTTGTTGTAGGGGTTGGTCTTCCAGTCGGTGCCGTCATAGAGATGCTTCGGCACCATCGGCATCGAGCCGACCTCGAAGATACCGAGGAACGGGCCGAACGGCTGCTTCAGCGTGAACACCACCGTGTAATCGTCGGGCGCCTCGACCTTGTCGACCTGCCCGAGGTTGTTGCGGGCGCGCGCGTGGGTCTGCTTCAGCATCTCGATCGAGAACAGCACGTCGGCGGCGGTGAAGGGCTTGCCGTCATGCCAGGTGACGCCCTTCTTGAGCTTGAAGGTGTAGGTCTTGGCGTCCTCGCTCACGGTCCAGCTCTCGGCGAGTTCCGGCTGCGGCTCGAGCTTGGGGCTGTAGCGCAGCAGGCCCTCGAAGATGTTGCCGGACACCATCTGGACCGGGCCGTTCTGGACCATCGCAAGCATCAGGCCGGGCGGCTCGGGCTGGATCACGGCATTGATCACACCCCCCGTTTTCGGCTCTTGCGCCAGTGCCGAGGCCGTGAGGCCGCAAGCCAGGAGGAGACCAAGCAACACTCGTTTTGGCATGTCGTATCTTTCTCAAGCGAGGCCAGCCGTAGACGCTTCGCACGTCATGGCGCGCAAAGCTACGGCCGGCCCATCCCAGTCCCCATCCGGTATCGAGGCTCACATAGTCCCATTCGGCGCCGCAAGATGAAAGTCTCGACAGTGTTCGCACAAAAAATGTACAGCGCGTCCTGTTTTCACTTGATTCATTATCCTGTCGTGGAGACAAGTCGGCCATGGACAATGCCACGCGCTCCGAACGGTCCCGCAACGCTGCGCTCGAAGCGGCCATCGCCATCATCGCGCGCGACGGGCCGGGCCGGTTGACGCTCGATGCCATCGCCCGCGAGAGCGGCCTCAGCAAGGGCGGCGTGATGCATCAGTTCCGCACCAAGGAGGCGGTGCTGAAGGCGTTGCTCGAGCGGCAGATGGCGCATTTCGAGGAGTTCTCGATCCGCTATATGGCAAAGGTGAGCGGGACCTCGGCAAATCCCAATCTGGCGACCCAGCTCGCCACGATCCGGGAAGCGGCGACCTCGCCGAATTCTGCCGCGCTGGCCCTGGTTGCGGCCATGGTCGAAAATCCTGACCTGATGGCGCTGCCGCGCGAACTCGAAATGAAGAGGATGGCGGCGATCAAGGAAGAAGCCGCCGACCCCGACCTCGCGATGCTGCGCTGGGCCGGGGCGCTCGGGCTGCTGCTGAGCTCGCTATTCGGCATGTCTCCGCTCAGCAAGGACGAGCACCAGCGACTGTTCGCGCGCCTGCTCGACGACGCACAGTGGACCGGCCTCGGACAGCCCGCCACGACACGCACCAAGTCCGCGGCCAAGTCCGGAACGCCATCGGCGGCAAAGGCCCCGACCCCGCGCAAGCGCGCCTGATTCACCGTTAACGAATTCCGACCGGCGCCTGCCCAAATCCGCGCCTGCGGCCAAATGTGCCAACGCGTCATTTCCGTACTTTACAAACCAACTGGTCGGTTTTATAAACGGAAACACTGAGACGGCCCAAGGCGTCTGAAATGGCCGCGGACGATGCCTTGGGCCGGCAATGGTGAGCGCCGCAGCCGCGTCTGGTCCCAAAACGCGGCTGCGGTCCCCATCGCCTTTGCTGAAAGCCGCTAGAGGAGTCTGGAATGGATCGCTCGATCGCCCTGCGCGGTCTGGGAACGCTGGTGCTTTGCGCGGCCGCGGCCGGCTGCGCCTCGGTCGCGCCCGTGCCCTATTCGGAGATGGCGTCGTCGGCCTACATGGCCCCGGACAAGTCGGACGCCTCCGGCCGCGTGCCCTACCGCTATTCCACGCCGGTCGACTGGCGCGCATATAATAAAGTGATCCTGGATCCCGTCGTGCTCTACCGCGGCAAGGATCATCAGTTCGGCGACATGTCCGACAAGGACAAGGCAACGCTCGCCGCCTACATGCAGAACTCCTTCGCCGAGCGGCTGCGCGGCCGTTTCGCGCTGGTGCGCGAGCGCGGACCGAACACGTTGCGGATCAGGCTGACGCTCACCGGCGCCGTCACCAACACGCCGGTGCTCGGCACGCTCTCGCGCTTCGACCTCGCCGGTGCCGTCTACAACGGCGTGCAGGCCGCGCGCGACGGCGAGGGGACGATGACCGGCTCGGTCGTCTATGGCGTCGAGATCTTCGACGCCGCCACCTCGCGCCTGCTCTCTGCCTACGTCACCAAGCAATACCCGGGCGCCTACGACATCAAGGCCAGCGTCGGCGCGCTCGCAGCCGCCACCGCCGGCCTCGAGAAGGGCGCCGACGCGCTGATGGCGCAACTGAACTGACGCGGCAACCCGCGCAACGAAAGGCATCGCAGATGGACATTCTTCTTCGCTTCGTGCTGCGCGTCGCGATCACGGTCATGATGATGATCGTCGGCGGCCGCGCCGGCGCTGCCGCGCCCACCGATCCCAGCGGCACCTGGCTGGTCGAGGACGGCCGCGCCCGCATCCGGCTCGAACGCTGCGGTCCGTCGCGCGAGCGCATCTGCGGCTTCATCGTCTGGATGAAGGAGCCGGCCGACAAGCGCGGCCAGCCCTATCGCGACAAGGAAAACCCCGATGCGGACAAGCGCGCCCGCGCGCTGCTCGGCCACCAGCTCATCATGGGCTTGCAGGCGACGCCCGAGGGACGGTTTGCCGGCGACATCTACAATGCGGAGGACGGCAAGTTCTATTCGGTCTCGCTGTGGCGCGAATCTCCTGATCGTCTCAAGCTCAAGGGCTGCCTGATCAAGTTCCTGTGCCAGACCCAGACCTGGCAGCAGACCCTCGACGTGCTGCCCGGTCAGCTCGTCGGCCTGACCGGCGATCTCAACGGCCCGCGCGCCGACAAGGAATGGGCGGCGGTGCCGGCACCGAAGCCGATCCAGGTGAAAACGAAATAGCCTTCAGGGCGTCCGCAGCGCCCGTCGCAACTCGTCGAGCGCGTCTGCGAGCTGTTCGCGGTGCGCGATGTCGTCCTTGGGGAGTGCGGCGACGTTGCCGGCGAGCTCCCGCAGGATGCCGGCGAGCAGCCCGAAATTGATGTGCAGGTGCACCGATTTGCGCTCATCGGCCGCGCCCGGATGTTGCAGCACGAGCGCAACGCCGCTGCCGTCGAGCCGCGCCTCGAAGCGCGATGAATGCTCGAAGGTGCCGACATAGAACTTGTCGGGATATTCGAGCGCGATCTCTGCCTTGTCGGGAACCGGCCTGGACATGTGAGCCTCATCGATATCGCTGCATTGTGACCGGGAATAGACTGGGCCGCCTTGCGATAGGTCAGAGGCGACCGCTTCCGGGTTTGATCCGGATCAAAGCCAAGCCGCCGCTTCTGCGATCGAATGGCAACTGGCCGGACGCCGCGTTGCGTGCCCTGGTTCTTTCAGCCGTGAGACGATCGATGGACATGCAGGCCACGAATATCCCCGCGGGCGACGACAGCGGACCTGACGTCGTCGGACCGGAGCCGGATGAGGGCGTGCAGTGCTGTCTGCAATTGCTTGTTGATGCGGGCCTCCGGCCAACGCGCCAGCGCTTGGCGCTCGGCCGGTTGCTGTTCCTGCGCGGCCATCGTCATGTGACCGCCGAGGGGCTTTATGAAGAGGCGCTGGCGGCGAACGCTTATCTGTCGCTCGCGACCGTCTATAATACGCTGAACCAGTTCACCGAAGCCGGCCTGTTGCGCCGGATCGCGGCCGACGGCATCAAGTCGTTCTTCGATACCGACACATCCGTGCATCCGCACTTCTACCTCGAAGGCGAGGATGTGCTGGTCGACGTCGCCGATGGCCTCGCCTTCACCAGGATTCCCGAGGCGCTTCCCGGCCACGAGATCGCGCGGCTCGACGTCATCGTCCATCTGCGCCGGAAGCGCGTGTAGCGCCGCCGCGCTCTTACCTTCCCCTGGAGGGGCCTCACCGCACGCCGTGTCCTTCGAGACGACCGCTTCCAGCGGTCTCCTCAGGATGAGGCTATGCAGCACCGTGCCCGTTGAAGCTGTTGCCGCGAATTCCGTCCTCATCCTGGGGAGCCCGCCAGGCGGGCGTCTCGAAGGATGGCCGCAGGAACCGCTCTCAAATGCTATTCCCCTGCCGTTCAAGGGAAGGCAAGAGGTGTCACCGCAACCCCGCCCGGCGGAATCCTTCCAGATAGTGCTCGCGATCGGCGTCACTGGCCCATGGCAGTTGCGTCTCGATCCAGTGCAGCGAGATGCCCGGCTGGGTGCGGCGGAGCTCGCCCAGCGCCATCTCCGCAAGCATCCCGTCGCCGGTCATGCCGGCGGAGACGGCGAGCACGCGATAGGCGCCGGTGAGGTCGCCGCGATGGCGGATGGCCTCGCGCGCGAGCGCGATGGCCTCGTCATAGCGCCGTTCGGTGAAGCGCGCATAGCCGGCGATACCGTGATAGATCGCCAGCGACGGGTCGCGCGGTGAGAGCCGGATTGCCCTCTGCGCCGCCTCGAACGAGTCCTTCGATCGCCCGGCATAGGACAGCGCCAGCGCGTAATAGCCCTGCGCCAGCGAGAAGTTCGGATTGAGCGCGAGCGCCTGCTCGAACTCGGACAGCGCGTCCGCAAGCCTGCGCGTCGAGAAGTAGACGCTGCCGAGCCCGGTATGCGCCCAGGCGTCCTCATGATCGCAGCGCACCGCGGCCAGCGCGGCGGCTTCCGCTATTGGCGCCACCCTGGCCAGTTCGACCCAGCCGAGATGCGCGCCGAACATGTGGTTCGCCGCCAGCACCGACAGCGCCTGGCCGTAATTCGGATCGATCCCGATCGCGCGCTCGAGCAGCGCCTGTGCGGCCTCGTGATCCTGCCGCGTCACGCGCCAGTAGTGCGACAGCGCGCGCATCAACAGATCCCAGGCGTCGAGGCTCGCGGGCGGCTTGCGATGGCTGCGAAAATTCTCCGCTGCGTGGATCTGCGGCTCGATCGCCGCGACGATCGCGTTGGTGATCTCGTCCTGCACGGCGAAGACGTTGACGAGCTCGCGGTCATAGCGCTCGGCCCAGAGATGGCTGCCTGACGCCGCGTCGTTGAGCTGGGCGGTGATGCGCACCCGCTTGTCCGCCTTGCGCACGCTGCCTTCGACGATGTAGCGGACGCCGAGCTCCTCGGCGATCTGCCTGATGTGGACCGCGCGTCCCTTGTAGATGAAGGACGAGTTGCGGGCGATCACCATGAACCAGCGCTGCTTCGACAGGGCGGTGAGGATGTCCTCGCTGATCCCGTCGCCGAAATAGTCCTGCTCGGGATCGCCGCTCATGTTCTCGAAGGCGAGCACCGCGATCGCCGGGCGGTCCGCAACAGTGCGTGCCGGGGCCGGGGCGGGTTCCGCAGGCGCGAGTGTGACTGCCACATCTTCCCGGACCTCGCCGACGAACCGAAAGCCCTTGCGCGGGATCGTCTTGATCAGCCGCTGAGTCGCGCCGTCGTCGCCGAGCGCCTTGCGCGCGGCATTGATCCGGCTGTTCAGGGCGGAATCCGAGACGATCCGGTCACTCCAGATCTGGCTGATCAGGTCATCCTTGCTGACCACTCGGGCCCGCTGCGCCACGAGGTAGAGCAGCAGATCGAACACCTGGGGCTGCAACGGCACGGCGACCCCGGCGCAGGTCAGTTCGCGCAGGTCGCCGTCGAGCACATTGTTTTCAAAGCAAAATCGCACGTTTCTGTCGTCTCAAGCAAAAATCAAAGTCGTCTCAGGCGAAAATCAACCGTCCGCAAAAGCCATGGAACGTCCGATCCGGCATGGTGCGAAGACCAAACAGTGCCGATGCCTCGGCACAACGGAGCTTTCCATGTCCCAAATTGATCACCAGGTTCATTCGATCGGCCCGGAGGTTACGGGCTCTCGCATTTTCAAGTTCATCGCCTTTCTGTACGGAATTGCGGCGTATCTCGTGTTTTTCGTCACCATTCTCTACGCTATCGGCTTCGTGATGGGGCTGGTGGTGCCGAAGACCATCGACACCGGAACCGACACGTCGACGGCTGAGGCCGTCATCATCAACCTGCTTCTGATGGCGCTGTTCGCCGTCCAGCACAGCGTGATGGCGCGCCAGCGCTTCAAGACATGGTGGACGCAGTTCGTCTCCAAACCGATCGAGCGCAGCACCTATGTGTTGTTCGCGAGTCTGTCATTGCTGCTCCTGTTCTGGCAGTGGCGTCCGCTGCCGACCGTCATATGGGAGGTCGAGGACCCGGATCTCGCCGTGACGCTGGTCACGGTGTCCTTCGCAGGCTGGGTGCTGGTGTTCACCTCGACCTTCATCATCAACCATTTCGAATTGTTCGGATTGCATCAGGTGACCAACCATCTCGTCGGCAAGGAAGCGACGCCGCCGCGTTTCAAGACGCCGCTGCTCTACAAGTTTGTCCGTCATCCGATCTATCTCGGCTTCATCGTCGCGTTCTGGGCGGCTCCGGTCATGACCGCGGGACATCTGCTGTTTGCGGCCGTGACCACGATCTACATCTTCGTCGGCATCGCGCTGGAGGAGCGCGACCTCATTGATCTCTTCGGCGACGAATACCGGCAGTACAAACAACGCGTGTCGATGCTTATTCCCTGGCGCCGGTCAGTTTAGTTTTCGCGCTCTGCACGCGCGTCCGCCGAAAGGAGGACGCGCGGCGGCGCCGAGGCGCGTATCGGACCTTGCCGGACTCTCGCCTTCAACGTCCCTCGGAGTGATTCCCCTCACTCCGAGGCTACCAACGCGAGCGAAGCTCGTCGCGACCCCGCATCCGCCTTCGCCGAGATCTCGGTGAACCGGAGCGGGGAGAGGATTTCCAACCTTCATCAACGGAGACGACCCAATGAAACATGTCGGACACTGCTTCTGCGGCGCGGTTACGGTCGAGGTCACGGGTGCGCCGGAGGCGATGGGCTATTGCCATTGCGGCTCCTGCCGGTCCTGGTCCGGCGGGCCGGTGAACGCCTTCAGCCTGTGGAAGCCCGACGCGGTGCGCATCACCGAGGGCGCGCAGCACGTCGAGACCTTCGCCAAGACGCCGCTCAGCCAGCGCAAATATTGCAGGAAGTGCGGCGGCCATCTCATGACCAATCACCCGCCGCTCGGTTTGACCGACGTCTTCACCGCCACCATCCCCACCCTGGCGTTCACGCCCGGCGTCCACGTCAACTACGCCGAGACGGTGCTGCCGATGCGCGACGGCCTGCCCAAGCTGAAGGATTTCCCCGCCGAGTTCGGCGGCAGCGGCGAGATGATGCAGGAGTAGCAGGCGCTGCTCTTCCTCCTCCTCTTGCGGGGGGAAGAGCGGGCTGCATCTCAGCCGTTCTCCACCAGAAACTCCACCCGCTCGGCGGCAAAGCGCGAATGCTTCGTCACCAGCGGCTTGCCGTCGAGACCGTGGTCGGTGGCATCGACCACGAGGATCGGCCGTCCCAGCGGCAGATCGAGCCGTGCAGCGTCGGTCGCGTCGACGATGCCGGCGGTGATCCGGGTCGCGCCGCGGCGATAGTCGCGGACGCCGAAGTGTTCGAGCAGTTTCGTCATCGAGCGCGTTGCCGCAAACACGCTGCCCGCGCCCGGAAACAACTCCGCCGACAGCCACGTCGTGGAGACGCAGATCGGGGTGCGGTCGGCTAGGCGTATCGCCTCGATCCGCACCAGCGGGGCGCCGACCTTCAGGCCCAGCTCGCGCGCCAGCTCGCGCGTCGCGACGTCGTCGGACGCCTCGATCAACTGCCCGCGCGGCTCACGGCCGCCGGCACCGACGATCTCCGAGAAGCGCGTGCGCGAGCGCAGCGGATAGGCGATGCGCTGCGCCTCGACATAGGTGCCGCTGCCACGTTCGGCGCGCACCAGGCCGCGCTCGGCAAGGGCTGCCAGCGCCCGCCGCACGGTGTGGCGATTCACGCGATAGGTCTCGGCGATCTCCATCTCGCCCGGCAGCTTGTCGCCGGCGGCGAAGCGGCCGTCGGCGATGCCGCGCTCGATGCCGTCGGCAACGAGGCGCCATAGCGCGACGCCCGTGGAGGCGGTGTCCTGCATGCTCATATCGCCGGTCAGCCTAGCCCGAAAATCACACGCTTGTCACGAAACAGTCATGGCGCTTCCGTATGAAGTTGTCTACTATCATAGACAACTTGAGTTCGGCAAGTTCGGTGGATCGGGTGACGCGGCACAACAATCAGCAAGCCCAGCGCAAGGCCGCGATGGCCGTGCTGGCGCACGCGGAGGCGGGCGAGATCGCCGCTCGCCTCCGCGCTTTCGCCCTCCCGGCCCATCAGGATCTGCGCGCGCCGGAAAACGGCCTCGTCATGCTGCGCGGCCGGGTCGGCGGCGACGGCGCCCCGTTCAACCTCGGCGAAGCCACGGTGTCGCGTGCCGCGGTGCGGCTCGCGAGCGGCGAGGTCGGCTTCGGCTACACGCTCGGACGCGACGGTGAGAAGGCGCGGCTGATCGCTCTGTGCGATGCGCTGGTGCAGTCGCGGGATTTTTCCGCATCGGTCGAGCGGGACGTTATCGCACCGTTGCGCGAGCAGCTTACGATCCGGCGCAAGCAGGCGGCGGCCGAGACCGCCGCGACGAAGGTTGATTTCTACACCATGGTGCGCGGTGAGGGGTGAGATCATGACCACGATTGCGGAACTGCCGCCGGGGTTCGCCGACAAGGTGCTGTCGGCGCAATCGACCTTTCGCTCGGTCATGGACGCGATGGCGCGGCCGGGTTCGGTCCAGCGCATCGTGCCGATGGCGGGCACACCCGGGCCGATGATGCGCGGCGCCGCCGCGATCGCGCTGACGCTGTTCGATCACGACACGCCGCTCTGGCTCGATGCGCGGATGTCGGAAAGCTCGGAAGTCGTGAAATGGCTCAAGTTCCACACCGGCGCGCCGGTGATTCAGGACTCCTCGATCGCGAGCTTTGCCCTGATCAGCGATGGCGCCTTGCTTCCGGCGCTCGAGCGCTTCGCGCTCGGCACCAGCGAATACCCGGACCGGTCGACCACGTTGATCCTCCAGGTCGATAGCCTTGACGCGGGGCGGGGCTTCGAGCTGCGCGGCCCCGGCATCGATGGCGTCGCGACGCTCCGGGCCTCGATCAAGCCCGCCGACTTGTTCGAGCGGCTGCGCGTCAACGAGGCGCTGTTTCCGCGCGGCATCGACGTGGTGCTGGTCGCCGATGATGCCGTGGTTGCGATCCCGCGCACCACGCGCGTCGCGAACAAGGGAAGTGAATAGCATGTATGTCGCAGTGAAAGGCGGCGAACGCGCCATCGAGAACGCCCATCGGCTGCTCGCCAATGCGCGGCGCGGCGATCAAAGCGTGCCGGAAGTCACGCTCGACCAGATCTCGGAGCAGCTTGGTCTGGCCGTGGACCGCGTCATGAGCGAAGGCTCGCTTTATGACCGTGAGCTCGCAGCGCTCGCGATCAAGCAGGCGCGCGGCGATCTGATCGAGGCGATTTTCCTGGTTCGCGCCTTCCGCGCCACCCTGCCGCGCTTCGGCGCGAGTGAGCCGGTCGACACCGGCGCCATGCGGGTGCAGCGGCGGGTGTCCTCGACCTTCAAGGACATTCCCGGCGGCCAGATCCTCGGGCCGACCTTCGACTATACGCACCGCCTGCTCGATCCCTCGCTCGCGGAGGGATTTGTGCCGGACGCGCCGGCGACGGCCGAAGCCTCGACCGCGCCGACGCCGCGCGTGACCGATATCCTGGGCCGCGATGGGCTGATCGAATCCTCGCCGCAGGCCGAGGCCGGCGCCAGCGTCGGCGATCTCACGCGCGAGCCGCTGAACTTCCCGGCCGACCGCGACCTGCGCCTGCAAAATCTCGCGCGCGGCGACGAAGGCTTCCTGCTGGCGATGGGCTATTCCACCCAGCGCGGCTACGGCCGCAACCATCCCTTCGCCGGCGAGATCCGCTTCGGCGAGGTCGAGGTCGAATTCTCCGCCGAGGATGTCGGCTTCGCCGTGCCGCTCGGCTCGATCGAGCTCACCGAGTGCCAGATGGTCAACCAGTTCAAGGGTTCTGCCACGGAAGCACCCTGCTTCACCCGCGGCTATGGCCTCGCCTTCGGCCAGAGCGAGCGCAAGACCATGTCGATGGCGCTGGTCGATCGCGCGCTGCGTGCCCGCGAGCTCGGCGAAGAGGCGCTCGCGCCGGCGCAGGATGAAGAATTCGTGATGTCGCATTCGGACAATGTCCAGGCGACCGGTTTCGTCGAGCATCTGAAGCTGCCGCATTATGTCGACTTCCAGTCCGAGCTCGGCCTGCTGCGCAAGCTGCGTCAGGAGTTTGCCGAGGCCAATGCGCCCGATGCCATGAAGGAGGCCGCGGAATGAACGCGCCCGCCTACAATTTCGCCTATCTCGACGAACAGACCAAGCGAATGATCCGCCGCGCCATCCTGAAGGCGATCGCGATCCCAGGCTATCAGGTGCCGTTCGCCAGTCGCGAAATGCCGATGCCCTATGGCTGGGGCACCGGCGGCGTGCAGGTGACGGCGGCGATCCTCGGTCCTGAGGACGTGCTGAAGGTGATCGACCAGGGTTCCGACGACACCACCAACGCGATCTCGATCCGAAAATTCTTCGCCAAGACCGCCGGCGTCGCCACCACGACGGCGACGGAGGAGGCGACCGTGATCCAGACCCGTCACCGCATCCCGGAGGCCGCGCTGAACGAGAACCAGGTGCTGGTCTATCAGGTGCCGATCCCGGAACCGCTGCGGTTCCTCGAGCCACGCGAGACCGAGACGCGGCGCATGCATGCGCTCGCCGAATACGGCCTGATGCATGTGAAGCTCTATGAGGACATCGCCCGCTTCGGCCACATCGCGACCGCCTACGCCTATCCGGTCAAGGTCAACGCGCGCTATGTGATGGACCCGTCGCCGACGCCGAAATTCGACAATCCCAAGATGGACAATTGCCCGGCGCTGCAATTGTTCGGCGCCGGCCGCGAGAAGCGCATCTACGCGATCCCGCCCTATACGCAAGTTGTGTCGCTCGATTTCGAGGATCACCCCTTTGAGCCGTATCGCTTCAACGCGCCTTGCGCGCTGTGCGGCGCGGATAACTCCTATCTCGACGAGATCGTCACCGACGACAAGGGCGGCCGCATGTTCGTCTGCTCCGACACCGATTATTGCGAGGGCCGCCAGGCCGCCGGCCATCACGAGCGCTGCGCCGTACAAGGAGAAGGCGCAGGAGACATCTAATGGCTGATCACGACATGCTGGACAACGATGAGCCGCTGCTGGTTGCGAATTCGCTCAGCAAGTCCTACGGCCGCATCGCCGCGTGCCGCGACGTGTCGTTCTCGCTCTATTCCGGCGAGGTGCTGGCGATCGTCGGCGAATCCGGCTCGGGCAAGTCGACGCTGCTGCAACTGCTGTCGGGCCAGCTCGCGGCCAGCGGCGGGCACGTCACCTACCGGATGCGCGACGGCGTCACCCGCGATCTCGCCACGCTCGGCGAAGCCGAGCGGCGCTTCCTGTTCCGCACCGACTGGGGCTTCGTGCACCAGGATCCCGCGCAGGGCCTGCGCATGGCGGTCTCGGCCGGCGCCAATGTCGGCGAGCGGCTGATGGCGGTGGGCTGGAATCACTACGGTCGCATCCGCGACACCGCGTCCGACTGGCTCACCCGCGTCGAGATCGACACGGCTCGAATCGACGACGCGCCGCGGACCTATTCCGGCGGCATGCGCCAGCGTCTCCAGATCGCCCGCAATCTCGTCACCGAGCCACGGCTGGTGTTCATGGACGAGCCCACCGGCGGCCTTGATGTGTCCGTGCAGGCGCGCCTGCTCGATCTCTTGCGCAGCCTCGTTGCCGAGCTCAACCTCGCCGTCGTCATCGTCACCCACGACCTTGCGGTCGCGCGGCTATTGTCGCACCGCGTGATGGTGATGAAGGGCGGCCGCGTGATCGAGACCGGTCTCACCGACCAGGTGCTCGACGATCCCCGTGAGCCCTATACTCAGCTCCTCGTTTCCTCGATTCTGCCGCCATGAGCCCACTGATGACCGCCATGATCGACGTCACTGATGCCAAGAAGACTTTTACGATGCACCTGCAGGGCGGCATCGAGCTGCCTGTCGTCAGCGGCGTGACCTTCCACGTCGACCCCGGCGAATGCGTCGTGCTGTCGGGCCCGTCCGGCGCCGGCAAGTCGTCGATCCTGAAGATGATCTTCGGCAACTACCGCTGCGATTCCGGCCGCATCGGCATCCGCCATCGCGGCGCGCTGATTGATCTGGCCACCGCCGAGCCGCGGCAGGTGCTCAACGTCCGCCGCGCGACCATCGGCTATGTCAGCCAGTTCCTGCGCGCGGTGCCACGGGTCGCCACGATCGACGTCGTCGCCGAGCCGCTGATCGTGAACGGCATGGCCCGAGCCGAGGCGCAGCAGAGGGCGGGTACCCTGCTGCACCGCCTCAACATCCCTGAGCGGCTCTGGCAGCTTCCGCCCGCGACCTTCTCCGGCGGTGAACAGCAGCGCGTCAACATCGCGCGCGGCTTCATCTCCGACCTGCCGATCCTGTTGCTGGACGAACCGACCGCCTCGCTCGATGCCGCCAACCGCGCCGTCGTGGTCGAGCTGATCGCCGAGAAAAAGCGCCAGGGCGTCGCCATGGTCGCCATTGTCCATGACGACGAAATCCGCCATTTGATTGCCGACCGTATTGTTGACGTTACCAGCTTTGCCGCCGCCGCCTGAAGGAAATTGAAATGAACGCCAAGCCGAAGGACACCGTGATCGCCAACGCCAGGATCGTCCTGGCTGACCGGGTGATCGAGCAGGGCTGGCTGGCTCTTGCGGATGGGCGCATCGCCGAGATCGGCCAGGGCAGGGCGCCGGCGGGCGCTGAGGATGCTGGCGGCGACCTCATCATGCCCGGACTGATCGAGCTCCACACCGATCACCTCGAAGCGCATTACGTACCGCGGCCGAAGGTGTTCTGGAATCCGGTCGCCGCCGTCGTCTCCTATGACGGCCAGCTCGCGACCTCGGGCATCACGACCGTGTTCGACTCGCTCCGGGTCTGGCGTGAGGACGGCGCTGAGGAAGTCGACGGCCGCGCCGGCGTGCTCGCCGCCGCGATCACGACCGCGCGCGATGCTGATTTGTTGCGCGCCGACCACTTCCTGCATCTGCGCTGCGAAATCCCGATGCCGAGCGTGGTCGAGGAGGCCAAGGAGCTGATCGACCGTCCCGACGTGAAGCTGATGTCGCTGATGGACCATACGCCCGGCCAGCGCCAGTTCCGCGACGAGGGCAAGCTGCGCGACTATTACCGCGGCAAGAACGGCGGCAAGACCGATGCCCAGCTCGACGAGCTGTTCGCAAAGCGCTTCGAGTATCAAAAGGCTTATGCGGCGACCAACATGCGCGAGATCGTGGCGCTGGCGCATCAATACAACATTCCGCTGGCGAGCCATGACGACACCACCGAGGAGAATGTCGCGGACGCCGTGCGCGATCGCGTCTCGGTGGCGGAATTCCCGACCACGCTCGAGGCCGCGCGCGGCCTGCATCAGGCCGGCATCGACATCCTGATGGGCGCGCCCAACGTCGTGCGCGGCGGCTCGCACTCCGGCAATATCGCCGCGGTCGATCTTGCCCGCGAGGGCCTGCTCGACATTCTCTCGTCGGACTACATTCCATCGAGCCTTCTGATGGCCGCGCTGCAATTGCCTGAACATGTGCCCGCGATCAGCCTTCCGGCGGCGGTTCGAACCGTAACGAAAGCGCCGGCCGAGGCGGTTGGTCTCTTCGACCGCGGTGAGATTGCGGTCGGCAAGCGCGCCGACCTGATCCGGGTGCACATCGCGGGCAGCGTTCCCGTCGTCCGCAGCGTCTGGCGCGAAGGAGGCCGGGTCGCATGAGCGAGACCGCGACCATGGCGCAAGGCGAGGCGGGTGCGATCGGCCCTGGCCGGCTCGTGCTCGTGGTCGGTCCCAGCGGCGCCGGCAAGGACACCTTGCTGCAGCTGGCGCAGGCGGCCTGCATCGACGATCACGACGTCGTCTTTCCGCGTCGCGTCGTGACGCGTGAGTCCTCCGCGGCTGAGGACAACATTGCCATGAGCCCGGATGAATTCCGGCGCGGGATCGATCACGGCGATTTCGCCGTGCATTGGGACGCGCATGGGCATTCCTACGCGCTACCGCTCGAAATCAACGACGACATCCGCGCCGGCCGCGCCGTCGTCGTCAACGTCTCGCGCACCGTGATTGCCGCGCTGCGTCAGGCCTATGCCAATGTCGTCGTGGTCGCCATCACGGCGCCGCCGGACGTGCTGGCGCAGCGGCTTGCCGCCCGCGCCCGGCACAGCGACGGCAATATCGCGGAACGGCTGTCCCGCAGCGTCGAGGACGCATCGGCGCAGGCCGATGTCACCATCCTCAACGCCGGCAGCGCGGATTATCACAGCCGCCAGCTCGTGCGCGTGATCAGGAACGAAGGCTGGCGCGAGTAACCGCCGGCGCAAAGGAGAGTGGAAGAATGTCGGTGATCGAAACGGTCGAACAGCTAGAGGCCATCTACGGCGCCACCAACGATGCCTCGACCGTGAAAGTCGCCGACCATGTCACGCCGCTCTATCGCGTCTTCATCGAGAAGGCGCCGTTCGCGGCGCTCGCCACCATCGGGCCCGAGGGCATCGACTGCTCGCCGCGCGGCGATCTGCCCGGCTTCGTTCGCATTCACGACCCCAAGACGCTGATGCTGCCGGATCGTCGCGGCAACAACCGGGTCGATTCCCTGCGCAACATCGTGCGCGACCCGCGCGTGTCCCTGATGTTCCTGGTCCCCGGCTCCGGCAATGCGGTCCGCGCCAATGGCCGCGCGCATCTGTCGATCGATCCCGAGTTGCTGGCGTCCTTCAAGGTCGAAGGCAAGGCGCCGCGCAGCGTCATGGTGATGAATGTGGACGAGATCTACTTCCAGTGCGCCCGCGCCATCGTCCGCTCCGATCTCTGGAACCCCGACAAGCGCATCGACCCGAAGACGCTGCCGACGCCCGGCCAGATCCTCGCCGAGATGAGCCAGAACAAGGTCGGCGGCGAGGAGTACGATCGCGGCTGGGCGGCGCGTGCCGCAGCGACGATGTGGTAGCGTCCGCGCTCTCGTCTCCCTCGCCCCGCTCTTGCGGGGAGAGGGCGGGGTGAGGGGCCTCTCTCCGCACGTGAGATCGCTGTGGGGACCTGTACCCCCTCACCCGGATCGCGCCGGACGATGCTTCGCATCGCCGGGGGCGATCCGACCTCTCCCCGCAAGCGGGGAGAGGTGAAGAGGGCGCCAGTGCTGAACTCATCGCGAGATGAATCTGCCTGCGGGCGCTTGCGGCGGGAGAAGCGGCCGAACGTGTCGCTCGTAAATATGGATAGCCATTTCATTGACCAATCGCGCCGATCGCTCGATATTTACAGCATCGAAACTGCTCCTCGAGCCGAAGCCGCAACATGAGAACCGATCACCAGCGTAATCCGGACGACATGCACCCGTGCATGACGCGGCGCTGTTTCTCGGCGGCGACCGGCACCTGTTGTTGTTGCTGACCGCGACCCTCTCAGCACCTCACATCACAAATCTTAAGCCAGGAACGCCGAGAAATCCGGCGAGCGAGCAGTCATGTCCCAAGCCCAATTCGAAGCCCAGTCCAACGCCTACATCATCGAAATCCACGACCGCGCCGCCGGCATCATCACCCGAGACGCGCGCGGCTTCCGCTTCTTTTCCTCCGAGCGCCTGTTCGACAGCCTCGAAGGCCGCCAGTTCCGCTCGGCGCGCGAAGCCGAGCGGGCCGCACGTGCGGTGTTCTCCGAGCGGAGCCGGCGCGCGAATTCGCAACTCTTCGCCAACTGATCCCACCGAAAGGACCGCGATATGATTACTCGACGACACATACTCGCAACGACACTCCTGCTCGCGACAGCCCTGGCTGCACCCGTGCACGCGGAGGACAAGCCGGCGGAAATCCGCATCGGCACCCAGAAGGGCGGCTTCTTCCCGGCGGTGCGCCAGCGCCAGACGCTCGAAAACGCCTTCAGGCCGCTCGGCATCGAGATCAAGTGGATCGACTTCCAGTTCGGTCCACCGCTGCTGGAGGCGATCAATGTCGGCAGCGTCGATTTCGGCTATGTCGGCGACTCCCCGCCGATCTTCGCGCAGGCGGGCGGCGCAAAGATCCGCTACGTCGCCGCGGTGAAATCGGACGGCAACACCCAGGCGATCGTCGTGCCTAAGGACTCGCCGATTCACGCACTGGCCGATCTCAGGGGCAAGCGCGTCGCCTTCGGCAAGGGATCGAGCGCGCATAATCTGCTAGTCGCGGCGCTCGAGAAGGCCGGCCTGTCCTGGTCCGACATCACGCCTGCGCCGCTCGCGCCGGCCGATGCGACGGCGGCCTTCGTGAAGGGCTCGGTCGACGCCTGGTCGATCTGGGATCCCTATCTCGCGCTTGCCGAGCTGAAGGAGAATGCGCGCGTCATCGCCTTCGACAAGGACGTGCACAAGCCGAACGCCTTCTACATCGCCGGCGCCGATTTCGTGGAGAAGTATCCCTCGCTCGTTGCGAAGCTCAACACGGCCTTCGCGTCCGAAGGCGTATGGGCGGATTCGCACCACGAAGACGTGGCGAAGGCCCAGGCCGAGGCGACCGGCGTCGACATCGAGGCGATCCGCCGCTTCGTCGCCCGCTCCAATTATCGCGTGGTGCCGATCGATGCCGAGGTGGTCAAGAGCCAGCAGGTGGTTGCCGACCGCTTCGCAAAGCTCGGCCTGATCCCGAAGCCGGTCAATGTCTCCGACATCGTCTGGAAATGGACGCCGGGGTCTTGAGCCGGGCTCAGCCTTTCAGCGCGGCCAGCAACTCATCCGGGCGCTCGGCCATGATCATGTGGCCGGCGCCCGGCACCACGACGGTCTTCGCATGCGGGATCGCGGCCGCGAGCGCCTTGCCCGCCTTCGCCGGTGTCATCATGTCGCGCTCGCCGAGGATGAGCGTCGCAGGCACCTTGACGCTCGCGGCGGCGGTGAGCGCATTCGCGTAAGCATTGCAGGCCGACAGATCCCTGAACAGCACGCCCGGCTCGCAAGCCTTCAGCACCGCCTGCGCGCCGCCATGCATCCACAGGCCCGGCGCGAGGCTGCCGCCGAGCTCGGCGTTGAAGCCGAGGCCCCAGATCGACACCATGTCGTTGGCGTCCTGCGAGTTGGCTTCGGCCGCCTTCAAGAGATCCGGGCCGACCGTCATGGTCGCGGCGGTGCCGATCAGGCTCAGTGCGGAAACCTTGTCGGGGTGACGTGCCGCGGTCTCCAGCGAGATCAGCGATCCCATGGAGTGCCCGATCAGATGCGCCTTCGCAGCTCCTGCCGCATCGAGCAGCGCCGCCGTCCAGTCGGCCATCTCGGCGATGCTCGAGAGCGAGGGGCCGGCCGAGCGGCCGTGACCGGGAAGGTCCGGTGCCAGCACGGAAAACCCGTGATGGGCGAACCAGCGCGTATGCAGCGCCCAGGTCGAATGGTCGAAGCCGGCGCCGTGGATGAAGACCACCGCGGGCAGGGACTTGTCGAATTCGCGGCCGCCGGTCGCGACAAATACCTCGGCCCCGTTGACGGAAAGCTTCATGGTGTCAGACCTTTTGCGAGATGCGCAGTGCTTGATTGAGGTCGTCGATGATGTCGGAGGCGGTCTCGATGCCGACCGACAGCCGCACCAGCTCCTCGCCGATGCCGGCGGCCTTGAGCTGCTCGGCGTCCATCTGCTGATGCGTGGTCGAGGCGGGGTGAATCACCAGCGTCTTGGCGTCGCCGACATTGGCGAGATGGCTGATCATGCGCAATGACTCGATGAACTTGCGGCCGGCGGGGCGGCCGCCCTTGATGCCGAAGGAGACGATCGAGCCGGCGCCGCGCGGCAGCAGCTGCTTTGCAAGCTGGTAGTCCGTGTGGTCTTCAAGCGAGGGATGCAGGACCCAGTCCACCGCCTTGTTGGACTTCAGCGCCTCCAGCACCAGATGCGTGTTCTGCATATGCCGGTCCATGCGGACGCCCAGCGTCTCCACGCCCTGCAGGAGCTGGAACGCGTTGGTCGGCGAGAGGCAGGCGCCGAAATCGCGCAGGCCCTCGGTGCGCGCGCGCATGATGAACGCCGCGGTGCCGAACTGCTCGTCGAAGACGATGCCGTGATAGCCGCCATAGGGCTCGGTCAGCACGCCGAACTTGCCGGAGCCGCGCCAGTCAAAGCGGCCACCGTCGATGATGGCGCCGCCGATCGCGATGCCGTGGCCGCCGATCCATTTGGTCGCCGAGTGCATCACGATGTCGGCGCCAAGCTCGATCGGCCGGCTGAGATAGGGCGTCGCAAAGGTGTTGTCGATCAGCAGCGGAATTTTTGCCTCATGCGCGATCGCCGCGACCTTCGGGATGTCGAGCACCTCGAGCCCGGGATTGCCGATGGTCTCGCCGATCACGAGCTTGGTGTTCGGCTTGATGGCGCTGCGGAACGCATCGAGATCGCGCGGCTTCACAAATGTCGTGGTGATGCCGAAGCGCGGCAGCGTATGCGCCAAAAGGTTGATGGTGCCGCCATAGAGCGAGCTCGACGCCACGATGTGGTCGCCGGCGTTGAGCAGCGTCGCGATGGCCAGATGCAGCGCGGCCATGCCGCTCGCCGTGCAGATCGCGCCGACGCCGCCTTCGAGCGCGGCGAGCCGCTCCTCCAGCACGCCGGTGGTCGGATTGGAGATGCGCGTGTAGATGTGGCCGGCGCGCTCCAGGTTGAACAGCGCGGCGGCGTGATCGGAATCCTGGAACACGTAGGACGTGGTCTGGTAGATCGGCACCGCGCGGGCGCCGGTCGCGGGATCCGGATGCTGGCCCGCATGCAGGCTCAGGGTCTCGAAGGCAGGCGGTTTTGGCGCGGGCATGCGTGGCCTCGTTGCTCGGTCGGCGATGGCGGCCCTTGTGCCACAAAACGGCGTGCCAAGTCAGCCCATTGACAGCGCCGTGGGATGGCGCACAGCGGTGACATGATTGAGGCGAGCTCTGTCCGCATCGCCGGTGGGCTCCCTCGCCCCGTTCTTACGGGGAGAGGGTTGGGGTGAGGGGCTCCATCCGAGATCACGGTGACAGTCGGACTCGCGGAGAGTCCCCCTCACCCGGATTGCATCTTCGATGCAATCCAGCTTCTCCCCGCAAGCGGGGAGAGGCGAACGGCGCCGCCTTCAGTTAGCCAACATTGCCCCGGATCGCCTGCTCGATGATCCGCGCCTCCCGCAGCAGGATCTCCGCGACCTCCTGCTCGCGGCGCGGGCCGAGCCTCGTCCGAACGGCGGAGACGGTCATCGCAGCAGTGGGCTGTCCGTCCGGGGTCTTGATCCAGGTCGAGATCGACTTGGTGCCCTGCACCAGGCCGATCTCTCTCATGTTGTAGCCTCGCTTCCGCGCGACGATGACCTGGCTCATCACGGCTGCGACGTCGGTCTGGTAGGCCTCGAACCGCTTCTCGTTGGCTGCGACGATTTTTCGCGCGTCCTGCGCCGGCATCGCGGCGAGGATGGCAACTCCGGCGCTGGAGACGCCGAGCGGCCGGCGCGCGCCGACCTCGATCGACAGCACCTGGATCGGATAGACGCCGATCCTGCGATCGACGCACAGCGTGTCGTTGCCGGTCCGCACCGTCAGGAACAGCGTGTCGCCGATCTCGGCGGAGGCGCGCCGCAGCGACGGATTTGCCGCGACCAGCAGGCTTGACGGCCGCGGCCGTGCCAGCGCCAGCTCGGGCACCTGGTTGCCGATCGCGTAGCGGCCGGTGCGATCGTGCCGCTCGACGATGCCTTCCTCGATCAGCACGTGGACGATGCGATGCACGGTCGGACGGGTAAGGCCGGTCGCCCGCACGACCTCGGCCAGCGGCACGCCGTCCTCGCGGCCTGCGGCAAGAATGCGCAGCACCGCGAGCGCGCGCCGGATCGCCTGCGCGCCCTGTCGAGGTTCCAGCGCGCTGCGCGTGGCTTTCGGAGAAGGTCTCTTGTCCATAATATGGACAAGAACGCCACAATTCACTCGACAGGTAAAGCGCGCATCTGGAGATTGCGCGGCGATCGAGCGCCGTGCGCAACGTCAAGGCGTTCGAAGTGAATTGGAAGCGCCGCCGGGAGGTTAACATGAGATTAATCGCGATTGCCATAGCCGCTGTCACGACGATGCTGGCGGGGCCCGCATCGGCCCAGCAATGGCCGGCGCGCAGCGTCAAGCTGATCGTGCCCTATCCGGCCGGCGGCAATGTCGACAGCGCCGCGCGCATCGTCGCCGACAAGCTCCAGGAAAAGCTCGGCCAGCCCTTCATCATCGAGAACAAGGCCGGCGCCGGCGGCATGATCGCGGGCGAGGCTTTCGCGAAATCGGCGCCCGACGGCTATACGCTGTTCGTCGGCGCCAACGGCCCGGTGTTGTTCGCGACCGAGATCAACAAGCGCGATGCCTATAGCTGGAAGAAGGATTTCCTGCCGATCTCGACCATCTCGATGACGCCGCTGGTGCTCGAGGTGCATCCCTCCGTCCAGGCCAACAATTTCAAGGAATTCATCGACCTCGCCAAGCGCGAGCCCGGTAAGCTGACGATGGCCTCGCCCGGCCCCGGCACCACCAATCATCTGCTCAGCGAATTGATGCAGTCGAATCTCGACCTGCAATGGGTCACCGCGCACTACCGCGGCAACGCGCCGGCCATCAACGATCTGCTCGGCGGCCAGGTGCAGTTCGCGTTCGACCAGCTCACGGTCAGCCTCCAGCACATCAAGGCCGGCCTGTTCCGCGCGCTCGCGGTCACCAGCCCGCACCGCCTGAAGTCGCTGCCTGATGTCCCGACCTTCACCGAGCTCGGCTACAAGGATTTCGACGGCCAGACTTTCACCGGCCTGTTCGCGCCCGCGGGCACGCCGGCGCCTGTTGTCGACAAGCTGCACGAGACGCTGGTTGCGATCCTGAAAGACCCGGGTGTGGTGGACAAGTTCGAAAAGCTGGGCGGGGAAGCCGTCGCGATGACGCCGGACGAGTTCAGGGCCTATCTCGAGCGCGAGGACGCCAAGTGGATTCCGGTCGTGCGCAAGGCCAACATCAAGGCGGACTGAGTGATGCGGATCGATCCCACCGAGCTCGGCGCGGAGCGCATCTACCGGCTGATGACCGGCATCGTGGTGCCGCGCCCGATCGCCTGGGTGACGAGCCTGTCGCGCTCCGGGGTGCTCAACCTCGCGCCCTTCAGCGCCTTCACCTTCGTCTCGCAGAAGCCGCCGATGCTCGCCATCAGCGTCGGCCGCAAGGGCGCGGACTACAAGGACACCGCGCACAACATCCTCGACACCGAGGAATACGTCATCCACATCGCCGATACCCCGCTGATGTCTGCGGTGCACGACAGCTCGATCGAGCACCCGCCTGAAGTCAGCGAGGTCGCGGAGCTTGGCCTGGAGACGCTTAGCTGCGAGCGCATCAAGGTGCCGCGGCTCGCGGCCGCACCTGTCGCGATGGAGTGCCGCTTCCGGCAGTGCCTCGAATTCGGCGACGCGCGCAGCCGGCTGATCGTCGGCGAGGTCGTGATGTTCCACATTCGCGACGGCCTCGTGGAAAACGGCAAGGTCGAGACCCGGGCGCTCGATCCGATCGCGCGCATCGGCGGGCCGCGCTACGCCCGCCTCGGCGAGATCGTGACGCTGAACACCGTCTTTCAAACTCCCAAATCGACCGACTGAGCGCGCGGCCCATCGCGGCCCTTGTGCCCAAGACCATTGGAGAAAACCACAATGCGACTCCTGAGCTATCTCTCGGACGGCGAGGCGCGCTACGGCGCGGCCGTCGCGGGCGGCGTGGTCGATCTGACCCGGCGGATCGGCCGCGACTTCTCCGACGTGAAGGCGCTGATCGCGGCCAATGCGCTGGCGGACGCGCAGGAAGTGATCGCCGATCAGCAACCGGACTACGCGCTCGATGATCTCGTCCTGCTGCCGCCGGTGCTGGCGCCCGAAAAGCTCTGGTGCATCGGCGTCAACTACGCCGAGCGCAACGCCGAATATAAAGACAATTCGGACCTGCCCAAATATCCGAGCCTGTTCGTGCGCAGCATGTCGTCGATGACAGGCTCCGGCCAGCCGCTGGAGAAGCCCAAAGTCTCGGATCAGCTCGACTATGAAGGCGAGCTCGTGATCGTGATCGGGCAGGAAGGCCGCCACATCCCGCGCGAGAAGGCGTGGTCGCACATCTTCGGCATGACGCTGTGCAACGAAGGCACGATCCGCGACTGGCTGCGCCACGGCAAGTTCAACGTCACGCAAGGCAAGAATTTCGACCGCTCCGGCAGCATCGGCCCGTGGATCGTCACGGCGGACGAGCTCGACCCGCGCGGGCCTCATGACATCACCACGCGCGTCAACGGCGAGGTGCGGCAGCAGGACACCACCGAGCGGCTGATGTTCCCGTTCGACTTCCTGATCTCCTATCTCTCCACCTTCGCCACCCTGAAGCCCGGCGACATGATCGTGACGGGTACGCCGACCGGGGCGGGCGCGCGCTTCGATCCGCCGCGCTGGCTGAAAGTCGGCGACGTCGTCGAGGTCGAGTCGAGCCGCATCGGCGTGCTGCGCAACACCGTGGCTGCGGAGCAATAGACCATGCTGGATGCCGCCACGATCGAACGCCTTGCCGCGCGCCTGGACGAGGCCGAGCGCACCAAGGCGCTGATCCCGATGTTCTCGAAAGAATATCCCGGCCTCACGATCGAGGACGCCTACGCCATCCAGCGCGCCTGGACGAAACTCCAGCTCGGGCGCGGCCGCGTCATCAAGGGCCACAAGATCGGCCTGACCTCGAAGGCGATGCAGAACGCGGTCGGCATCTCCGAGCCCGACTACGGCGTGCTGTTCGCCGACATGTTCTATGCCGACGCCACGCCTATCCCGTTCGATCGCTTTCACGCGCCACGAATCGAGGTCGAGCTCGCCTTCGTGCTGAAGGCGCCGCTGCGCGGGCCCGACTGCACCATCTTCGACGTGCTCAACGCCACCGACTACGTGACGCCGGCGCTGGAGATTCTGGAGACGCGGATGCACCGCGTCGACCCTGAAACGGGCAAGACGCGAAAGGTCATGGACACTATCTCGGACAACGCCGCGAACGCCGCGCTGGTGCTCGGCGGCCGACCGTTCCGCCCGATGGATGCGGATCTGCGCTGGATCGGCGCGCTGCTGTTCCGCAACGGCGAGGTCGAGGAGACCGGGCTTGCCGCCGGCGTGCTCAATCATCCCGCCAACGGCATCGCCTGGCTCGCCAACCGGCTCGCGCCGCATGACGAATATCTCAGGGCCTGCGAGGTGGTGCTGGCGGGATCGTTCACGCGGCCGGTGGACATCCGCCGCGGCGACACGTTCCACGCCGACTACGGCGCGTTCGGCTCGGTGTCGTGCCAGTTCGTCTGAACCAACACACAAGAGGGAGCGCACCATGACACGGCGCAAGAGCATCCACATCGGCGGCTTCAAGCACGCCAATCCGATTCCGAACGCTTGCCGCATCGGCAATCTCGTGATGTCGGGCGTCATCCTTGGCCGCGATGCGGCCGGCGCGATGCCCGTGAGTCTCGACGCGCAATGCGCCAACATGTTCGCGCACATGAAGGCGACGGTGGAGGCCGCCGGCGGCACCACCGACGACATCATCAAGATGACGGTGTGGCTGAAGGACCGCTCGCAGCGCGGGCCCGTCAATGTCGAGTGGCTGAAGATGTTTCCGGACGAGCATTCGCGCCCGGCGCGCCACGCGCTGCCGATGGACAACATGGACGGCGGCGCGCTGGTGCAGTGCGACTTCACCGCCGTGATCGACTGAAGGAGATTTGCGCATGCCGACTTATCTGCCGTTCGACCCCAACCCGCGCCGCCCGGTCAAGGCGCCGCCACTGAGGACCATCGACAGCCAGTTCCACGTGCTGGGGCCCATCGAGAAATATCCGGAGCGCCCCGGCGCGGCCTATCGGATGCCGACCGCGACCTGGGAAGCGGCGTTGCGTATGCACAAGACGCTCGGCATCGAGCGCGGCATCATCGTGCAGACCACGACCTATGGCGCAGATCATGCCGTCGTGCTCGACGGCCTCGCGGCGATGGGTCCGAACTACCGCGGCTGCGCCAACGCACTGGTGTTTGCCGAGGCGAACGATTCCTATCTCGCAAAGCTGCATGACGCCGGCGTCCGCGGCGCGCGCTTCAGCTTCCGCCAGGAGCTCGGCGCCGTGCTGTCGGATGCCGATTTCGCCCGCGCCATCGCCCGCATCCGCGAGCTCGGCTGGTACGTCAAGATCCAGCCAGAGAAGGACGGCATCGTCTCCAGCGTCGCGAAGTACGAGAATCTCGACGTTCCCGTGCTGATCGACCACATGGCGCGCCCCGATCCGCAAGCCGGCAAGGACGATCCGAACCTGCGCAAGATGCTGGAGCTGCTCAAGAAGGGCAATTTCTGGGTGATGCTGTCGCTCGGCGAGAAGACCTCGAAGGCCGGCCCGCCCTACGACGACGTGATCCCGATCGCGCGCGCCTATATCGAGGCAGCAAGCGACCGCTGCGTCTGGGCCAGCGACTGGCCGCATCCGGTCTCCGTCAAGCAGCCGCCCAACGATGCCGACCTGCTCGAGCTGATGTACCGCTACGCGGCGGACCAGGCGGAGCTGGAAAAGATCCTGGTGCACAATCCGGCAAAGCTGTTCGGCTTTGCCGACTGATCGACTCCGGTCGCGATCGGGCCTGGCACCTCAGGGCGAGATGATCCGGTCGCGCATGGCGATCATCACGGCCTGCGTGCGGGTGGCTGCGCCGAGCTTCTTGCAGCAGCTCTTGATGTGCGCCTTCACTGTGCGTCCCGTGATGGCCAGGGCGTCGGCGATCTCATCGCTGGATCGTCCGACGGCCGCCAGCGTCAGCACCTCGCGCTCGCGCAAGGACAGTGCGTGCTGCGGAGCCGCGGGCAGGCCGCGCAGCTTCAGCACCCGGTCGAAGGCGTAAAGCGCCATGAGGTGGAGCGCCGGGAGATCGCGCTCCGGCAGATCGATCTCGGCGCCGCCGAACCACACCTGGCCGGTGCGGCCCGTCGGCGAGATGACCGGGATCACCACGCCATCCACCATGCCGAAGTCGCGGGCGCGTCGCACGAGCTCGACGGCGCGCGGCTCCCGTTCCGGATCGTACGGCGCTTCCCTGAACCAGCGGAACGGCTGAAGTGTTGTCCTGCAATAACGCAGCGCGGGATCGTGCCACACATACTGCGCCTCGGAATACATATCGAGAAAGCCGGCCGGCAACCGTTCGGCGAGAACCGCCTCGCGCGGCGATTCGGTCGACAGCGGGGCGACATAGGAGCTGCAGAAATAGTCGAAGCCGTGCTGGCCGAGCGTGCGGCTCATCGCATCCAGAATGCTCGCGACATCAGGAAGCTGCCGCACCGTCTCGACGAAATCGAATGCTCGACTGCGGACCACGTCCATCGGCGGCCTACGATCAGTCCTTGAGGGATCGGCGCTACGCTACCCTTCCAGGCACCGAGTGTAGGACGTCAATGCTGTAACTGCAACCTGCGCGAAACTCGCCAGCTTCATGAACGCGATCCGCGAGGCGTGAGGATCGGCCATACCTGGCTCGGCCGTGTGATGCCTTGATCACCGGGCCGGTTGCGCCGCCAGCCGGCCGCGCACCTCGGCCGCGATCTCGAACGAGCGTAGCCGGGCGGCGTGGTCGTAGATCTGGCCGGTGGTCATCAATTCGTCCGCGCCGGTCTCGGCGATCAGCGCCTTCAGCTTCTCTTCGACCTCGGTGGGCGAGCCGACCGCGGAGCAGGACAGCGACTGGCCGACCATGGCCTTCTCCGCCGGCGACCACAGCGCGTCCATGTCGTCGACCGGCGGCGGCAGCGGGCCGGGCGTGCCGCGGCGCAGATTGATGAACTGCTGCTGCAGCGAGGAGAACATGCGCTGCGCCTCGGCGTCGCTCTCCGCCGCGAACACGTTGACACCGACCATCGCATAGGGCCTGTCGAGCTGCGCCGAGGGCTCGAAACGCGCGCGATACTCGCGCAGCGCCGGCATCATCATCTGTGGCGCGAAATGCGAGGCGAAGGCGAAGGGCAGGCCGAGCATCGCCGCGAGCTGCGCGCCAAACGTGCTCGAGCCGAGGATCCACAGCGGCACCTTGGTCCCCACGCCGGGCACGGCGCGGATCGTCTGGTTCGGTTGCACATCGCCGAGCAACGCCTGCAATTCCAGCACGTCATGCGGAAAATTCTCGGACGTGGTGGCGAGGTCACGCCGCAGCGCCCTTGCTGTGAACTGGTCGGTGCCCGGCGCCCGCCCGAGCCCGAGATCGATCCGTCCCGGATAGAGCGACTCCAGCGTGCCGAACTGCTCGGCGATGACCAGCGGCGAATGGTTCGGCAGCATGACGCCGCCGGAGCCGACGCGGATCGTCTTCGTGCCGCCCGCGACATGCCCGATCACGACAGAGGTCGCCGCGCTGGCGATGCCCGTCATGTTGTGATGCTCGGCCAGCCAGAACCGCTTGTAGCCCCAGGCCTCGGCGTGCTGGGCAAGATCAAGCGAATTGCGAAACGCCTGCGCGGCGTCGCCACCCTGGCGGATGGGAGCGAGGTCGAGCACGGAGAAGGGGATCATGCGTGGGGGTCCGGGTGGAGGGCGATATGCGCCGGGGCTCCATATGTAGTACCTGCCAGCCCGAATGTTAGCGTTGCAGTGTCGATCGGACACCGGCGCAACGATGCCATTCGGAATTGTCGCGGGTGACCGGCGAACTGCCAGATAGCGTTTTTGACCCAGCGGACTCCCAGCGCAGGTTTGATTTACGTCAACATTCAAAACCTGGCTTCATTTTCACTTCCGACATTGGTTGCTTCGATTTCCTTCCTGGAGAGGTACGATGGCCGATCCGACCAAGCTCTCGGTTGAGAAAGCGCTCGAAAAGATACGTCAGCGCGACGAGCCGAAATCAGAGAATTCACGCCTTGATGAAAAAACCGACGCTCTCAATGAAGAGATAAAACGTATGAGAGCACAAAGGCTCCGCCTTGAACGACAAAAGGGCAAGCGTGGCTGAATAGCGCGTAGGATGGGTAGAGCACTTGCGAAACCCCATCATGTTTCGTCGTCGAACAAAGCCTCGATGGGTTTCGCTTCGCTCAACCCATCCCACGAGGCTGTCTGAGCGGCCTGCGCCTCCGTTCACAACACTGTTATTGCGACCTATGGCGCCCTTTGTCGCAACTGGGCGTCTCGTGCGTGTTGTTGTATGCTTGGCAGAGCCACTGAACGGTCGCCAGGAGGAATCGACATGACCATGGTCGTACTCAGCCGCCGCAACCTCCTCGTCGCCGGCGGCTCCGTTCTCGCAACCGGGGTTTTGACAGCCGGCGTTCCCGGGCTCCTGCTGCCGGCCCGCGCGGACGGACTCGCGCCGACCGAGACGATGTCGGGCGGGGCGAACAACTACCGCAAGGGCGCGGCGATCGTGGATCGCATCGGCAAGGGCGGCTTCTGGATGAGCGGCACCGTCCGCCGAGCCGGCGACGGCGCTCCGCTTGCCGGGCAGCGCATCCAGATCTGGGCGCACACGGTCGAAGGACAGGAGCACGAGCCGCAGAGCCATGGCGCCACGCTCACCGACAAGGACGGCAAGTTCCGGCTCGAGATGCCGCAGATCATTCCGATCTTCGGCCAGCCGCATGGTCACCTCGCCTATGACAGCGGTGAATTCATGACCGTCTTCCTGCGGCCGGTGATGCGGAGCGCAAAGGAAACCAGCCTCGAGGCGCACTTCGTTCTGCAGCCGGCCTGAGCGAATTGCGAACGACGGGGTGGAAACTGGCCCGGGTGATCCTGATCTGGGGCGCCTTGGCTTCGGCCATTGGCGTGCCGATCGCTGCTGCCGCAGGAAGCGAGCAGCTCGCATGGCGCGGTCCGGTCTATATCCTTGCCGGGTTTGCGGGGATTATCGCGCTGGGTCTCGTGCTCGTGCAGCCCCTGCTGATCGGCGGATATCTGCCGGGACTGTCGGCCTATCGCGGACGGCGCGCGCATCACTGGATCGGTGGGGCGCTTGCTCTGGCGATCGTGATCCATGTCGCCGGCCTCTGGATCACCAGTCCCCCCGACATGATCGACGCCCTGACTTTCTCGTCGCCGACGCCGTTCTCGCCTTTCGGCGTGATCGCCATGTGGGCCATCTTCATCGTCGCGCTCCTGGCTCTACTGCGCCGGCGCTTGGGACTGCGGCCGCGAACGTGGCGTTTCGTTCATATGCCTCTCGCGATCGTCATCGTCGCAGGCAGCGCGGTCCATTGCCTGCTGATCGAGGGAACGATGGAGACGATCTCGAAGGCGGCGCTTTGCGCGCTCGTCCTCGCGGCAACCGTGAAAGCCATGGTTGACCTTCAGGTTTGGCGAAAGCGAAGGACGCTGCGCGGCGAGAGCATTGCGCGGCAGTGAGCCGCGATCTGCAGGCCGCTTTGTTTCAACACGTTCGGCGTCGTCTGCTCTGCTTGCCGCAGAAGGCAACGAAGCTTATCCTCGCGCGATGGTTGCCCGTGCCCCCGATCTGAAAGCGTTCCTGCTCGCGACGCCGTTCTTCGGCGGTCTTTCGGACACAGGTCTCGACCTCCTGATGTCGATGCTGGTCGAGTGCCGCTTCGAAGCCGGCGCGACTGTCGTGGCGGAAGGCGAGCCGGGACGCTCGATGTTCATCGTCAGATCCGGCCGGCTGGCGGTGAGCAAACGGGCGACTTCGGGAAGCGTCATCCCGATTTCCATTCTGGAGCGAGGGGATTTCTTCGGCGAGATGACGCTGATCGAAATGCAAAACCGCTCCGCCACTGTGGTCGCGGAGAGCTCGACGGTGCTGTACGAGCTGACGGCTCAAAAACTCTACGCCTGCTACAAGGCCGATATCCACGCCTACGTGATCGTCCTGCAGAACATCAACCGCGAGCTTTGCCGCCGGCTGCGCCGTGCGGATGATCGCTTTGCTGGGCATCAGGTGGGTGAAGACAGCTGATCATGCGTAGGATGGGTAGAGCACTTGCGAAACCCATCATGCTTCGTCTGAACAAGATCTCGATGGGTTTCGCTTCGCTCTACCCATCCTACGATCCGGCTCGCTGGTGCGGCTAGAGCAGCGCCATTGAGTGCAGCGAGTTTCTATGAAAGCCGAAGGCAACCAAGCCGGACAGAAGCAGCACAGTCCCAGTCACGATCAGGCAACACGCAAACACTATCGGAGCCTCGGGTTCGTTATGAATGACAAAGACGATAATAGATAAAACTTTACCGACAATCGAAAGGCACAATTAGCCTTACTGGCGCGGACCAACAGGTAAGAACCTCGGCATCAGGTCTGCGGAGTGTCGTCGGGCTTGTGTCTCCGTGCTCGCCAATTTGCCCGTCGGGCAAAACACCCGCCTCCCGCAAAAATCCGTCAACCCTCCTTTGCAAAAATATTCCGCTTTACCGAAATTCGGGTTTGCGGCATTCTCTCGCCATCCCGGTCCTCGGAGAGGGGCGATCGTACGTCGTAACGAACGTGGATCGGGGTGCGGTGGACGCGGCTGCGTCGGGCACGCGAATGCGGGACCAGGGCGAGATGAACCTCGTGAGGTCCTTGCTCGGTGCGGACGGACGGCGCCGAAGTCCGGCGAAGCTGTTAAAGCGAAGCCGGATGAGCTGCGTACGGCAAAAGCGCGTGGTCCTGACCGTCGTTGCTACGGTCAAACCTTGCGGAGATGAATCGGGGCTCGACCGGGTCTCGGGCATCGCCAATTCGCAAGGTGACGGAGGCCAGAAGGAACTCGGCTCCGGGGAGAGCGCGCATACGCCGTCAGCCCATCGCGCAGGGAAGGCCGGGTGTTTTCCGGCCCACCTGTTGTCCCGCCTGCGCATTTGCGTGTGCAAATTCTTCGCGCAGCGGATCGTGGGTGCCAGCCGGCACCCGGCCTTCCCTGCGCCCTCTTCGCTTAAAGAGGGTCAAGGTGAGAACAAAACTCGGGCACTACCTGCCGCGAGAATGCTGATCTGTGCGTGATTTGACCCAGAGAATGGTGCTGCCAGACAGGATTGAACTGTCGACCTCTCCATTACCAATGGAGTGCTCTACCACTGAGCTACGGCAGCATGTGCTGGGATCTAGAATCGGCCGCCACGAGGGGCCTACCAAGCGGGCCGATATCTGCCACAAGCCCCCCTCCTGTGCAAGCTTGCAAGCCCTGCCAAAATGAGAAAATCGGGCCGATATCGGGGTCAAAAGGGCTGTTTTTGCTCGAAACGACCGACTTTCCGTCGATTCGGGTTCCGATTTCCCCACCCAACTGGCCAGTTGGCCGGGCTACCGGATTCGCCTCATTTTGGAGTTTCGCACGATCGGATCGCGCGGGCCTCTTGAGCTGCCACGTTCATAGGGCATGTTATCGCCGACCGCTGCAATGGACCGGTGATGGCTGACGAGAACGACAAAAGCACGAGGCCGGCGAGGGCGTCCCGGGACGACCGGTTGAAATCGGCGCTGCGGGAAAACCTGAAGCGGCGGAAGCTACAGGCGCGCGAACGCGCCGCAAGCGCCGACCCCTCGCAGAACGAAGATGGGTCCCTAAATGAGGGGCCCGCCGGCAAGACCGGCGGCTAAAATCCGGCGGCTGGAAATTTTGGAGTTGAGCGACGTGGCAATGGGGCAAGACGGACAGCAACGAAACGACCGTGAGGCGCTGATGTCGCGGTTCACGCGCCCCGAGCAGACCTTTCCCGCGCTGACATCGGCCGAGATCGAGCGCATCAGGCATTTCGGCGAGCTCCGCACCTATTCGGATCGCGAGCTGCTGTTCGAGACCGGCAAGCCGGGGCCCGGCATGTTCGTCATCCTGAAGGGCCACGTCGCCATCACCCAGCGCGACGGGCTCGGTCATGTCAGCCCGGTGATCGACCAGGGACCCGGCCAGTTCCTGGCCGAGCTCGGCCAGCTCTCGGGGAGGCCGGCGCTGGTCGACGGACGCGCCGAGGGCGATGTCGAGGTGGTCCTGATCCCGCCGGACCGGCTGCGCGCCCTGCTGGTCGCCGAAGCCGAGCTCGGCGAGCGCATCATGCGCGCGCTGATCCTGCGCCGGGTCAGCCTGATCCAGGGCGGCGTCGGTGGCCCGGTGCTGATCGGGCCGTCGAACTCCGCCGGCGTGGTGCGCTTGCAGGGCTTCCTCACCCGCAACGGCCAGCCGCATCATCTGCTCGATGCCGACAGCGAGCACGACGCGGCCGAGGTGATCGCGCGTTATTCGCCGAAGCCGGAAGATTGGCCGCTGGTCGTCACCGCCGACGGCAGCGTGCTGCGCAATCCCAGCGAGATCGAGCTCGGGCGCGCCATCGGCATGATCGGCGGGGCGAAGGATGATCGGATCTACGACGTCGCGATCGTCGGCTGCGGGCCGGCAGGGCTCGCGACCGCGGTCTACGCGGCCTCCGAAGGTCTCTCGGTTGCGGTCGTCGACACCCGCGCCTTCGGCGGCCAGGCCGGCGCCAGCGCGCGCATCGAGAACTATCTCGGCTTTCCGACCGGCATCTCGGGTCAGGCCCTGGCCGGCCGCGCCTTCACCCAGGCGCAGAAGTTCGGCGCCGAGATCATGATCCCGATGTCGGTGAAGTCGCTGGACTGTTCGCGCAGTGGCGGCACCTTCGCCCTCGCGCTGGATTGCGGCGACACATTGCGCTCGCGCGCGGTGGTGGTCGCGAGCGGCGCGCGCTATCGCCGGCCGGAGATCGCAAAGCTCGACACGTTCGAGGGCCGCGGCGTCTGGTACTGGGCCTCTCCGGTCGAGGCGAAGCTGTGCGCCGGCGAGGAGGTCGCCCTGGTCGGCGCCGGCAATTCGGCGGGCCAGGCCGCCGTGTTCCTGTCGGGTCACGCAAAAAAGGTGCTGATGATCATCCGCGGCGGCGGTCTGGGCGCCAGCATGTCGCGCTATCTCATCGAGCGCATCGAAGCGACGCCGAACATCGAATTGATGTTCAACACCGAGATCACGGCGCTCGAGGGCGACGAGGCCTCGCTGCTGCGGCGCATCCGCTGGAAGAGCCGGCTGTCGAGCGACGAGGATTCTGCCGACATCCGCAATCTCTTTCTGTTCGTCGGCGCCGATCCCGCCACCGGCTGGCTCGACGGCTGCGGCGTGACGCTCGATCGCGGCGGCTTCGTCGTGACGGGCGCGCAGTCCGAGCAGAACCAGGGCCGGCTCGTGGCGCCGCTGGAGACCTCCGTGCCCGGCGTCTACGCCGTCGGCGACGTCCGCTCCGGCTCGGTCAAGCGCGTCGGCGGCGCCATCGGCGAGGGCGCGCAAGTCGTCGCATCGCTGCACGGCTATCTCGGCGACGCCGCAAAACCGGCGCTTTAGTCAAGGAGAAGGCAAGGGAATGGCAAGTCGAATCCGGCTTGCCATCTTGCTGCGTCCCACAGACTATCGCCTGGTCGCGAGGCCAATCGCGCGTGGAAAAACAAGGATTCCCAAGGGAGGACTCAATGGCTGAAATCGTCGTGCTCTACAAAACACCCAAGGATGCTGCGGCCTTCGACAAGTACTACGCCGAGACCCACATTCCGCTCGCCAAGAAGCTTCCCGGCCTGAAGAAATACGCCGTCAGCAAGGGGCCGGTCGCATCTCCCGCAGGTCCTTCCGGAATCCATCTCGTCGCCATTCTCACCTTCGACAGCGTGGCCGACATTCAGGCGGCATTCGCCAGTCCGGAAGGCAAGGCGACAGGCGCCGACGTGCCGAAATTCGCCAGCGGCGGTGCCGACCTCTTGATCTTCGACACCAAGGAAGCGTGAACAATCGATTCAATTTTGGTCGAAGCCTGCTGTCGTTTGTGACAGCGATGCAAAAAAAATCAGCCATGCGTTTGTCGATTCGCACGATGACGCATGGCTTTGCCCATGCGTGTGACGACAACGCATGTGGCAATCTCATGAGGGGCGTAATACTAATCTCCATCTCAATGCAGAGAGTAGGAGAGATGTCATGGTTCTTGGGTTGAGCTTGCCCGTCTTCACGATGGTCCATGTCATCATAAGCCTGATCGCCATCGTCGCCGGCCTCGTCGTGATGTTCGGCCTGCTCGGCTCGAAGCCGATGCCGGGCCTCACCGCGATCTTCCTGCTGTTCACGATCCTCACCAGCGCGACCGGCTTCCTGTTTCCGTTCAAGGAGCTGTTGCCCTCGCACATCATCGGCATCATTTCGCTGGTGCTGCTCGCGATCGCCTGCATCGCGCTCTACGGCATGAAGCTCGCGGGCGTCTGGCGCCCGGTCTACATCGTCACCGCGATGATCTCGCTGTACTTCAACGTCTTCGTGCTGGTGATCCAGTCGTTCCTGAAAGTGCCGGCGCTCGCCGCGCTCGCGCCCGCCGTGCCGCCGGCGCCGCCGTCCGGCCCGGTGTTCGCCGTGGTGCAGGGCATCGTGCTGGTGTTCTTCGTGGTGCTGACCATCGGCGCCTGGCGCCGCTTCAAGCCGATGGCGTTTGTCTGATCGCCCGATTCTCGTGGTCTCGGGCGGTGCGGGGCATCGCCCTTGGAACATCGCGCAACCATCTTGATGTCGCCGGCTCGCGGTTCGCGGGCCCCGGAATGATTCTCACTGAAGGAGCCCCACCATGCCCACCATCACCACCAAAGACGGCGTCGAGATCTTTTTCAAGGACTGGGGCTCGGGCCAGCCGATCGTGTTCAGCCATGGCTGGCCGCTGTCGTCGGACGACTGGGACGCGCAGATGATGTTCTTCGTCGCGCGCGGCTACCGCGTCATTGCCCATGACCGCCGCGGTCACGGCCGCTCGTCGCAGGTCGCAGACGGCCACGACATGGATCACTATGCGGACGATCTTGCGGCGGTCACCGCGCATCTCGACCTGAAGAATGCCATCCACGTCGGCCATTCCACCGGCGGCGGCGAGGTCGTGCATTACATCGCGCGCCATGGCGAGAGCCGGGTGGCGAAGGCCGCGATCCTCTCCGCGGTGCCGCCGCTGATGGTGCAGACCGCAGCCAATCCCGGCGGCCTGCCGAAGAGCGTGTTCGACGACTTCCAGGTGCAACTCGCCGCCGGCCGCTCGGCCTTCTACCGCGACATCGCCGCCGGCCCGTTCTACGGCTACAACCGTCCCGGCGCAAAACCGTCGGAAGCGGTGATCCAGAACTGGTGGCGCCAGGGCATGATGGGCGGCGCCAAGGCGCATTACGACGGCATCGTCGCGTTCTCGCAGACCGACTTCACGGAGGATCTGAAGAAGATCAGCGTGCCCGTGCTGGTGATGCACGGCGACGACGACCAGATCGTGCCTTACGCCGATTCCGCGCCGTTGTCCGCGAAGCTGCTCAAGAAGGGCATCCTGAAGACCTACAAGGGCTTCCCGCACGGCATGCCGACGACGCATGCCGAGACCATCAACGCGGACCTGCTGGCGTTCTTCAAAGAGTAAGTCCGCGCTTACCCTCCCCTCCAGGGGAGGGTAAGCGATCACTTCAATATCGCCCTGATCGCATCGAACGTGCGCTTCACGAAAGCCTCCGGCTTCTCCCGCGCACCTTCGCCGATCCAGCTCTCGCCGCCGACGCGCATCGCGCCGGTGGCGATCATGGCGACGAGCCGGGCCTTCAGCCGGTCCGACTTGCGGCCGGAGCGTTGCGTGAGCCCGTCCGCGAGCGCGCGCTCGAGCTTTTCGTATTTGAGCTGGTCGCGCGCGTGGAGCGCGGGATTGTCGCGTTTGAGCCGCGACATCGCTGCCGCCTCGGTCGGATCGATCCGCTTGACCGCCGCGGCGATCGCATTCTCCGCCGCCGTCAGCATGGATTCGTCCGCAGGCCGTGCGAGAATCTCGGAGACCAGCGCGGCCGCGGCATCCTCCTGCCAGGCGGCGACGACGTCCTCTTTCGAGGCGAAGTAGTGGAAGAAGCTGCGGCGCGACACATCGGCAGCGGCCGCGATGTCGTCGATAGTCGTGGTCTCGAAGCCGCGCTCCAGGAACAGCGCCATCGCCGCGCGCTTCAGCCGCTCGCGGGTCTGCTGCTGCTTGCGCTCGCGCAGGCCGGGCGCCGCCGGGGATTTTTCTCCGGAGGACAAGGGCTTGACGCGTCTGCTAGCCTGCTTCGAAGCCTTCAAATTATTTCACCTCTTGCAAATTTGCACTTAGTGCACATTTAGACCGGTCGCGGGCCTTATTCCACCCCTGCTAGCCTGGAGCTATGGCATGACCGACTGGACCACGGCAGACATCCCCTCCCTCAGCGGCAGGACCGCCGTCGTGACCGGCGCGACGGGCGGGCTCGGCTACGAGACGGCGATGGCGCTGGCGGGCGCCGGTGCCATTGTCATACTCACCGGACGCAACGACGCAAAGGGCCTGCGGGCGATCGAGGGCATTTGCGAGCGGTTTCCCAATGCGCTGATCGCCTACGAGCATCTCGACCTCGCCAGCCTGTCCTCCGTGGCCGATTTCGCCAAGCGCTTTGCCGCCGGCAACGAGCAGCTCGACCTCCTCGTCAACAATGCCGGCGTGATGGCGCTGCCGAAACGGCAGCAGACCGAGGATGGCTTCGAGATGCAGCTCGGTACCAACTATCTCGGCCATTACGCGCTGACGGCGCGCCTGTTGCCGCAGCTTCGCCGGGCGAAAGCGTCTCGAATCGTCAATCTCTCGAGCCTCGCGCACCGCTCCGGCGCGATCAATTTCGATGATCTGCAAGGCAAGCGTTCCTATCGTCCGTGGCGGGCCTATTGCCAGTCGAAGCTGGCGATGCTGATGTTTGCCTTGGAATTGCAGCGTCGCAGCCTCGCCGCCGGCTGGGGCGTGACCAGCGTTGCCGCCCATCCCGGCTACGCGCGGACCGATCTCATTGCGAACGGGCCGGGCGCCAACACGCTCCAGTGGCGCGTCGGCCGTTGGCTGCAGCCGTTTATCAGCCAGTCCGCCGCCGAGGGCGCGCTGCCCACGCTGTTCGCGGCGACCTCGCCGGCGGCCGAGCCCGGCGGCTATTACGGTCCGAACGGGTTCTATGAATTGAAGGGGCCGCCAGCGCCGGCGAAGATCATGCCATGGGCCAAGGATTTCGCCGCGGCGGCCATGCTGTGGGATGTCTCGGCAACGCTGACCGGTGTATCCTTCGACGACATCGCGGTCGCCGCATGAGCCGCGACGCTGTTGGGGACGTCCCGATGCAAGTCATCATCTTTGGCGCGACCGGCATGGTCGGGCAGGGCGTCTTGCGCGAGTGCCTGGTCGATGCCGGCATCGACCGCGTGCTCGTGGTCGGCCGCAGTCCGACCGGCGTGCGCAACGCCAAGCTCACCGAGATCATCCACGACGATTTCACGAACTATTCGGCGATCGAGTCTCAACTGACCGGCTTCGACGCCTGCTTCTTCTGCCTCGGCGTCTCCTCGATCGGCATGAGCGAGGAGCGCTATCGTCATCTCACCTATGACCTCACGCTCGCCGCGGCGACGACGCTGGCGCGGCTCAATCCGCAGATGATTTTCACCTATGTCACCGGCGCCCGCACCGACTCCACCGAGCAGGGCTCGCGGATGTGGGCGCGGGTCAAGGGCAAGACCGAAAACGATCTGCTCAAGCTGCCGTTCAAGGGCGCCTACATGTTCCGGCCCGGCGCGATCCAGCCCCTGCATGGTGCCCGCTCCAAGACCGCCTGGGTGCAGGCCGTGTACGCCGCAACCTGGCCACTCTGGTCGGTGCTGCGCCGGATTTCGCCGCGGCTCGTCACCTCCACCGAGCAGATGGGCCGCGCCATGATCCGCGTCGCCCGGGAGGGGTATCCGCGCAAGGTGCTGGAGATGGAGGATATCAATAGCCTCTAGTCCGCCGGGTCGTTAGTTCTAAGGAAATTTCCGCGGCCGCGCGCGTTGGGCCGTATCCGCCCCCCCAGGAGAAATGCCGGCGATGTCGCCCCAGCTCAAACTGATCGCGCTCGATGCCGACGATCTCGCCGTGATCTCCACCCATGTGCAGGATGCCCGGGTGCAGGCCTCGGACATCATCTGGCGGCAGAGCGAGAAGCGGCTGGTGGTCGGCATGAGCCGGCTGGACTGGGAGCAGACGCTGGACGGCGAGACCGAGCCGCGCCGGCTGGTCGCCGCGCTCCGCTTCGATCGCGTGCTTGCCTGCAAATCGCGCAACATCGACCTTGGAGCCCCGGACGAGGTCCTGGACCTCGTCGGCATCGAGTTTCACCCCCAGGACGGCCACGACGAGGAGCCCGGCGGCAGCGCACTGCTCTTGTTCGCCCAGGGCGGCGCCATCCGCCTCGATGTCGAATGCCTCGAATGCGAGCTGACCGATCTCGGGGCGGACGAACTGGGGACGGGGATCGAAGCGGAGGGGTGAGGAATGGGAATGACCCCACTCCTGCTGTCGTCCTGGCGAAAGCCAGGACCCATTACCACCGGTGGTCGTGATGGAGTGGGCCGGAACCACATCCTGCTTCAATTACAACAAGTTGGGGTAATGGGTCCTGGCTTTCGCCAGGACGACATCGAAGCAGGATGACGATGGGCGACGACGACGTCTCGCAAGGGTTGACGGCGGGAGGCCGCCGCGCCATTGAGCAGGGGACCTGGTGCGCCAATCGCCCCGAGAAACCAGCCAGAAGCCAAGCCAGACATGCCCGTTCGTCTCGACCGCAGCAGCGCCGATTTTGACCAGCGATTCGCGGCCTTCCTCGCTGCCAAGCGCGAGGTCTCGGCCGACGTGGAGGCCGCCGCGCGCGCGATCGTCGACGACGTGGCGAGGCGCGGCGACGCGGCCCTGCTCGAGGCCACGGCGAAGTTCGACCGGCTGACGCTGGACGCATCCGGCCTTCGCGTCTCGGCCGCCGAGATCGAGGCTGCGGTGAAGGCCTGCGATGCCGCGACGCTGGATGCCTTGAGCCTCGCGCGCGACCGCATCGAGACCTATCATCGCCGCCAATTGCCGAAGGACGAGCGCTTCACCGACCCGCTCGGCGTCGAGCTCGGCTGGCGCTATACCGCGATCGAGTCCGCCGGCCTCTACGTGCCCGGGGGAACTGCCGCCTATCCGTCCTCGGTGCTGATGAACGCGGTGCCCGCGAAGGTCGCCGGCGTCTCGCGCCTCGTGATGGTGGTGCCCTCGCCGGACGGCAAGCTCAATCCGCTGGTGCTGGCGGCGGCAAAGCTGGGCGGCGTCACCGAGATCTACCGCGTCGGCGGCGCGCAGGCCGTCGCCGCGCTCGCGCACGGCACCGCCACCATCGCGCCGGTCGCAAAAATCGTCGGCCCCGGCAATGCCTATGTCGCCGCAGCCAAACGGCTGGTGTTCGGCAAGGTCGGCATCGACATGATCGCCGGTCCCTCCGAGGTGCTGGTCATTGCCGACGACACCGGCAATGCCGACTGGATCGCCGCCGACCTGCTCGCACAGGCCGAGCACGACACGAGCGCGCAATCGATCCTGATCACCGATTCCGCACGGCTTGCCGCCGATGTCGAGAAGGCGGTCGAGGCGCAGCTGAAGACGCTGCCGCGCACCGCAATCGCGAGCGCCTCCTGGGCCGACTTCGGCGCCATCATCATGGTGAAGAATCTCAACGACGCCATCCCGCTTGCGGATGCGATTGCCGCCGAGCATCTCGAGATCATGACGACCGATCCCGACGCGCTCGCCGCAAGGATCCGCAATGCCGGCGCGGTGTTCCTCGGCGCGCATACGCCGGAGGCGATCGGCGATTATGTCGGCGGCTCCAACCACGTGCTGCCGACGGCGCGCTCGGCGCGGTTCTCCTCGGGCCTCTCGGTGCACGACTTCATGAAGCGCACCTCGATCCTGAAATGCGGCCCGGATCAGCTTCGTGCGCTGGGACCTGCTGCGATGACGCTTGGCAAGGCGGAAGGGCTGGACGCCCATTCGCGCTCGATCGGATTGCGCCTCAATCTGTCATGACAAAGCCGCCCGAACAGGACGACTCCAACAATCGCATCGTCGCGGTCACCCTCGACGAGGAATCGATCGGCCGTTCCGGGCCCGATATCGAGCATGAGCGCGCGATTGCGATCTACGACCTGATCGAGCAGAACCTGTTCGCGCCGGAGGGCGCCGACGGGAAGGGGCCGTTCACGCTGCATATCGGCATCACCGGCAACCGCCTGATGTTCGACATCCGCCGCGAGGACGGCGCGCCCGTGGTCGTGCATCTGTTGTCGCTGGGGCCGTTCCGCGGGATCGTGAAGGACTATTTCATGATCTGCGACAGCTATTACCAGGCGATCCGCACCGCGACCCCGGACAAGATCGAGGCCATCGACATGGGCCGCCGCGGCATCCATGACGAGGGATCGCGCACGCTCCAGGAGCGGCTGAAGGGCAAGGTGCGGGTCGACTTCGAGACCTCGCGCCGGCTGTTCACGCTCATTACTGTTCTGCACTGGAAGGGGTAAGCGCGGATGGCTGCGCCCCCACGCGCACGCGATCCGCAATCGGTGCTGTTCGCCTGCGCGATGAACAGCGTGCGCTCGCCGATGGCCGAGAGCCTGCTGCGGCACATGTTTCCGCAAGGCCTCTACGTGAAGTCGGCCGGCGCCAGGAAGGGCGAGCTCGATCCTTTCGCCGTTGCCGTGATGGCCGAGCTCGGCCAGGACATCTCCGTCCACAGGCCGCAGACCTTCGAGGAGCTGGAGGACTGGGAGGGGCTGAACTTCGACCTCATCATCACGCTGTCGCCGGAGGCCCATCACAAGGCGCTGGAGCTGACCCGCACGCTCGCCGCCGACGTCGAATACTGGCCGACCCACGATCCCACCACCATCGAAGGCAGCCGCGACCAGAAGCTCGCCGCCTACCGCGAGGTCTGCGACCAGCTGCTGATGCGCATCCGCCGGCGCTTCGCGAAAGTGGGCGCAGCGAGCGGGTAGCATCCGGCGGGCGTAACACCCGCGTCACAGACTGCAGGCACAGGCATGTCGGAAACCTCGAATCAGCAAAGTCCGGGTTCCCGGGTTGTGAAATCAGCCCCCTTCCGATAGGTTCCGCGCGCAATTCACCCCTGCCTCATCCCCAAAATCACCTGATGCTTGGCCGCCCCAAATTCGTACTTGCCTCCGGTTCGCCGCGGCGCCTGTCGCTGCTCAACCAGGCCGGCATCGAGCCGGATGCGCTCCGGCCGGCCGACGTCGACGAGACGCCGAAGCGGGGCGAGCTGCCGCGCGCCTGCGCCAATCGCCTCGCAAGGGCCAAGGCCGATGCGGCGCTGAAATCGGTGCAGCTCGACGACGAACTGCGCGGCGCCTTCATCCTCTCCGCCGACACGGTGGTGGCGGTCGGCCGCCGCATCCTGCCCAAGGCCAATCTCGTGGACGAGGCGGCGCAGTGCCTGCGGCTGCTCTCGGGCCGCAATCATCGCGTCTATACCGCGATCTGCCTCGTCACGCCGCGCGAGGCCTTCCGCCAGCGCCTGGTCGAGACCCGCGTCCGCTTCAAGCGCCTGTCGGAGGACGACATCCAGGCCTATATCGGCTCCGGCGAATGGCGCGGCAAAGCCGGCGGCTACGCCGTGCAGGGTATCGCCGGCTCCTTCGTGGTGAAGATGGTGGGGTCCTACAGCAACGTCGTCGGCCTACCGCTCTACGAGACCACGACGCTGCTCGGCGGCGAGGGCTTCCCGATCCGCTTCGGCTGGCTCAACGCCACCGCCGTGTGAGCGCGAATGCCGCGCCGGACGGGTCTTAACAAAAATCTCGAAAACAACCCCATGCACAGTAGAATTGGCCCGCGGGACCCGGGCCGCGACGCCTGCGCGTCCGCCCGAGGAACCTGTTTGCGGACAGGCTCTTGAACGTTTTCACCCCGTGTAAGCTGCCGACATCATGGACAACCAGGTCAAAATGCCCACCGGCCCGCTCAAAACCTGCCCGATCTGCGGCAAGCCCGCCGTGCAGGCCACCCACCCGTTCTGCTCCTCGCGCTGCCGCGATGTCGACCTGAACCGCTGGCTGAAAGGCTCCTACGTCATTCCCGGCCGCGACGACGAGGTGGATGACGTTGAGTAGACAAGCAATATCAATTACTTAATTGAGTTTCCAGCGTGCCGCACGCCAGCCGCGGCAACGCCACCCCACCTTGTGCACAGCCGGGCCGCGCCCGGCGTAGCCTTCAGGCGAAGCCGGGTGGACAGGCGGCCTTCAGCCCACTATAAACCGCCCGCTCGATGGGCCTTGACCTTCTCTTTGGGTCCTTCCCTCAGCACGCCCAGGTAGCTCAGTTGGTAGAGCATGCGACTGAAAATCGCAGTGTCGGTGGTTCGATTCCGCCCCTGGGCACCATTCCTGAACAGATTTACGAACCCGGGGCGTCGGTTGCCCGTCCGGTCCAAAGGTGGACCGGATGTTGTCGTTTGAACCGACGATCCGGATCTTGTCTTCGGACACGATGATCGCGTCCACCATGCTCGAAAGATAGGCCTTCCGCGCTGCGACATCGCCGGAGATCAGCTGTTCGCGCATCAGGCGGGTGAACCGATCGACAGCGACAGGGTCAATCTCGATCGGCGCTGCGCTCGACTTGTTCGCATAATCCAGCGCTTCGACCGCTCTGTCCCGGGAGGCTTTCAGAGCCGCAACGCGCTCTTTGAGAGTCGGATCGGTGCCGTCAACGGTACCCGCCTCGATCGCGCCGTAGAGGCGCCCCAACCGCTCTTCGGCCTCAGAAGCCTGGCGGGCGAGATCGACGATCCGGCGATCGGCGGAAGCCTGCCGCTCGTCGCGGCGGGCTTTCAAGGCGAGCAAGATCGAAGTCACCCGGTCCGGCTGTAGCAACTGATCGGTCAGAGCCTCAACAACCAGCTTTTCGATGACCGGACGGGGAACCTTTCGGTTGACGCAGCTCGTCCCGTCGCCCTGCTTGTGGCGCGCCTGCTTGGTGGCCTGGATGCACTTGTAGTAGGCGTAGATCTTTCCGGTCCTGGAGGTGCCTGTCGCGGTCGTCAACGCGCAAGATACTTCGCAGTCACAGCGCACCAGTCCGCCGAGCAAGGAGGGCGCCGAGGTCAGACGCGGCCCTTTGGCTCGCGGCTGCCGCGCAACCAGAAGGGCCTGGACTTCGTCGAACAAGGCACGATCGATGATCGTCGGCACATCATATTCGACGATTTCGTCGGCGTCCTTGCGTTCGCCATCGCCCTTGCGGTTGAACTCATTGAAACGGCGAACCCCTGTATAGGCGTCGCGCGTGAGAATCTCGTGGACGGTTCCGGTGCCGAACAACGAGCCGTTCCTCGAACGGAAGCCGCGCTCGTTCAACCAGATCGCGATCTTCTTGGTGCCGAGCGGGCCGGAGTTTCCATCGCCGTTCCGGGCAAGGTCGAAGGCGCGAACGACAATCTCGGCCTCGACCGGTTCGATCGCGAGCTTTTTCTTCTGCTTGTTTCCGATGATCTCCGCGTCGACGGACTTGTATCCGAATGGAATGATGCCGCCGTTGGAAAATCCACGGCGCGCGTTCTCCTTCATGGTGCGCGTCGTCGCGCGGGATGTCTCCGCGGACTGGAATTCGTTGACGATACCGATGAACTTTCTGAACAGGTCCCCGCTCGCGTCGTTGGTCAGCGGCTCGGCGAATGAAATCAGTTCAACCTTGTGCTTGCGCAGTGCGCGGACGGTGAGTTCTTGCTCGAACTGGTTTCTGAACGCGCGGGAAAACGAATAGACGAGAATGGCGTCGACCGATCGCGTGCCGTCGGTCGCGCGCGCGATCATCTGTCCGAACGCCGGCCGCTTCATGTTCGTGGCCGTCTCACCCTCGTCGCGGAAAATGCCGACGACATTCTCGCCGTCTCGCTTGCAGCGAGCAACCAGTTGGTTCTCCTGATCCATCAGGCTGAGGGCATTCTGGGCCTGAGCGTCGGTCGACACGCGCACGTAGATGAGCACGTTTCGCGTCGCCTTGACTCCGTTCGTCGAGGGCGTTTCCAATGCGTGAAGATGCTTGCGTGCCATGAGAATATTGCCCCTGCCTCAAGTCATGGATCGAGTCTAGCGGGGCGGTACGAGCTTGTGAAGCAATTCGATCGCAGCTTTGCTGCGCATCTTGCTCACATCGATCATCTTGCCGTGGCGCCGCGTCCATTCGGCGCGGAAGGCTTCGTGCAGCATCTCGGTGTGCGTCTCACACAGGCCCTGGAACATGGCCTGCGCGCCATTATCCGGAAGCCTGAGAAAGCCCTCAATGAAGATCTGGTGGCGCAGCTCCTCGTTCATTGCACGAAGCTGGAAGATCGCCGCCTCCCGGTGCCGGGGCTTGTAGACGTAGCGGGTATCGGGCGTGAATTCACCGTTGGTCGAGGGACCCTGCGCCAGGACCTCGCCAACCAGCCAGACACCGCTGTCGACGGCGATGTCGGCGCATTTCTCCAAGTCCATTTTCAGGATGCGGGGCTCGTAGAACGGATGGGTGGTCATCGCTTCTCTCCTTTTCGAGGTGCCGTAGTCACCCCCGGCATCGTGCGGGGTTTGGGATCGAAGACCGCGTCGAGCAGGTCGCCGAAATATCGCTCGATTGCGTCCAGCTCGGCCTTCGAGACCGGGATCGGATCGGGCAATTCGCTCTCCACGGTCCAGAACTCCGGATCGGAAGGCCGCGGCTTCGCTGGAGAGCGATTAGAGCTCATGGCCGAGCTCACGCTTCTTGCGATGCTGTCGATCGCGAGCGACAACTGCGGTAGCATCCGCCAGTTCGGACGGCTCGATCGTGCTCGTCTTGGTGCTCTCGCGAGAAAACAATTTCAGCAGGAGGGCGCGACGCTCCTTGGCAGTAACGTCGTTCTGCCTGGCCTCTCGCGAACGCGCGGCTCTGACATGGGCATCGACCTCGGCGACGTCGACGACCAGCGACAAGGGTCCACGCGCCCGGCTGGCGGCCACATAGAGCGAATTCCGCACGTAGTGGGCATCGATCACAGCCGTGCAGGTCTCGGCAGTCAGCCCCTGTGACTGGTAGACCGTCGTTGCGTAGTCGTGAGCGAGACGTGCGTGGCCGTGCTCGTCGGCTACCGCCCTCGTCGAGAAGGAGACGCGGGAGCGACCGATGCGCGCGGTGATGTTGGCGTGGTCGCGGCCGTCCTGCTCAAGATGCTCAATTTTGCCGCAGGTGCCGTTGATGATCCGATGACCAGCCAATTCGGCCCGGCGACCGAACCTGATCCGGTCCCCGACAGCGAGGCGCAAGACATAGGGATCGCCTGATGCTGACGACGCCGTGACCGATACGTCCCGCCCCTGGATATCGCCGGTAGCGCGAAGCCGCTTGCGGATCTCGGCATTGAGGCCGCGCACGGTGGCGTTGGAGCGGGCAATCAGGAGATGATCCTTGCCGGGTTGCTCCCGCCGGGCGTCAAACCATCTGTCCACAGCAGTCGAGTTGGTGGATTTTTGACCATCGGTCTCGACGATGCAGTCTTCCCTCTCCAGAATCTTGAAGGCCTCGTCGACCCGGCGGTGTGCAAGGTGCTCCACCGCGCGGCGCATCTTCGGATCACGCTGCCGGACGATCTTCTGCAGCACCGCCGCTTCGGTCGCGAGGTGGACGAGCTCAAGGCCGGCCGACGCCGCGATCGGCTTGAGCTGGCTGGAGTCGCCGGACAGCACCAGCTTCACTTGTCCGGTGATCGGACCGACCGATGTCCGTTCGCAAGTCGCCGCGTCGCTCAGGGCTTCCTTGAGGATCGCGTGAGTCGCCCGTGCTCCAAGCAGCCCGACTTCATCGACGATGAGCACGGTCTTTGGATCGAGAAAGCGGCCGCCGGTTCGTGCAATGGCCAGCCAGGAATCGATGGCACGCGCCTCGACTTGCAATTCGCTCGCGAGCATCTCGGCTGTGCGCCAGGAGGCGGCTGCCGCAATCACGCGGTGTCCGTCCTCCTTCAACTGGCCGACCAGCGGTTTAAGTGAATATGTCTTTGCCGTTCCGGCTTTGCCCTGAAGCAACGCCAGGGCGCGCCCGTCAGCCAGCGTGTTGACGGCGGCGACCTGTTCGCTCGACAGGCCGACCGCGACCGCCTTCTCGTTCAGCGCGACAAGGTCTGGACCAGACCAGCGCCGATTCGCCAGCTGCTTTGCAAGATCAATCGTCTCACGTTCCAGGCGGACCATTTCCGGGGTCGAATAGACGGGCTCCTTGAGTTGATCCTTTCTGATTTCGACGATCCGGCCGCTCGCGATGAGGCGATCGACGCGTTGCATCAGATGCGCGGGATCGGTCGCGGTCCCAACGTGGGCGGTCGCGACAGCACGGATCACGTCGATCCGCGAAAACGTCGCCTCATGCTCCGTGAGCTGCTCGGGAATTTTCGCGAGCGCGGCTTCGAACGTCTCATCCCGACCGCCGCGGTCGAGGTTCGGGGCCACGCGCAGATTCTCGACGCAGAGCCCGGGGACGAGGCCCAGCTCGGCGGCCTTGCCCTGCCAGAGTTCGAAGCGATCGGTGCCATCATCGCGCTGCTTGCTGCGACGCGTCGACAGCGTGGCTGCCGCAGCTACTGCAGGTGCGGAGGCGGAATCCTGGCCGCTCTCGGCGAGCTCGTCTTCGATCTGATTCCTGCGGCTGGAGAAGAATTTTCGGATTTCGGGATCAAAACCCACCTCGAAGGTGCCGTGCTTTCCGATCTCCCGAATGACGAAACCAAGCTTGCGCAGTTCGTAGGCGGTATGAGCTGCATGGATCGATCCCAGGCAGGTCTTGATCTGTCCCAGACGCGTGTCGATGCACCCAATGGAAGCATCATTCCGCATGGCCAGGTTGAACACGACGGAATGGGTGTGGAGCTGGGGGTCCGAAAAGACCGATCCATCCAGGTGGGGCGCCGGCCGCGCCGTATCGTGGGTAAACAGCGCGCCCGTCAGTCTGACGTGCTGGCGGTGGAGCCCGTCGCGGCCTCGGCGCGCGTAAGTCGCTTCGTCCTCCAGAATCTCCAACGCGCGGTGGACGCCCGTCAGGTGGGCGTCGAGGACGGCCCGGCGAAGCTCCAGATTCGTCGTGAGCGCATAGACGAGGCTCACGCTTTTGGACGGCGAAAAGGTGAAGTCGACGCCTTCAACCTTGCGGCTGCCCGTCGTCAGCAGCCAGCGCCCCTCCTGGTCGAGGCCCGCGTGGAGCTGAGCAAAACGCTCGATGTCGACGGCCCCACCATGCGTCAGACCAAACTGCGAGCCACGCGCGAACCATGTTGCCGCGATCTGCCGTTCGCCGCCGTGATAATAGTCCCGGGCGTAGTACGTCGAGGCGGTGCCGATTTGGAGCGATGCAACCATGATGGAGGAAGCATCCCGGAGATCGCGCACCGATCGGTCCCGTGACCCCCCACAAAATCCGCAAGCTCAAAAAATGAGAGCCGCCCGGAGGCGGCTCTCGATTGGACTATTCAGGCCCGCGTTTTGCGCGGGAGCCAGCGATGCAAGGGCCAATCGACGATGGGAATGTCAGCGAGGCCGAGCACGGCGGCCCGGATGAAGGGACGTCCCCACAGGTCGAATTTCAGGCCGAGGTCGGACTGATATTCGGAGACCGTAACCGGCGGAATGGTCCACTCCTGTTGACGCTGGTCGGCGTGCGCGGGGATGCGAGCGTCGCGAACCGTGCGCTGTGCGACCCATTCCTTGGCGACGCGCTGCGCGCTTTCACCGGGCGCCAGACCGCATATGATTTGTAGCCCGAAGTTTTCCCGGAACGCCTCGGATTCCCTCAGCTGGGCCGGGCTTTGGACCGTAACAATCGTGCGGACCCCGCGCGACCGTCCCAGCGCCGCCAGATCCGTGATGGCCGGGCTCTTGTCGATCCCGATCCGCGAGACCTCGTCCAGGAACAACCATATGCGCCAGTCATGCTCGTCCTCGACGTCTCCGCCCAGGATGGTTCCGGCAAGAATCCGCAGCACGAGCTTGACGAAGGCGGCCGAACGGTCGCGCCGCTGGAGGTCGTAGCGCAGGATGATCGGCCGGCGCCACTGTCCGGCAACGGCCCAGGCACGCAACGATCGAGGTCGTGTCCCGTCCTGCTCCAACTTGGCGAAGCGGCGGGCGGTGGCGCCCACATGGGCGATCAGGTTGAATTGGAGGGATAAGATAAAATTCGCCGGCTCCTCGCCGCGCGTCATGATCATGCCGGCGACATCAGGGGCGATTTTGCGGATCATGGGCTCCAGTTCGCCCGGCGGCTTTGACAGCATGTCGTGCAGATCACGCCAGCCCCACCGTTGGCCGCGCTCGGATTGCAGGTGCTGGATGATCGCGCTCAGGATCAGTCGCGATCCCTCAGCCCAGACCGGATCCCGGGAATCCGGGATCAGGCTTGCCGCGAATTCATCGGCGTCGGCATCATCCAGCAGGTCTCGGCCGATCGCCCACACCACCGAATTTGCTCCCGCGAGGTCGAAGACGAGCGGCCGGTATCGCGCAAACCGGGCGGCAAGCTGTCCCTTCACGTCGAGGGCCAGTACCCGATCGCGACGCCCCAGGGCCTGATTCATCAGACCCTCCGCAATCACGGACTTGCCCGACCCGGGCGGCCCCATCAGCAGGATACCCTCCTTCTCAGTGACGATAGGCAAGCGTGTTCCCGGAGCCAGGAAGATGCCCTCGCCGGTTTGCCGACGCAGCGGGTGGAAGGTCGCGTTTAGATAACCGGCACCTGACGGACTCCACAGCGGCCGTGGCCCATTGACGTGAAGCGCTGCGATACGTTTTGGGCTGACGTCACGCACGCGTCGAAATACCGTTCGCGCCGCGGCAACTCCGATTGCGCAGGCCACCGCAAGCCGGAGAACGAAGGGCATGACGAGATCGCCCGGCGGCATGGCGTCGATGAGGGCGGCCACGAGGCGCAACGGATACGCCGCGAGCTCGCCGATCCCGCTCGTCTCCAGATGAGGCATCTTGGCCTGCGACCAGAGGTCGGAGAGGTGCACGGTAACTGCCGCATCGTATGGATGCCACCACACGAGGGGCGGGATCAGCGTGCAGAAGGCGACGCTCATCGACAGCAGCACAGCAAGGAACGTCATGCTGCCAAAGAGGCGCGCGCCGGAGAGCGAGGGGAACGGTTCGGTCGGATGGGGTTTGATCATGATGTCACCTGAGGTTGATGCCAGTGCGGCGCGGGACGTAGAGGCGCGCGCCTTGGGGCAAGAGGATGCTGGAGTCGAACGAGGGGTTTGCCGCGGCCAGGACGGCGAGCGGCAAGCCGAGCTTGTCGGCGGCCGTCGACAGGCTCAGGCCCGTCGAACCGACGACATAGGTGCAATCGCCGGTCCAGGCGTCGAGCCTGCCGCAGACGCGCGGCGCCGACGGCTGAACCGTCAATTCGGGTAGGATGCGCTCGACGAACGGGACCGACACGATGATGAGACCGCCGATCGCCGCCGAGATGGACGTCTTGCGCGTGCATTCCCACCACAAGGGCTGGCGCCGGCGGAGCCGGGTCAACCACGACACGCTCTTTTCCGGCATGTTGCGCGCGGTGCGAACCGGGCGGGCGGGCTCTTGGGGGGCGGGCGAGCCACCCCCCTGAACGCGGATGATCCGCGAGCGTTCGGCCAAGAGGGCCATCCCGCGCGGGCCGAGCCGGGCGATCACCCAGCCGGGCACACGCCGGAGCTGATGGAAGGGCATCGTGGCCAACCGCTCGACGATTGCGTGGCGCCCGGCTTCCCCGCGCACGCGCAACTCGCGCAGGCGGCGCAGCCAAGCATCGAAATCTTCTTCGGGCCGGGGCTGCTGTTGCTGGTCGTTCACCTGATCAGGCATCGTGGCCTCCCTGATCAGCGGTCGCCAGCACCTCGATGCCACCCCACATGATCTCGAGCCAGCTCGCGACGTCGCCCTGCAGGACCGCGGCGATCGCGCGCGACACGTTGAGCCGCTGGGCGATGTCGGTGTCATCGGCGTTGATGATGTCGACGAACGTCATGCCGAGCTGTTCGAACGGCACGAGCGCGCCGGCCGCGGCCGCCGGCATCTGCAGGATGCGGCGGCTTTCCAGGAAGGGCGCCACCGCTTCGCGCCAGACGTCGTCGGAGGAGGAGCCCGGAAAGAACTTGAATCGGCCGCTGCGCTCGTTCAGGACGGCGACGATCTCTGCCGAGGGGCATGCGATCGCGAGCGCCTTGCCGAGGGCGGCGCTCTGGCCCATCGCCGCGAAATCGGCCACGAACACCAGCCAGACCACGGCCTGCACGCCATTGTTGCGCAGGTGCGCATCCAGCCGGGCCTTGCCGATGTACTCGACCGTCGCCGCGGCCGACGGCCCGCCGCCAACATCGACGACGACCGGCACACCGTCTGCGAGCGAGGCGTCGATCGCGGCCGACAGCGGTTCCATCGCGGTCATTGCGGCCAACGGATCGCTCCGCATCTCCTCGGTGCCGGGCAGATGAACGACGGACACCAGATCGGCGTAGAGCCTGGGCAGGAGAGCGGTGCGATCCACCTGCACGATGCGGACGCCGCCGCCCGTCAAGCGATGCTTGTCGATCAGCAGCCGCGCCAGAGTCGACTTTCCGATTCCGCCCTTGGGACCGATGACGAGGTGAATGATGGGACCGGTCCTGGCCCGCTCTTCGGCCTCACGCGCGCCCTTGACGAGCCTTACAGCCTTGCGCTGCAGGCGCTTTTCCTTGCGATCCTGATCGTTCATAGCAGTCCTCTTTCCTGGTTGAAGGAACTGCGAAAGAATCAGGCTTGGCGTACCGATGGGTCCCGTGACCCCCCACATTCGAGGGGCAGCGCTTTGAGTGGGAGAGCGCGTCTGGGCGCGCGGCAAGGACCACAAATCCTTGCAAGGATGGCTAGCCCTCGGTCCTTGCGAAGGGACTTGTGATCAGTCGATTTGGACCGCAAACATGAGAGGCTCCACCGAACACGCGCGACAGATGCGCCAAGTTACAACGCATTCGACACGAGCAAGTGCGTCGAAAGCGTTTTCAGGTTTCGATCCAGCGGTCGGCTGGATCAGCAAAGTCCTGTTCGATCATATGTCACGTCGAGGTTTTCGCCCGCTTCGAGCGCCGTCCATCCGATCGAGAAGCTTGAAGATCCTGCCCAGCCGGGCATGAATCTCCACATTCGAATGAAGAGGGCTGAGCAATTTCAGCAGCCGCGTGCTATCCACATCGGCAAATTGCGACGCGCCTTTTCCGAGAGGATAGCGCGAGCGCAGTATGTCGATGTCCAACATCGCTGCCAGCTGGTTATTTCCGCGGTACTTTGCGTCGGACGAATAAAATATGCCTCTGCGATACTCGTCTTCGCAATCCTTGCGCCAGACCGCCGCTGCATTCCTTGCGAATTTCTGGAAGTAATCGCGATCATCGACCAGCTTCGGGTTGGACCGCGCTAACGCGGCCAAGCGAAGGTTCCATCGACTGAGCGTCTCGACGTAGTCACCGAGAATGACGATCTGCTCGCGATGCCTCACGATTCTCGTTGCGAAGTCATAGGCGACTTCAAGAGCAACATCGCGCCTCGCAACACGAGCGCCGGTACCGTCGGCTCGCTTGCGTTTGATGGTCCATGCGCCGTCGGTCCCGACCAAAGGGTCGAAGTTCCCGACACCACATCTCAGCGCGAATTCCGGCATGAGCTTCATCGCGGCGCGGATGAATCCCGCAAACCTGCCTTCGAATGAGTCGCTGCTCTTGTCGCCGGCCAAGAGCCGCACCTGCACACCTGGCGGCTCTCTCGTGGTTTTGGCGCCGATTTCGAGAGCTTCAGCGATCCATTGATAGATCGGCGGCCTCTTGTCGAAATCGGTCACCGTTCGGTTGCGTTGGGAATCCTTCTCCTTGCTTCCCCACATCTCGGTCGCGCTTTGAAGCTGGAAAGCAACAATTCGAGCCCGGCTGCCCAGGTTCAGAATGGCCTCTGGCCCGAGAATCTCAACGAAATCCCGGATCGGGATGTTTTGCGTGCAATCTTGTGACCTGTGCGAAAGCTCCTGAATGACGCCCGCCAGTAGATTTCGCGGTTCAGGCAGAATGAGCCGGTAAGATTTGACTGTCGTGCCCTCGGCAGCGGCGAAGGCCCGCTTAATGACGTCAATGTCCGATGGAGCGAGTTCGCGCGGATTCCAGTTCGCGGCTAGATCTTTGTCTGGAATTCGAAGCGGGCGGATTCGATCGCCGAGCAACTCTTCGCAAGCGTACTTGCTGAGGTTGCGGCGGCCTTTCAACGGGCCGATCTTGAGGGCCTGCCCTGCGGGCCGATCGACATTTGCATTCAAAAAATCAGCGAAGTGATGAAGCTCCGCGATCAGATCCTTTCGCCGCCTTGACGGATAGCGTTGAACACGTCCTTTACCTCTCTGTTTTTCGGAATGTTCAGGCAGATCGTCGAGCCAATCGTGGACATCCGCGGCAAAGGTGTTGCATGCCGCCACGAAATCCATCGCCGACGATAGCGGATCGACGGCCTGCTCGCCTCGGTAGAAGTTCAGGGCAAGCCCCAAGAGCTCAGCCGAGACGCGGTCACGTTGCCTTGCTCTGGTAACGGAGGCTGGCTTTGCAAGCTTCATTGATCGTCCAGGTCGAGCGGACGCGGCCGCGTCTTCAGAATCTCGGCGAGCCGGCTCGACGACGACGCCGGCGATCGGGGAACTGTGACACCAGCGCTCTTAATGATTGGTTTGCGGCCGTGCTCGATTTCGAGGAGGCGGTGCGTCGTGACGCGTCCGTTTCCCTCATGGGCGTCTGGCTCGGCGGCAAGTCGCGCGTACTCGGTTCGCAGGTTGTGCGCGGCAATGGCCCGACCGGATTTGTCGCGAGCGCCGGCTTGGGTCAGGCGCGCGGCAATCTGCTCCCAGGTCAGGCCGCGGCCGCGCAAGGCGTCGAAATTAGCCAGGCAAGACCGCACCGCTCGCCGCAGCGGGATGCGTTCCGCACCCGCTCCGAGCGTTTCGACGATCGCCTGAATATGCTGGCCAATATCCATGTCGAAGATGTGTGGCTAGGGATTGTAATCGCAAGGTCGGTGCGCCCGCGTAACACCGTCAAAGCTGCGTGTGAGAGCAATTGTCATCGCGCCTGTGCAGCTGATCGATGCGCTAGGAGGCAACGCGACAATCTCGCCGCCAGATGGACGTGGGCACCGTGCTGCTTCGTCTTTCGAAATGAACGGACCAGATTCGGCATGCATGCCGCGAAAGCCGATAGTTCTCTGCGTCCTTCGTGCTGGCTGGATTGGATCGGGTCGTCGAATGATCTTAGCCGAGGCGGGAAGCGGCGATGGGTGCTCCCCATCGCCGCTTCTCGGCTACGCCGTCAGCAAGGCCGGGTGCACGAGCCAGTTCTGTGCGGGCCGGCCCAGGCCGACCCGCTCCGCCGGCTGGAGGAGGCCGCGCAGCTGCAGCTCGCGCAACGCATCCTGGATCGCACCGGCATCGCGCAGCGGCGATCCGCGCCCACGCAGGATGTCCTCGCGGGAGTTGATCGTCGCCTTGCCCAGCCGGCGCAGGTGCCGGGCGAGCTGGGTGGTGGGGGCCTCTTCCTTCTCTCGCGTCACCGTGAGCGTGCGCTCGGCCATCGGCAGGAAGAATTCGGCCATCAAGCCGACCGCGCGCTCCGCATCCTCGCCGGAGACCGCAATCGGCTGCTGGCCCTTGCTGACCGCCTCGGTGACCGCGAACACCGCGCTGATACGCCGTGCCTGCTGGGCGGCACGGACGTAGACATCATGCAGGCGATCGCCGAGATCGTCGAGGCCAGCGGTGAAGGTGCGGCTGGCGCGGTCGAGCACCGTGCGCGCCTCGTCCGACATCGCGATCGTGTCGTAATACTGGCCAGTCGAGTCGCTACCGCCCGAGCGGACCAGGTCGACCGCCAGCTTGCGCAGGAGATCCACGGGGCCAGCCTCGCTGGGCAACGCGTGGATGGGCGTCACATCGGGATAGCTCCACAGGAAGCGGGCACACAGCCCATCCCCTTGCGTGATGTGACCGATCGACTGCGGGTGGACCGCGGCCAGAACGGTCAGCAGCAGCGCCGGCACCACGATGAACCCGGACTTCAACTTGACCGGGTAGCGCGGCCCGTCGAAAGCCTGCAGCAGGATCGTGCGGCCGCGATGCCCCTGGCCGGCCATCAGCCCCGTGAGCACGCCGCGGAATTCGGCCGACAGCAGCGTGCGGCCGCGCGCATCGTGCTTCAGCTCGTCGATGAAGCCCGCGCCCGTCGCATCGCACAGGACCAGCGGGGGCCCGGAAGCGGCGTCGTCCTCATCCAGATCCGCCGGGACGGCGCCGCTGCGCAAGATGCGCTTCATCGCGCTCGAGGTCTGCCGCGCCTGATGCGCCGACATCTCCTGCGAGCCCGCCGAGGAGCGCGGCGTGTTCGCGCCATGGCCCGTGATCGCAGTTTCGGCATGCTGAAGCGCGTCCTGGGCGATCTCGATCACGGTGCTGCGGCCGGAGCCGGGCCGGCCCACCATCGCGGCGAACAAGGCGAGCGGCTCGGTCTTGGCCGACGTCAGTCCGATCCGCCAGCGATTGCCGATCGCGCCGGAGACGGTGGCGAGCACGGTGGGGCCGACATAGGCGGCGCTCAGATGCTGCGTATCCGTGAAACCGCGGACCAGCGCCTCGATGGCCGGGGTGAGGTGCTGCAGCGGGAACACCGGAGCCGGCGTCGACTGCGGCTGCATGAACGTCAGATCGGCCGCGGGCCAGTTCGTGCCGATCGCATCTCCGTTCGGCGGAGCATCGGCCTCCGCCTTGGTCGTGGTACGCTTCTTCGCCATGATGATGCCTTCCGTTTGAGACCCACCTCGTGTGGGCGGCATCTGATCTACAGGCGACTTAAACCCGATGAGTCCCGTGACCCCCCACAAAATCCAATGTTCCGCGCTCCAGCGGCACGATCGTGCCTGGGCTTCCGAATATGACCGTCAGGGTTGCAGCCCGACGAAATGACAAAATGACAATACTCAGGATGCGGTGAAGGTACGAGACCACCCAGAGAGTCGGGGCCTGACAGAATGACGAAATGACAAAAATGTCCAGGAGCAGGATCGAAGGCCGAACCGATCACCCGGTCGCCGGGTGATTGTGTTCATCCTCGTCTGAAAAGACTGGCCCTGTTTCGGCCGGGAGCATGCGAGCTTTTCGTCAGAACTGGCGCTATCTCGCACGAGGATTGCGAGACCGCCCGGACGTGCAGGGTTCAAAGGGATCTCGGACGTTGGAATCCTGGCTGACGAATATTGGCATTTTGTCATTTCGTCGGACCATGCGGTGGGGATCTGCCAAGTCTCCTCGTCGCGGGAGAACTTCGCGAGTGCAAGAACCCCGCACTGGTTGCGCCAATTCCCACCGGCCCCTTTGCCGACGTGATCCGACGAAATGACGAAATGACAGAAGTAATAGCCGATCACGGCTCGACGGCATTATTTGTAGGTCGATTGTCATCAGGCTGGTGCGACCTGCTTTCCATAATGGTGTTGCTCCACCGTCGCCGCCGATTTGGTCGCCATCTGTGGCAGATGTCTCAGGTTGCATATGGTGTCCCTCGCCGGAGGCACTCGGTCCCGGGTCCCGCCGCGTTCCACGTCGGCGCTATGCTGACCCTCCTGCGGGTGCCTTTTTAACCGGTCTCGGGACTGCAGTCGGTCCCGCGTCCCGCCAGGGGCGGCGCTATGCTGACGCTCTTGCGGCTGCCTTTCTTGCTGGTCCTGTCGGAGGATGACTTCATTTCGATCGAGACGACTATCTCGTTTTGAACTCGCGAATGGGCTCCGCCCCTCGCGCGCGCCAGGGTGAAGCGCCGGCTCATGCCGGCGCCTACCCGGGCGGCCTCCCCGGTCTTCCGCGCTGTCCCTAGACGACGAACCATCGCGGGCTTGCCCATTCGCTTGTGCAGACCCGCTTCCAGAGAGCGGCCCTATCGGGCGGGCGATCCCCCGCCGCCCGGCTCGCCCTGGCACTTGCTACCCCCGGTCTCGCCGACGGGCAGGGGCGCAGGCGCGGAGTGCGCGCTCTGCGCCCGTGAAACAGCAGGAGAGATCGATCATGTCGGCCAAGCAGGTGAAGACCGTCCCCGCAAGCGGGACGGAGATTTTCGTTCCGCTCAGCAAGCTCAAGAAGTCACCGAAGAACGCACGTAAGACGCCGCATAGCGAAGCAGCAATCGAAGGCTATGCGTCGAGCATCGCCGCCAAGGGCATTCTGCAAAATCTTGTCGTCGAACCTGAGCTTAATGCGGAAGGTGTCGCGACCGGATTTTACTTCGTGACCATCGGCGAGGGGCGGCGGCTGGCGCAGCTCTTGCGGGTGAAGCGGAAGGAGATCAAGAAGACCGAGCCGATCCGTTGCATCGTCGATACCACGAACGACGCCTTCGAAATCAGTCTTGACGAAAACGTCACCCGGGAGGACATGCACCCGGCCGACCAGTTCGAGGCCTTCAAGAAGCTGGCGGACGAACGCGGGTTTGGTGCCGAAGAAATCGCCGCGCGTTTCGGCGTAACGCCGAACGTGGTGCGGCAACGCCTGCGGTTGGGTGCGATCTCGCCGAAGATGATGCAGGCCTATCGCGATGGTGAATTGTGCCTCGACCAACTGGCGGCCTTTGCCATCACCGACGATCATGTCCGACAGGAAGCCGTCTATGAGCGGCTATCCTACAATCGGGACGCCAGTACGATCCGCCGCCTGCTCATGGAAACTCACGTCCCCGCCACCGACCGCCGCGCCCGCTTCGTCGGGATCGAGGCCTATACGGAAGCGGGCGGCACGGTCCTGCGCGATCTCTTCACCGAGGATCGCGGCGGCTATCTGGAAGATGTTGCCTTGCTCGATGGCCTGGTCACGGCAAAGCTCGACAGCGAGGCCGAGGCGTTGCGGGAGGCCGAGGGCTGGAAATGGACCGAAGCCCAGCTTGATTTCCCGCACGCGCACGGCATGCGGCGGATTTATCCGCATTCCGTCGAACTCTCGGCAAAAGACGCGCGCGCTCTGGAGGTGGCCCAGAGCCAATTCGACCAACTGACCGAACAGTATAAAACCGTCGAAGAGCTTTCCGACGACGTTCACGCGCAGTTCGGCGAGCTTGAAGCAGAAATCGAACGGCTGGAGGCGAAGCGGCAGGCCTACGATCCTAACGACATCGCGCGCAGCGGAGCCTTTGTGATCCTCAATCACGACGGCACCATCAGAATCGAACGCGGCTTCGTTCGCCCGGGAGACGAAAAGCTGCAGTCCGAAGCTGAGCGGGAGAGCGGCGATCGGTCGAGGAACGGGAGCCATGATGCGGACGGCCAGTCCATGCAGGATAACGCAGGGGGAGCAGAGGCCGCCAGCGAGGAGGCCGACGACCGGCCCTTGTCCGACCTTCTCGTCCGGGACATCACCGCACATCGCACCTTGGGACTGCGCCTCAATTTGAGCGAACAGCCCGAAGTCGCCATCCTGGCGGTCACGCATGCGCTCGCGGCTCAAATATTCTATCTCGGTGCGGATGTGCATATCGTCGGCATCCGGCCGGTCAAGACCGACCTCGCCGCGCATGCAGAGAGCATCGAGGATACTCCCCCCGGCAAGGCTTGGGCGGATCGTCACGCCAATTGGGCACGGCAGATGCCGCGGGACGTCACGGAACTGTGGACCTTCGTGGCCGAGCTTGACCACGACAGTCGCATGAGCCTGTTTGCGCATTGTGTCGCGCTGACTGTCAATGCGGTCATACTCCCGTTGGAGCGGCGGCCGCGCGCGTTGGCAACGGCCGACCAATTGGCGGAAGCCATCTCCCTCGACATGACCGGATACTGGCGTCCGACCGTGCGCAGCTATCTCGGCCGCATCACCAAGGCGCGCATTTTGGAGGCGGTCAGCGAAGGCGTGAGCAACGAGGCCGCCGAGCGCATCGTCGATATGAAGAAGGCTGACATGGCGGAAGCAGCCGAACAGTTGCTGGCGGCGACCGGATGGCTGCCCTCCCCGCTGAGAACGGCCGAACCTCGGCACAAGGTCATGGATACATCAAACGCTGCGCGAGACGGCGACCTCATATCGGAGGCCGCCGAATGACGCCAACGCTGGGGCCGCTTATGCGGCCCCAGCCCAGCAATAAAAATTTGCCGTGCGCCCGATCGGCGCGCGGCAAATTCATGGATCCAGCAATCCCACTCCGGGCACAAAAGGCCCCCCAAAGGGTGGACCATGTATCATGGGTGCCGGCCGCCTGGCTGACCGGATGCGTTATGTCACCCGCACTTTTCGACGAGAGGACCACCCGTAACAGCGCAGCATTGGATCATGCATGAAATCGAGGGCAGATCGGCCGTCGCAGAGCGACCAAGGTGCGCGACCTTTCGTGCCGCGCGAAAACCGCCAAATCTGATCGCCAACCTGCCTTAACTTCACCGCCCGGCCCTCGAAACGTGTGTATCGCCCATGTCCCCGAGAAGACCGGTTTAATCCCCCTGCAATCCAGCGCCATGCGCCATGATTGTGTCCGTTTGCCTGTCAACGGCGCGCGTCCTGCGCAGCCTCGAATGAGCGGATCAAGCCCGAGGGCCGGCTTCGCCTCGATCGCCTTCCCGCAACTGGTACGCCAGCTTTTTTCCCCTGCCGCGAAGCGGCGGCATTCCTCGCGAGAAGTCAAAAAAGCCGGCTGACGCAGTCCTCCGCGTGCGCTGCGGGCCTGACGGCTGCGGGCCGATCGCTCCCCGGGCCAACGATCGCCATCGAGGCAGCGATGGTCGCGGCCCGAGTAACAAATGGAGACTATCATGGCTCAGATCGGCACCTTCACCGCGTCGGAAACCGGCTATATCGGGTCCATCAAGACCCTTACGCTCAACTTGAAAGCAAAGCTGGTCGCCAATTCCGAAACCGGTAACGACAAGGCGCCCGACTACCGGATCGTCGCGGGCACGGTCGAGTGCGGGGCGGCCTGGAAGAAGGTCGCACGCGACAGCGATCGCACCTACCTCAGTTGCAAGATCGATGATCCGGCGCTGCCTGGTGCAATCTACGCCTCGCTCGTCAAGATCGATGGTGCTGACGAATTCGCTCTGATCTGGTCTCGCCGTAGCGGCGATTGATCCTTCGGGATTACCGGCCCCGCCTCCTCGGAGGCGGGGCCTTTTCGATTCTGCCGCTGATGCGGATCAAGGAAGCGCAATCTTTCTTGAAAGCGGACTGCTAAGGGCTCCGCCCTCGCGCAGGCAAGGGTGAAGCACGGCACGCCGTGCCGGCCGGAACGGTATCCCCGATCTTCCGCGCCTTGGATCGCGACTTCGTCGGGGCGCGTGCAGATGCGCCGCACGCGGCGCCCCTTCGGGCGGGTGATCCCCCTCCGCATCCGACCGCCCTTGCCCTTGCTACCCCAGGTCTCGCCGACGGGCAGGGTTGCAGCGCAGCGCTGCGCTTCAACCTCAGCCCATAGGAGTAACGAGATGAACATGATGACTTTGCAGCAAAGCGAACGGCCAGCATCGAGCGGCTTTCGGGTGGATGTGTCGCGCGGCCAGCGGATTGGGCGCGTATCGTCGGAATGGTTTGCCCGACCGGATGACGAGCGCTATTTGAACCTGTCGGACCTGTATAAGGCCGTCCGTGGCCGGGCTGAAGGCGCGCAGACGCGCACCGTCGAAAGCCGGGCGATCCGGGTGGAGGCAGACCGGGATGATGCGGAGCGATTGGCATTGGTTGTGCCTGGGCGTGACGAGCCCGTGGCGCCGACGCATTGGAGCTTTGGCCAGTTGTGCACGCTGACCGGCGCGCCTTCGTCCTATCTGCGGCAGCTTCCCGCAGCGCTATCGGCCATCAACCTGCAGCATGGCCTGATCTCGCATCGCGCAGAACTGGTGAAGACATTGGAGGCCGATAACGGGCGCGTCGAGCTCCGCGCGGTGACTGGCCCCGAATACGGCCGTATTTGGGATCATGAGCTTGTCGCTGCCACCATGAAAATCGCGGGCAACGGCACGGGCGATACCCGCTGGAAAGTGCCGGGCGTGCTGGATTGGGCGACCATGACTCACAATCCCTTTGTGGACGTGACCAAGAACTCGACGACGCTCTATGCCAGTGACCGCGACGTGTTCCTGTTTCTGGTCGACGACACCAATCCCATCGAAGCCGGGAGGTTGGCGGATGGATCGCCGGATTTGTATTTTCGGGGTTTCTATTGCTGGAACAGTGAAGTTGGCAGCAAGACGCTAGGCATCGCCAGCTTCTATCTGCGCGCCGTCTGCATGAACCGCAATCTCTGGGGCGTGGAGAATTTCGAGCAGATTACCATCCGTCATTCGAAGTTCGCCGCGCAACGATTCGCACATGAAGCCGCACCAGCATTGACGAATTTTGCAAATTCTTCACCGGCGCCATTCGTGGCCGGCATCAAGGCCGCGCGACAGCGGATCGTTGCTCGCACCGACGAGGACCGCGAAAGCTTCCTCCGCAAGGGTGGTTTCTCCAAATCGGACACGACAAAAATTATCGAGACGGTTCTCGGCGAGGAAAGCCGTAAGCCGGAAAGCATCTTTGATTTTGTGCAGGGGATCACAGCGCTGGCCCGCGCCAAGTTGCACCAAGATGCTAGGCTCGAGTTGGAAGGGAAAGCGAAGCTGCTCTTGGAGCGCGCATGTTGACAGTGCAAGCCGCGTGACCCGGCTCGGGTCACGCGGCCATACAACCAACTACTGCAACCGCGCCGCCGATCCGGTCACCGGATCGGCGGCTTCGACGCGAATCCGCGTCGCGAGCTCGCCGGACCTAACGGCCCGGCTCGCGAACTCCACAATTGTCAAACGCCATCCGGAACTGCCCCCTTTGCGTCATGAAGAACTGCCCCCATCCTCGGGTTCATGATGTCGGTTGAAGGTTAGCTCCGCCGCTGACGGGACGGAGGGAGGCGGAGCCGACCGGAGGGCCGTCAGCGGCGGGCGACTTGATGAGGCCGCTCTTGCGCTTGGCGCGGAGCCGGTAGCCGTCGCCGCGGATAGTCAGCACGTGACTGTGGTGCAGGAGCCGATCGTCAGGTCGTCTCCACCGAAGATCTGACCGTCCTCACGCAGCACAAGACCGCGCTCAAACCGTATCTTGGCCGTTTGCGGTGGCTCGGCCAGGCCGGATCGTTGTCGCCAGCCGTCAGCTCCAGGTTCGCTTGCGCCCTGTGACGGACATGCGGCTTGCATTCGAAACGGTGAAAACGATCATGATGGTAGACTTTCGGGTTCGCTACTAAAGCGACCCTCACTCACTTACGCGGGCAAGCGTTTGGGCGATGCCTTCGGCCCGCGCTCTACTCGTCGCTTCGCTCCTCACCGAGCCACCCTATGGGTGTCTCGGCCCTTCGGGTAACGATCGCTATCGCACATGCTCGCAAACAGTGGGGGCTTCGCAAGTCAACCGCCAAGTTGCGGCGGCTCTTTCGCAAAGAATCCGGCGATCCGGATGCGCTCCACAGTTCGAGCGCAACAAAGTGCAACAAAACGCAAGGTTGCGAAAAGATGCTATCACACCTGTGCATCTACGGTATCCTTATACCATAGATGCGAGACTCCGACCCTGCGCTCTTCAGAATTGACAAGGCTTGCTGGCGCTTTGGCGACCGCGTTTCGCGGCCTCTGCAGGCAGCGTGACTAGAACTGGATAAGCTAACAGGGGCCAGTTGTTTGATGGGGACAATATAACGCGCGGCCTCCGATCAATATCTCAATCGGTTGATCGCCACTCACTTTCCGGAACCTACCCATTGCCGGATCGACCCCCCTCAGTTCGGGCTCACGTGGCATGCCAGCTGCCTCGATTTCTGGCAAGGGGCCCCCGCAAACATCTGAAGCCACAGTCACAGTGTACGAGGGACTGCGGCCGCTAAGAAAGAACCGGTCTGGCTACCGAAGCAACGTGCCCGATGCTCGAGATCGCACGCAAACCGGTACCGAGAGCTCCGCGTTTGAGGACAAGCGACCGCCATCAGCCCGTCGGTGTGGCTCGCCGGTTACATATTCCGCTGCGGAGGCGGAATATTATCAGAGAGGTTTGGCTGGCGTTTGGTGAAGCCGACGCCCGCTTGCCAGAAGGCTCCTGTCTCGTCTGAAGACCGGATCGATGCTGCTTGGGGGCATGTTTGACATATTCAGTTATTATACCACAAATTGTCTTCAAAGGTCAGACGGTACTCATCAAGTTCGACGGAATTGATGCCTCGGACGAGTATCACTTTATTTATACCCCGCCCAGCGGCAGCTGGGATCTGACGCCGGCCTATACGTCGGAAGGAAATGCGCTTCTCCAAATCGCTTCGACTGGCTGGTACAGCATTGGCGCGCAGTCACGCGACGCCACGACGCAGGGGCAGCTTGACAACCGGTATGTCGGCCAGTTTTACAGCTACGATCCGGTCCAGGCGGCTGCGTTGCTCGATGATCACGCAAGTCGTCTGAACTACAAGGCCTATGACAGCAACATCTCGCTCCAAGCCTCGGGGACGGACTGGCGGGCGGGCATCGACTCCTGGCAGGAATTTGCGCAATACGTTGATGCACAGTACCAAAGCACGACGCAGAGCACTGATTTCACGCCAGAGCAGGCGCAAGTTTTCTTTTACCTCCAATGGGTCTCCGGCCTGTGGTCGTATGGCAATCCTACTCAACTCCTGGCAACCGGCGCAGTCGTCGATAATGAAATCAACGGTGTAACTGATCCGGCAGACGTCACTGTTCGCACGTTCCTCGATTCTCCGATCGGTTGCTGCACCGATTACACGACTGTCATGTCCTATCTGTTGCTGGAAGCCGGCATCGAAAGCCGCGTGGTCAGCGGCAACGCTCACGTCTTCAACGAAGCGTTAATCGATGGCGAGTGGTGGACGATCGATGCCAATCTGGGGCTTGCCTATGAAGGTGCCTGGGACCAGGTAATTTCCACCGATCAGACGATCAATGTCTTTCAGTTCGATCATGCTGGCAAGATGCAAGGGTCGAGCGTCTATCGCGACAGTTTGGTCGACTTTTTCAACACATTCACACAAGACGTTGCCGTCGGGCAGTTCACCGACGGCTATCGCCGAGATCCCGTTACTTTCTATCAAAGCTTGGCTTATGGCCACACTTTCCTCGATGAAACTGGTCTTGTGCAGTGGTCCGGTACAGGCACGAAATGGAGCGGCTCTGTAACTGCTCCTAAGGGCTGGACGATTGGCGATTTTGACGGGGATGGAAAGACCGACGCCCTGCGCGCGACATCCGGCTCGCTGGGCGCCGAAGTCTTTCTGTCGGACGGATCGCAACTAACGGCCGGCGCGGTCTGGTCGACAACGGTCAATGCCGGATCAAAGGGATGGATCGTTGGTGATTTCAACGGTGATGGCCGCGATGATTTGCTGTCCTATCAGTCGGGCACTTCGGCTGCTTATGTCTATCTATCGACTGGCAGCGGCTTTTCGGCGGGATCGAGCTGGACAGCTGAGAATGACGGGAGTCTTGGCTGGTCGGTCGGCGATTTCAATGGCGATGGCCTGACGGATATCCTTCGCACTGTGAACGGCGTGACGGGGGCGGAAGTCTTTCTGTCGAATAGCTCCTCGTTCGTCTCGGCGGGCAGCTGGACGGTTGCCGGCTCGGGCAGCCAGAACTGGTACGTCGGCGATTTCAACGGTGACGGACTTGACGATCTCGCTGCCTATACTGCGGGCGTGGGCACGACTGTCTTCCTCTCGACCGGGTCCAGTTTTCAGTATGCGGGCTTATGGACCTCGGCCGGACAGGGCACCGCGGGCCAATGGTACGTCGGCGACTTCAACGGTGACGGTCTTGACGACCTCGGCCGCCAAGTCGACGGCATCGGCTTCGAATATCTGGCGTCTATCGGAACGGGGTTCACGGATCCGGTGCTGTTGGCCTCGGACACCAATGCAGGCGACCACACGCTCAGCATCGGCGACTTCTCGGGCGATGGTCAGAGCGATGTGTTCTCTGTCTACAGCCCATACAACAGCGGCGCCCTTGAACCGATTGCAACATCTGCGGACCTGAATGGCTATACGTTGGACCAGTTCAATCTCCTGGTGTCGTTCACGGCAGCCCGGCTTGACCTTTCTTATGTCCAGAGCCCGGCCGATATCGAGGCGAGCCTGCAGACGTGGCGTCCGGCCTCGGTTGATACTCTGATCGAGCTGGAGCGGGCGATCTCGTCGGCCTATACGGCAGCCTCGAGCGCAGGCTATCTGGCCTCCTTTTCGAGCTCCGTCGCCCAGGTCCTGTTCTTCGCGCAGTGGATCGGGAGTATGTGGAGGACCGGCGATAGCATCGGATCCTCGACGGCAGAAACCGTTGCGTCGAACTCTGTCGACGGCACCACACTGCCGGCAGATGTGGCCGCCAGAACCTATATCGCCGCATCGATCGGGTCGCAGGCGGATGCAGCGACGTTGCTTGCAGCCATGTTGACCCATGATGGTCTCGAGAACACTGTCGTCACTGCCGGCCAGTACACCATCAACGAGGTCTATGTGGACGGCAGTTGGTGGTCGATCGATGCCAGCCTCGGGATTGCCTTTAACGCCCGCTGGGACCAGGTGATCGATACCGCGGTCTCGCCAACCGGATATGTTTTCGACGTGTCGTCGATGCAAGCGGACTCGTCCACATACAGCGCTGCGGCCGCCCAGCTCCAGCAGAACTTCGTCATGAAGGCCGGCGTAGGTCTATTGTACGACTTCACCAGAGTTGAAGGCAGTGACTGGCTCTCGTCCCGCCCGGACAGCAACATCTTCGCCGCGTTTGACAACTTGGCTCTGTCCAGTGTCGAGCCGACGGCTTGGTCCCTGCCGACGCATAGCGGTCTCACATGGTACACGGGTGATTTCAACGGCGACGGCA